>JANQEX010000073.1 GCA_028278105.1 Alphaproteobacteria bacterium | reverse complement strand
CCTCTGAAAATATCCGGCAGATTGAGCCGACGCCGGATGTTCATTTCCTTGAGCATGCGGCTGAGTTGGCCAATGGCCTTGTTGGCGGTCTTGGCGTTCAGGGCTTTCGTTGGCGAGCGCAGCGAGCTTGCGAAAACCTTCACCCCCGCGAAAGCGGGGGCCCCGCACGAAGCCAAAAGGCTTCGCGCAACCGGCTTGTCGATTTGCTTTCTCAGAAATGCGCCATTCATACGAGGCCAGAATCAGGCTTTTTTCTGACCTCTGACTTCTGATATCTGACTTCTGAATTGGAGCGGGTGAAGGGAATCGAACCCTCGTCATCAGCTTGGAAGGCTGTTGCTCTGCCATTGAGCTACACCCGCGCGCGCCCATAGGAGTTACCGCAGCGCGGCCATGAGGGGCAAGCCTTTTCAGCGCCGAAGGCTTTCCAGCCATGCCAGCATGATCTCCGCTGCCCCGTGGTCGAAAAGGTCATTATGGCGGGCGGCCGGCAGCAGGCGTAAGGTTTTTGGCTCCCGCGCCGCCTCGAACAACCGTTGTCCCTCCCCCGGCGGGACGATCAAGTCGGCGTCGCCGTGGATGGAAAGGAGCGGCATGCCGATGCGCGCGATTTTGGCGAAACTCTCGAAACGGTCACGCACCAGCCGCTCCGCCGGCAAGAAAGGAAAGCGGATTTGACCCATCCGGGCCAGCGACCAGAACGGCGACAGAAGGACAAGCCCCGCCGCCCGGAATTCGGTCGCCATCTGGACGGCCACCGCGCTTCCCAGGGAATGGCCCATGAGAACGAGGTCGCTTTCCGCCACTCCTTCGGCAAGAACCCGGCGGATGGCGGCGCGGGCGTCTTCATAGAGCCCCTGTTCCGTGGGAGAGCCCGGCATGCCGCCGTAACCGCGGTATTCGGCCAGAACAAAGCCATATCCTTGCGCGATGAAAGGATCGGCCAGCGGCGAAGCGCTGGGCAGACTGTCGCCGTTGCCGTGAAAGAAGACCACGACGAGAGCCTTGCCGTGTCTTTTCGCGTACCAGTTTTTCAGTGAAATTCCGTCGGCGGTGCGAAGCGAAATTTCCTCAAGATGCGGGTTTGCCCCGGCGCGCTCCGGCGGCACGTAGGAAGGAGGCGGAAAATAGATGAAGCTGCGCTGGAACAAATAGACCCAGGCCAGAACCAGCACATAAACCAGCAAGAGGCCGAGCAGGATTTTCATGGATTGACGCCTGGAAGAAGGACAAGGCGAAACTGTCCAAAACCGTTCGCTGTTCTGAGCGCATTCTTTTGCATGTTTTGGGTCAATGGTGGAGGGGGAAGGATTCGAACCTTCGTAGACGTAAGTCGGCTGATTTACAGTCAGCTGCCATTGACCGCTCGGCCACCCCTCCCTGCGGGACATGCACGGCGCGCCCGGAAGGTGCCTTTCTATTGGGGAATGCCCGGCAAATCAAGCCGTTGTTTCATTTGCGAGGATTGCGCTTTCGCCGGGACGCCGCTTTTCCTATAAAAGCGCGCCATGAAAAAGCCCGCAGGCAAAAAACCGTTTGGCCCGCGCCGCCGCGTCCCGCCGTCCGAAGACAGCAGGCCGCCTGCCGGCATGGTGCGTCTTTTCGGGTTTCATGCCGTGGCGGCGGCGTGGCTGAACCCCGCGCGGCCGGCGCGCCGTCTTTTGCTGACGCAAAACGGACGCAAACGGATGGCGTCCGTTCTGCAAAGAGCAAACAAGGCGGGGTTGCAGCGTCCCGAACCCGTTGCGGCGGAAAGCGGGGCAATCGAAAAGCTTTTGCCGCGCGGCGCGGTGCATCAGGGCGTTCTGTTGGAAACCGGCGACCTGCCCGAAATCCATCTGGAAGACATATTGCAGGATGACTCTTCGTCCGCGCTTCTTGTGGTGCTGGATCAGGTCACCGACCCGCATAATGTGGGCGCGGTGTTGCGTTCGGCCGCAGCCTTCGGTGCGAAAGCGGTGCTGATGACCGAGCGCCATGCCGCGGCCTCCACCGGCGTGTTGGCCAAATCGGCCTCCGGCGCGCTGGAGGTTACGCCGCTGGTCCGTATCCCGAATCTGGCGCGCGCCCTGGCGGCGATGCAAAAGGCGGGTTACTGGTGCGTCGGCCTTGATGAAAGCGGCAAGCCGGCGCTGCACGAAATAAGGCTGCCCGCGCGGCTTGCCCTGGTGCTGGGCGCGGAAGGGGAGGGCTTGCGCCGCCTCACCGCCGAAAGCTGCGATGAAATTTCCCGCCTTTCCACGCAAGGGCCGGTCGGCAGCCTGAATGTTTCCAACGCCGCCGCGGTTGCGATTTATGAGGCGCGGCGGCAGTCAGGTTAAGGCCAACGTCATCATGAGCCGCATGAAACGCGGCGCGGCGATCCAGCATAAGACGGTGTCCGCCCCGCCGTTTTTTTATCTTTGTGGCAACCATGGCATTATTTTTGAGCAAGAAATTTAGGGTCAATGGACAATGACCAACACGAACATTCCCGCGCCCGGCTTCGCCTGCGGCACCGCCGAGGTCTTGGCGCACCCGTCGCGCCGAAGCTTTGCGGAGGC
>JANQEX010000053.1 GCA_028278105.1 Alphaproteobacteria bacterium | reverse complement strand
CCGAAGCGCGCATATAGCCCATGGCGGTCATGCCGACGTTGAGGGCGGCATAGGACATCTGGCTCAGGCCCTGGCTGAACATGGCGGTGCCCTGCTTGGCCATCTGCACGGCGGCCTGGGCGTCGCCCAGGTTTTCCTCGTGGCTCTTGCCGCCCATCCAGGTGACGGCGTGGCGGCCGATGGCGTCCATGGCCTTCAGCGCGGCGTTGAGGCACACGTAAAGGATCGACACATACATCATGCCGAAGGATATCTTGCACACCACGAACATCGCGCCGTTGAAGGTTTTCACGTTCGAGGCGATGGCGTAGTAGAACATCGTCACCAGATAGGCGGCGACGTTGAACAACAGGATCGAGCACACAAGCCCGAAGATGGTCTTCACCGGCCGCAGGAAGGTATGGATAATCAGCCAGTAGCCCGGCTCCACCTTTTGCCCGGCGAAGCCTTCGCCGTAAGGCGTGAGCCAGGCCAGCGCCAGCAGCGGCACGCAGACAAGGCATTCCACCACCGACAGAAGCCAGGTCATCACCGACAGCACGAATTTGGCGAAAGGCAGCAACGGCATGAAGATGCCGAGCTGGATTCCCATGGTCAGAAGCGCCGAGGCGGCGGCGGCCAGGATCGGCACCGCCATCATGGCGAAATAGAGTCCGGCCTTGGGGCCGAAAGCCTTGCTGCCGTCGGACGCCTTGTATTGCGAGGAATACATGGCGTGCTGCGGCTCGTTCACGCCAAGCTCCACCGCCTCGCCCACGAAGTCGAGGGCCGTTCGGATCATGCGATGGCCAAGATCCACCAGCTCCGCCAGCGGGCTGTTGCCCAGGTTGATGTAGAACGCGATGCTGCCGGGCGCCCACAGGCCGGAGATGACGCCCATCTGGTCAAGGAACAGCATCATCAGGTCGACGAATTTGCGGCCCGCCACGGTGTTGCCCATCATGTCGGGATCGGCCGCGCCCCCGGACTTGTGCTTCTTGTACTTGCCGACGATCCACTCGGCCATGCCGTAGAAGGCCTGCTGGACTTTTTCGGGCCGGATCTGCTCCGATTTCGGGCCGATGACGATGGGCAGCGTGTCGGTTCCCGACACCGCGTTCGATCCGCCCGAAGCCAGCGCCAGGAACCACGAACCCGCCGAAACCCAGCCGGCGCCCGCCGATCCGCCCGCGTTGTTCCACGAGCCGATGCCTTCAATCGCGCCGATGGCGGCGGCCAGCATCATTTCCGGCGCGCCGCCAGGGTCCTGGTTGTATTCCTTGTTGCCTTCGAGGAAATGGGGGGCGTATTGCTCCATCTGGCTCATGATGCTCATCAGCCCGGCCGTGCCCACCGCCGCGCCCGCGCCGCCGGCGTAAATGATAATGCTGCCGCAAAGGGACTCGCTTTTCTCGTTGCCCCACAGCATGGCCATCATGCCGCCGGAGCCGGTGCTGCCGCCCTTCATTTGCATCTGAATGCGTTCTTTTTGCGAGCCCTTCGATTTCTCGATATAGTTGTTAATGAGGGCCTTGCAGGCGCCGATCTTGGCGGCCTCGCGGGCGAGCGAGCTGACATCCGGCGGGCGCGGAACGGGGGTGGACCCCGACCCTTCGCCGGAATGGGCCAGGAAGGTGTCCCACACCTTGGTCGCCATGTTCGAGCCCCATTCGATCACCTGCAAGGTGATGTACTGGCCCGAATTGAGGCCGCTGGCGAGCGGCACCAGCAGCCCCACCGCGATTACAAGGCGAATCGGCGCCCAAAGCTGGTTGGCGCGCTTGCCGCCCACCACGCCCTGATGCGCGGTTTCGGTCACCATGACCAGCAGGTGATAAAGCAGGATGACGCTGGCGACGATCAAAAGCGCGTTGCTGTACAGCATCAGCGCGATGCGCAGCCCGTTGGCGAAGCCCTGCGAAGCGCCGGGGTCGGCGATGAAGCCGCCGCCATTGCCGCGAAGCATCTTCACCCAGGCGCTGCCCGAATTGCCGTCTTCGTTGAAGATGCCGTCGGCGCTGCCGTTGCGGTTGGGGTTGTCGATGGGGTTGTTTTCGTCGGGGAAGGCCCGCGGGTCGAATTGCTCGTTCGGGCCGCCAAGGATGGAGCCTTCGGGAAGAGGAATCTCCCAGTTGGAAGAGCAGCGCGGATCGGTGGATTCCGGCGTACACTCCAGATCGCCGTCCTGCGCCCGCGCGCCGGCGGCAAGGAAAAAAGACAAAAACAGCGCCGCGCCGATCAGGCCGAGCACATGCGGCGCGGCGCGCAAGGCGCCGCGGATCTTCGAGATGAAGGGGTCGGGAAAAATTCGATACTGAAAATGGCTCATGCGCGCTTTCTTTCCGGCGATTCCAGCGGGACCTTTTTCCTTGCCGGCGGCGGCCGTGATTTTTTCGCCGCCGCGTCAGGGTAAAGAACCCGTTAAAATACTTGCGCTTTATCCTGACAAAGCTACTCCAGAAAGGTTGATGAGGGATGAATTATGCCTTGTTTTGCAGGCATCGGACGCCTGCGGACTTTCGCGCGTCCCGTGCCGGCGGGAATACGGGCGCAGGCCGGGTGAGCCATGCACCGGAAAGAAAAACCGGTCCGGCGAAACAGGCGGACATGAATTTTTGTTTAAGAACGCGGCGCGTCTTTACGTTTTTTTTACCGGCGCGAGAGCCGCGCGGACGGAACGGGACGCAAGTAAAAAACGCTTCATTCTGGTGTATAATGCGAGTGGTCCATGATCCAGGGAACAGGAACGGCGTCACGCAACGCCTGCCTTAAGTGGATGTTAGGCCGGGTGCGGTAGTTTTTCAGGATACTCAGGGGAGATGTTTCATGCCAGTCATTCTTCGTGCGTTGACATTTGCAGGCCGTTTTATCGGAACTGCCCTGCGTCATGGCAAGGACCTTCCGTCGCGTGTTTCCCGCGCGGCCAAAATGGCTGTGGCCGAAATTAAGGATGCAAGAGCGAAAAGGCTTATGGCCAAAGCAGCCCAGGCCAGGAAAGCCGCCAGGGCTGACAAAGCTTCCGCAGCTTCTACAGCAGGAACGGCGAAAGGCGCGACCAAATCTCCATCATCAAGCTCTGGCAATCCGGTTGGTATCAAGGATGTTGGAAAGAAGGAATTCCGGGATGCCCTTAGGAGAGAATTAATTCCTAAAGAAGGGGAGCGTTTAAAGGCGCTTTGGAAAAAATCTCTGGGATTTATTGGCAATTGTCTTATTGGAGGCCTGAACTATGCATACAACGGATTAAAGAATTTGTTCAAGAGTTTTACCAGGAATTCGAAGTTGGAAAAGGCTGTTGGCGATGAACATGGTGATGTCATAAAGAGTAAGGAAGCGCTTGGAAAAGTTGCTCCTCCTCCATTAACCCCCGAACAAATCGCTGCACGCATAAAAGCCAAAAGAACCGCTTTTCGCATAAAAGGGGGTGTCTATGGAGCGGCGGCGGCTACGATTATGGGAGGGTATGCGACAATAGCTTCTCAAACGGTAATCGGACGTATGGTTTATGATCATTTTGCAGAGCCGGCTTTTCGAGGAGCGGTTGACCAATTGCCCGAAGTGCCGGGAGACTTAAAAAAATTTGGCGACTTTGTAGATTCCGCAGGAAAAGTCGTGGAGGATACGGCAGCGCGGGCCCGGATCGCTTACGAGGACAATAAGGATAGATTCGTTCCGTTCAATCTTCGGGAATTCAGGAATGTCGAACGGGTGAAGCGAGAGGTCATAGAGTCCAGGCTTGCCGACAAGGGCATCGATCCTGCTACGCTCGAACGATACGCCCGCGGGCCCATAAGAGCATGGCCAACAATGATTGGGCTGGCCAAGACATCGCTCACACCAGAAGGGTATGAAAGAGCGAATAAAAAGGCAAAAGAGAAGGGAAAAAGTCTGAACATCTTTCATATCGCAAAGGAGAACCCGGAAGCCTTCAGACCAGGGTTTCGTGAATTGGCCCGCGTGGCGCATTCTGGAACGGTGTTTGTGCCTCAGATCATTTCGCCCGACAACTGTACCCTGAGGGCGGTTGTGGGCGAGGACGGAAAGCCCAAGCTGATAGTCGACGCATCGGCCCACAAGGATGCCGCCAAAGAAGGTCGTTACGTAATCAAGGCCGATGGCAAGGAACTCAAACTGGATGGTAAATATTACTCCACTCTTGCAGATCGCTATGGAATCAGGGAAAATTTTTCCAAGAAGATAGCCGATAGCAAGAGAATTTACGTGTTCGAAGATCCCGGGAGGGTGGAAGAATTTCAGGTGGTTCCGCCTTCCAAAAAACCGTTTAAGATCCGCACGTCGAAACCATTTTCAGACCGGTTTAAACTTCATGAGGCCCAGGCTCCGGCAGAGGACGTTGAACCTTCTGGAACAAGGCCTGGTTCTACCCGTTCCGGGAGGAGGACTGAACTCACGCCTAAACCTAGAATGGGCTGATGAGCGGAGCAGGGTGAAGGGATTACGGAAACCGGCGTCGGCATGACGTTCGGTTAAATTAAGTCCAGACTCCAGGTTCAATGGACAATTAACAGCACAAACATTTCCGTGTCTGCTGGAGCCTGCCTTGTTCCCACGGAAGCAGGAACGGAAACAGGTTTCAACGGGAATCCCATTTATCTTCAAAAACAAATGGGATTCCGGGTCGCGGTTGCTGCGCAACCTTGCCCGGAATGTTCACTTGGTCTTTTCAATGCCTTAAGTTTAATTGTCCATTGAACCCAGGACCGAAGCAGGAGCCGTTATTGCCGTCAGGGTGACGATCCACGGGGGGGTGGCGGGGGCGTGTTGCTGCCCGGTGTTGAGCCGCCGCCGCGCGGCGTTCGAGGCGTCGGACCCGGTGGCGGGCCGAACGGTGGGGGCGCGGCGCCGCCTGCCGTGCCGCCTCTGCCGCCACGGCCCAGGACTCCAAGTGTCTCGCCATGCTGTCTATCCCGGGTTCTTGATGAGCGCCGTCCCGCCGCGGCATCGCCCAAGCCCTGCGCGGGCTGGGTGACGACCGCGGAGACCTTTTCAGGCAGGGACGTGAAATTATTCATGATCTGCTGGCCGCCAAGCACACCGGCCAGGGTGACAAAGGTATCCTGGCCCTCATAGCTTTCTTCGGGCGCGCTGGTGCCCATCCAGCGCAGCGCCTGCTTGGGAATATGATCCATCATTTTCGTGGTCATGTTGGCGATCAGGTAGATCAGGGCGGCATAGATCAGGCTGTAGATCAGTTTTTGCACGAACAGCATGGCATCGCCCGAATATGCGTTGATGCCCGCGGTCGCTTCGTAAAACATGGCGTTCAGGAATTTTGCCGCCACGTAAAACATTATCATCGCGGCCACCAGGCCGAAAATAATCAGCACCGGCCGGATGAAAATCTGGAAAATCAGGTAATAGCCCGTTTTGGCATTGGGTCCGGCGAAGCCCTCCCCTTTCGGCGTCAGATGCGCCAGCGCGAAGAAAGGGATGCAGATCATGGCCTCGATGATCGTGCCGATCCAGGTCAGGATGGCGAAGAAAAACCGCGAAAAGGGGAAAAGGGGCACGATAAATCCCAGAACGATCCCTGCCAGAAGAAACAGCGTGGCGACGATCATGATAATGGCGACGGCAGCCGCGCCGAATTTGCTGACGAATGAAGTGACGCTTTTTGAAAACGGGTGCCTGGTATCGGACATCCAACCCAAGGCGCTCTGCAACAGGCCGGCGCCTGTGTGCCCAAGCAGGGCGAGGCCGAGATAATCAAGCCCAAGGCGGATTTTTCTCTGGCCGAAATTGGCGATTTCGCCAAAAGGGTTTTTGCTTGCGCCAAGATCGCCGAACGCCCGGACGGGTCCCTCTTCCCACAATCCGACGTAACTGGCGAAGCGGTCCAGCAACTTGAACAACTCATCAATCGTGGCCTTGCCGGTATTCCTTAAATTCTCCATGGTCTGGCCTGCCTCTTCGGAAGGCGAAAAGGTCATACCCTTGTCTTTATCGTAGATGGGCTCCTTGGGAACGGCCAGTTCCGGAGATTTTGCAAGCCAGTCAAGATAATTCTGGTAGCTTGCTCCGATTTCGTCGGGATATCTTACCAGCACTTCTTCCGGACCGGAGGCTTCGGGTATTGTCGTTCCCCCGGTTACCAGGGCTCCTTGCGCGCGCGTGACGGCGAAGAACCATGCCCCCGCCGATGCCCAGCC
>JANQEX010000035.1 GCA_028278105.1 Alphaproteobacteria bacterium | reverse complement strand
AACTCCAGCCGGGGTCCAGCATGTTGCCTTCGGCAACATGCAACCGCCTTCGGCGGTTGCTGGATTCCGGCTTCTCCGCCTCCGCAAAGCTTCGGCGCGACGGGTGCGCCAGGACCTCGGCGTAGCCGAAGGCGAAGCCGGGCGCCGGAATGAGCAGTTATCTGTTTGGTTTGATTCATTTCTAATTGAGTTCGGACCCTAGTATAGCATGCGGGCTGCTTGCGTCATGCGTTCTTCCTTTTCTTCGCCCCGGCGAGGGAGGAGACCACGCCGTGCAGCGTGCGCACTTCCTGCTCGGTCAGGCTGGCGCGCGAGAAAATATTGCGCAGGTTCTGGCTCATGGCGGGTTTCATGCCGGGCGTGGTGAAAAAGCCGCCTTCGTCCAGCGCGTCTTCCAGATGCCCGAAAAAATTGAAAAGCTCTTCCTTCGAAGCCGGCCGCGTTTTCCCAAGCGGCAGGGATTCCCGTGGCGCTTCGCTCTGACTCATCAGCCATTCATAGGCCAGCACCAGGACGCCTTGCGCCAGGTTGAAGGAGGAAAATCCGGGATTGGCGGGAATGGTGATGATCTTGCCCGCGCAAATCAGGTCTTCGTTCGTCAGTCCCGTGCGCTCCGGCCCGAACAGGATGCCCGTTTTGCCGCCGGTTTCCCGGCCTTGCGCCATTTCCGCGATGGCGGCGCGGGGGGTGAGGACGGGCTTCACCATGTCGCGGCCGCGGGCGGTGGTGGCGTAAACCGCGTGCAGGTCGGCCACGGCCTCGGCGGTGGTGGAAAAGAGCCGTGCGTTTTCCAGAACCGCGTCCGCGCCGGAGGCCGCCGCCGTGATGCGCTCCTTCTGCGGGCTTGCCAGCGGCCAGGGATCGCGCGGGGCGACAAGGCGAAGCTGGATCAGGCCGCAATTCAGCATCGCCCGCGCGGCGGTGCCGATGTTTTCCACCAGTTGCGGGCGGACAAGGATGATGACGGGAGAAGACATCGGGGGCTGTTTGCTACTGTCTGGAGGGTTCGGGGAGGAAACCCCCTCGCCAGCAAAAACTAACTGTTTAGCTACGCTAAACAGAAATTTTTGCAACCTCTCCCCCAAGGGGGAGAGGTGATTATTGGTTGGCCGTTTACGTTGTGCATCACGCCGCCTTCACGCCCTCGCGCAGCAGGAAATAGCCGTAACTGTCGCCCAGCGCGTCGAAAGAGGCGTCGATGATGTTGGTGGAGACGCCCACCGTGGCCCAATGCGTGGCGGGATCGTCCCTCAGCGCGCTTTCGATCCAGACGCGCGGCATGGCTCCCGAAGCGTCGCCCGCGTGCAGGATGCGCACGCGGTAGTCGGTCAGATGCATGCGGGAAAGGGCGGGGTAGGCCGGCTCCAGCGCCTTGCGCGTGGCCTTGTCGATGGCGTTCACCGGTCCGTTGCCTTCGGAGACGGTGTGGAACATGTCCGCGCCGACGCGGATTTTCACGCGCGCCTCGGAAAGCGTGGCGAGTTGTCCGCCGGCGTTATGGCGGCGCTCGTCGGTGACGGCGTAGCTTTCGACCTCGAAAAAACGCGGCACCTTGCCCAGATGCCGCCGCGCCAGAAGCTCGAAGCTCGCTTCCGCGCCGTCATAGGCGTAGCCCTCGAATTCGCGCTGCTTCAAGAGTTCAACCAGGCCGGAAAGGGCGGAATTTTCGGCATCCGTCTCAAGGCCCAGGTCGCGCAGCCGCGCCAGCACATTGGCCCGGCCCGACTGGCCGGATACCACCAGCATGCGCCGGTTGCCGACCCTGGCCGGGTCGATATGCTCGTAGCAAAGCGGGTTTTTCCCGACCGCCGCGGCATGCACGCCGCCTTTATGCGCGAAGGCGCTTTCGCCCACATAGGCCGCGTGGCGGTTGGGGGAGCGGTTCAGCCGCCCGTCGAAATCGCGCGAGAGGCGGGTGATGCCGGCAAGGCCCGCGTCGTCCAGCCCCACGTCGAAACCCATTTTCAGCTTCAAGGTGGGGATGATGGAAATCAGGTTGGCGTTGCCGCAGCGCTCGCCAAGGCCGTTGAGGGTGCCCTGCACCATGCGCGCGCCCGCGCGCACGGCGGCCAGGCTGTTGGCCACGCCGCATTCGGCGTCGTTATGCGTGTGAATGCCAAGGGGTGCGCCGGGGAGTTCCTTCACGATCTCGGCCGTGATGCGTTCGATGGCGTCCGGCAGGGTGCCGCCATTGGTGTCGCACAGCACCAGCCATTTGGCGCCGGCCTCTTTCGCCGCCTTCAGGCAGGAAAGCGCGTAGGAGGGATTGGCCTTGTAGCCGTCGAAAAAATGCTCGGCATCGAACAGAGCTTCACCCTTTTGGGCGGCGGCCTTCACGCTGTCGGCGATGAGGGACAGATTTTCCTCAAGCGTGCAGCCCAGCGCCACATCCACCTGAAAATCCCAGGTTTTGCCGAAAAGGCAGAAGGCCCGCGCGCCGGAACCCAGAACGGCGGCCAGGGTCGGGTCGTTGGCCAGGCTGCGGCCGGGCCGCCGCGTCATGCCAAAGGCGGTCAGCCGCGCCTTTTTCAGCGCGGGCGGCCTCGTGAAAAAGGCGTCGTCGGTAGGATTGGCGCCGGGCCAGCCGCCTTCGATATAGTCGATGCCAAGACGGTCAAGATCCTGCGCGATGGCCTGCTTGTCATGCAGGGTGAAGCCCACGCCCTCGGTCTGCGCGCCGTCGCGCAAGGTGGTGTCGAACAGATAAACGCGGTCCGCCATTAGTTCTGCTTAAGCTTGAAATAAAATGAAATGTTATTGATTCCCGACGTGCAGACGGCCGACGAAATATTGCTGAAATTGCTGGTCTCGTTCACGGTGGTGCTGTTGATCTTGAAAAGACCCTGCGTGCGGGCGAGGCCCAGCACGTTGCTGGCCAGCTTCAGGCAATCGGCCTTGTTGAGCTTGTTGAAGGTGATGTTCATGGCGTCCTTGTTGGCGGAGACGCCGGAGGTGTCGGGCGTGATGATCACGTTGCCGCCATAGGGATTGAGGATCTGGTTGTTGACCACCCAGCTGTCGGGCAGAAGGGCCGCGTCCAGCAGGGCATTGGTGAACACACCGCCGCTGACATTATCAAGCGTGTTGCGGTTGCCGTAGGTGGTGCGGATCTGTCCCACGATGACGGTCATCATTTCTTCCGACTGGCGCAGCTTGTTGGCGGAGGTCACGCCGCCCCAGGCCGCAAAAATGGCGCCGATCACAAGCCCCGCGATGCCGAGCACGATGGCGGCTTCGATCAGATTGTAGCCGCCGCGGGCGCGGAGGATGGAGAACGGCGCTTTTTTCATGGGGACTCCCTTTATTCAGGCCGCACAGCCTAGCATTTTCAAAAGGCGGATGAAAAGAGTGGTTGAATTGCGGTAGTGGGTCAGTTTGAGAAAATCACCCCCGCGCCCGGCTTCGCCTGCGGCACCGCCGAGGTCTTGGCGCACCCGTCGCGCCGGAGCTTTTGCGGAGACGGACAGGCGGGAGCGGGCATGATTGCCGTGGGGTCAAACTGACCCACTACCAGAAATTTCAGTTCCGCCGCCAGAGTGTCTGGTCGGCCTTGTCCTCCAGCAGCACGCCCGCTTTCTGGAGTTCATCCCGGATGCGGTCGGCCTCGGCGAAGTTCCTGGCCTTGCGGGCGGCGTTGCGGGCGGCGATGCGGGATTCGATTTCGGAATCCGGCAGGCTGGGTGCGCCGGGCGGCGCCCAGCGGAACCATTCTTCGGGATCCTGGGTCAAAAGGCCCATCAGGTTGGCGGCTTTCAGCAGGGATGATTTGGCGGCGGTTTGGGCGGGCGCGTCCGCCGCCTTGTTCAACGCGCCGGCCAGCGCATGAATTTCCGCGATGGCGCGGGGAGTGTTGAGATCATCTTCCAGGGCTTCCATAAAGGCCTGCGGGACGGGCGCGCCGTCGTCAACCTTCACGTCCCCGGCGCGGCGCAGCGCGCCATACCAGTCGTCCAGCGTGTCGCGGGCCTTTTGCAGCGCGTCGAAGCTGAAATCCAGCGGCTGGTGGTAATGGGCGGACAGCAGGGCAAGCCGCAGCGCCTCGCCCGGCGCGCGGGAGAGCAGGTCGCGCACCGTGAAGAAATTGCCAAGCGATTTCGACATCTTGTCGGCGTTGATCGTCAGAAAGCCGTTATGCACCCAATATCTGGCCAGGGGCGCGCCGCCATGCGCGCAGCGGCTTTGCGCGATTTCGTTCTCGTGATGCGGAAAGATGAGATCCAGCCCGCCGCCGTGAATGTCGAAGGTGAGGCCGAGATGCGCGGCGGCCATGGCCGAACATTCAATATGCCAGCCGGGCCGTCCGCGGCCCCAAGGGCTGTCCCAGCCGGGCTGGTCCGGGGCGCTGGGCTTCCACAGCACGAAATCGGCGGGATCCTTTTTATAGGGGGCCACGTCCACTCGCGCACCGGCGACCAGCTCGTCGCGCGTGCGGCGCGACAGCTTGCCGTAGTCGGGCATCGAAGGCACGTTGAACAGCACATGATCCCCGGCCACATAGGCATGGCCGCGCTCGATCAGCGTGCCGGTCATCCTTTGCATCTGCGCGATGTGCGTCGTGGCGCGCGGCTCGATATCCGGCGGCAGGGCCCGCAGCGCCGCCATGTCCTCGTGATAGGCCTGGGTGGTGCGGGCGGTGATGTCGGCGATGGGCTCGCCGGTGGCCCTGGCCTTGTCCATGATCTTGTCGTCAACATCGGTGATGTTGCGGACATAGGTGACCTTCGGATAAAGGTGTTTCAGAAGGCGGTAGAGAATATCGAACACCACCACGGGGCGCGCATTGCCGAGATGCGCGAAGTCATACACCGTCGGCCCGCACACATACATGCGCACATGGCCGGGATCGAGCGGCTCAAAAAGCTCTTTCGCGCGGGACAGGGTGTTGGTGAGATGAAGAGGCATGACCCTGAAACTATGGAACTATTGCCGCATTGCGCCGTTTATATTATAATGTCAGTTGCGATGCTGGGGGCTGAGCAGCCTTTCCACGGAAGACAGGCGTTCGCCGAACCCCGACAGGCGCTCTTCCAGCGCCGACAGCCGGTTGGAATGCGCGTCAACCGCGATGGCGATGACGTTAATGGAATTTTTCACCTCGCCAACGTCCTTGTCTATTTTGTCAAGCCGAACCATGGCGCCGACCTGTGTTTGGGCGAGCGAATTCACCTTGGCGTCAAGGACTATAACTTTCGAGTCAATCGAAGCAATTTGCGTACGTATATCACGCAGCAAAAGCAAGGTTTGATTAGCGGCTTCTTCAGTCATGGGGCACTTATATCATGGAACGTCCGCAAGCGCCACCGGTTTCACGCCGTCTCGCCCGCAAGCCGCGCCTTGGCGCGGGCGGGGCCGATCAGGGGCAGAAGCGCCTTCATCTCCGGTCCGTCGGCGCGTCCGGTGAGGGCGAGGCGAAGCGGCATGAACAGTTCCTTGCCCTTGCGGCCGGAGTCTTTCTTCACGGCTTCGGTCCAGCCGTGCCAGGTGGTTTCGTTCCACGGTTCGGGCGGCAGAAGGGCCGCGGCGCGGGCGGTGAAGCCGGCATCCTCAATCACCGGCGCGGACTTTTCCTTGGCGATGCGCCACCAGTCCTTTACTTCGGATAGAATGTGCAGATTGGGCCGCACGGCGTTCCAGAAAGCCTCGTCAAGCTGCGCAAGGCCAAGGGCCTGAAGGCGCGGCGCGGCCTCGGCGAAGGACACGTGATGCAGGATGCGCGCATTCAGGCGCATCAGCTCCGATGTATCGAATTTCGGCGGCGCGCGGCCGATTTTCCTGAAATCAAAGCGGTTGATGAGTTCCTGCATGCCGGCGGCGGGCTCGATAGGCTCCGAGGTGCCGAGGCGCGCGAGAAGGCTGGCCACGGCCAGCGGCTCCACGCCAAGGTCGTCGCGCAGGCCCGCCACGCTCATGCTGCCGAGACGCTTGGAAAGCTCCTCGCCGCTGGAAAGGGTGATGAGCGGCAGATGGGCGAAAGCGGGGACCGGCGCGTCCAGGACCCGCCACAACGCGATCTGCACCGCCGTGTTGGCCACATGATCCTCGCCGCGGATGACATGCGACACGCCGGCGTCGGCGTCATCCACCACCGAGGCGAAGGTGTAAAGCGGCACGCCGTCCTCGCGCACCAGAACGGGATCGCTGAGCGCGCCGGGACGGAATTCCTTGCGCCCTTGCACAAGGTCGTCCCAGGCGGCGGTGTCGTCAAGGCGAAAGCGCCAGTGCGGCTTTTGTCCTGCCGCGGTTTTCCGCGCGATATCGTCCCTGGACAGCGAAAGCGCCGCGCGGTCGTAAACCGGCGGCAGGCCGCGCGCAAGCTGCGATTTGCGCTTGAGGGCCAACTCGTCCTGCGTCTCGAAACAGGGATAGGCGCGGCCCGCCTTTTTTAGCTGCTCCAGCGCCGCGCCGTAACGCGCGAGGCGGCCGGACTGGCGAAAGGTCATGTCCCAGTTCAGGCCCAGCCACAGCAGATCGCGTTCGATGGCCTTGGCGAATTCCTCGCTGGAGCGCTCGCGGTCGGTGTCGTCCAGGCGCAGCAGGAAGCGTCCGCCTTCGTGCCGCGCGAACAGCCAGTTCATCAGCGCGGCGCGGATATTTCCCACATGCAAGAAGCCGGTGGGCGAGGGGGCGATGCGGACAAGGACGGACATGAGACGAAAAGCCGGCTAATTATTCTTTCGCTTGCGCATAAAGGAAAACTGTCCGCCGTCATTGCGAGGAGCCGCGCCGTAGTGAAACGAAGGCGGGCGACGACCCGTCTTCGCTAAAGCTACGCCGGGCCATTTTGCAAACTCGCCCTGCATAGCCGAAGGCGAAGCAGGGAGCAATCCAGTGTTCACAAGGCAAGCCGGCTTCTGGATTGCTTCGGCCCGCACGCGCGGGCCTCGCAATGACGGCTCATCAACCTTTTTGCGCAGGTTTTCTCTATTTACCATAGGCAGCCCATCCTGCAATGTCCAAGGCTTATCACCCTTGGCCCTGAGAGCCTTCGGCCCTATCTTCAGGGCATGACCTTTCCCGTTTTCGCCGATGCCGCCCGGCCGGGATTCCGGCCGGAGGCGGGCAAGCGCTTCCGGCTTCAATCCGGTTTTCAGCCTTCCGGCGACCAGCCGCAGGCCATCGACGCGCTTGTGAAAGCGGCGGACGCGGGCGCGCGCGACCAGGTTCTGCTGGGCGTGACGGGTTCGGGCAAGACCTTCACCATGGCGCATGTGATTGAGCGGGTGCAGCGCCCGGCGCTGATCCTCGCGCCGAACAAGACACTGGCCGCCCAGCTTTACGGCGAGATGAAGGGATTCTTCCCCGGCAACGCGGTGGAATATTTCGTTTCCTATTACGACTATTACCAGCCCGAAGCCTATGTGCCGCGCACCGACACCTATATTGAAAAGGACTCCTCCATCAACGAGCAGATCGACCGCATGCGCCATTCCGCCACCCGCGCGCTGCTGGAACGCGACGATGTGGTGATCGTCGCCTCGGTCTCCTGCATCTACGGCATCGGCTCGGCGGAGACCTATGCCGAAATGGTGGTCATGCTTCAGCCGGGGCAGAAGATGTCACAGGCCGATGTGGCGCGTCAGCTCGTGCAGCTTCAGTACCAGCGCAACGATGTGACCTTCGGGCGCGGGCTGTTCCGCGTGCGGGGCGACGTACTGGAGGTGTTTCCCTCGCATCTGGAGGACCGCTCCTGGCGCCTTTCATTCTTTGGCGACGAGCTGGAGAGCATCCATGAGGCCGATCCGCTGACCGGCGAGAAAACCGGCGCGCTGGATGGGGTGAAGATCTACGCCAACAGCCACTATGTGACGCCCCGGCCCACGCTTTACCAGGCGGTGGAGCGGATCAAGGCGGACCTGAAATCCCGTCTGGCCGAATTGCAGGCGGCGAACAGGCTGCTGGAAGCCCAGCGCCTTCAAGAGCGCACGCAATTCGACCTTGAAATGATGGTGGCGATGGGAAGTTGCAGCGGCATCGAGAATTATTCGCGCTACCTTACCGGTCGCGCGCCCGGCGCGCCGCCGCCCACGCTGTTCGAATATCTGCCCAAGAACGCCCTGCTGTTCGTGGATGAAAGCCATGTGATGCTGCCGCAGCTTTCCGGCATGTACAAGGGCGACCATGCCCGCAAAAGCACGCTGGCCGAATACGGCTTCCGCCTGCCGTCTTGCATGGACAACCGCCCCCTGACATTCGGGGAATGGGAGGCCATGCGCCCGCAAACGATATTCGTGTCGGCCACGCCCGGCGGGTGGGAGCTGGAGCGGACCGGCGGCGCATTCGTGGAGCAGGTGGTGCGTCCCACCGGCCTGACCGACCCCGGCGTGGCGGTGCGTCCCACCGCGCGGCAGGTGGATGATCTTCTGGCCGAATGCAAGGTCCTGGCGGGCAAGGGCTTGCGCGTGCTGGTCACCACGCTGACCAAGAAAATGGCCGAGGCGCTGACCGAATACATGACCGAAGCCGGGCTGAAGGTTTGCTACATCCACAGCGACGTGGAAACGCTGGAGCGCGTCGAAATCATCCGTGATTTGCGCATGGGCGTTCATGACGTGCTGGTGGGCATCAACTTGCTGCGCGAGGGGCTGGACATCCCCGAATGCGGGCTGGTGGCCGTCCTGGACGCCGACAAGGAGGGCTATCTGCGCTCGCGCACCGCGCTCATCCAGACCATGGGCCGCGCGGCGCGCAATGTGGAGGGGCGGGTGATTTTATACGCCGATACCGTCACCGGCAGCATGCGCCAGGCCATCGACGAAACCGGCCGCCGCCGCGAAAAGCAAAAGGCCTGGAACGCGGCGCATGGCATCACGCCGGAAAGCATCAAGTCGAAAATCAGCGACGTGCTGCACTCGGTCTACGAGGCCGACCATTACACGGTGGAGACCGGCGGCGCGGCGATCCATGCGGGCAAGGATCCGGCCGCGCATATCCGGGAGCTTGAAAAGCGCATGAAGCAGGCGGCGGCCGATCTGGAATTCGAGGAAGCCGCGCGCCTCCGGGACGAAATCCGCCGCCTGGAGGCCAGGGAGCTTGGCCTTGATCCCGGTACGCTGAAACCGGCGCCGCCTCCGGCGGGGCTATCTCAAACAAGGAAGAAATGAAGGCTTTATTTTTCCTCTCCCCTTGTCCGCCATAGCCTTGATGAAGGTGGGCAAGAGGGGAATGAAAGCCATATGCCCCCTCCCTTTGGGAGGGGGAAGGGGGAGGGAAGACCTTTCCATAAGAAGAAGCATGGCTCATGAAGCAGGTGCCTGGGCCCTCCCCCAGCCCCTCTCCGCCTTCGCTCCGCGAGCTGCGGCGGACAAGCTTTCTCCAAGGACCTCGGCGGTGCCGCAGGCGAAGCCGGGCCAGAGGGAGGGGGATCAAGAGAAAATGCTCGCCCGCACCGCTGTTGCGCCTTCTGTGAAAAAGGTTGCTCCAAAGCCAAAGCCTGCCTAAACAATAAACATGTCGGGACTGCTCTTTTTCATCCTGAGCGCGGCGGTGGCGTTTGGCGTCTGGCGGCTGTCGCGTGAAACGCGCGGCGGGCCGGATTCCCGCACGCCGCGCGGAAAATCCGCGAAGCCGGAACTTTCCGCGCAGGATATGGCGCCGTGCCCCGTCTGCGCGGCCTATGTGGTGCGCGGCGCGTCCCATTGCGGGCGCGGCGGCTGCCCCTATCCCCCCGATGGAGGGAAGACATGAGCGAAATCCATCCGCCCTTCGATTTCGAGACGCCGCGCGGCGCGCCCGCGCCGCTGGTGCTGGACTCGCCGCATAGCGGCACGGTTTATCCCGCCGGTTTCAGTCCCGATATTCCGCTGGACTGGCTGCGCCAGACCGAAGACCGCCATGTGGATGAACTGTTTTCGGAAGCGCCCGCCCAGGGCGCGGCCTTGCTGAAGGCGCGCGTCGCCCGCTCCTTTATCGACCTCAACCGCGCCGAGGACGACCTTGACCCCCGCGTCATCGCGGGCACGGGCCTTTCCTGCGCCCCGACCGAACGGGCGCTTGCGGGCCATGGGCTGGTCCGCACGCTTTGCCGCGGCCGGCCTGTTTATCCCGGCCCGCTTCAGGCCGGGGATGTGTTGCGTCGCATCACGCGCTATTATCGCCCTTATCACGAAAAGCTCGGACAGGTTCTGGCGGCCGCGCGCGCGCAATGCGGCGCGGTGTGGCACCTGAACTGCCATTCCATGCCCACGGCCGCGCCGCCGGTTTTGGGAGGAAGCGACGGCATTGTTCTTGGCGATCTTGACGGCGAAAGCTGCGAGCCGGAATTCGCGTCTTTCGTGCAGGCCGTCTTGCGGCGCATGGGCTATCGCGTGGGGCGCAACGATCCCTATAAGGGGGGAGAAATCGTGGCGCGTCATGGCGGCCCGGCGCGCGGCGTGCACAGCCTGCAAATCGAGATCAGCCGCGCGCTTTACATGAACGAGGAAACGCTGAAGTCCGCTCCCGGCTTTGCGCGGCTGAAACGGGACCTGACCACACTGCTTTGCGAATTGCGCGGCTGGACCCTTGCCCGCGCCCGTCCTTTCCGCATCGCGGCGGAATGACCTTCTCCCTTCCCTTTAGGGGAGGGGGGAGGAGGGGTGGACAGAAGGAAAGCAGGATTGCCCGCCCGCGCCCCCAAGCCTTTCCCGGAGCAAGCGGCCTTCATTTACAAAGCAAAAACGGTGGACGAGGTTAAAATTCCTATACCTTAAATTTGAATTAAACGGGCCTTAAATGGTTACCGGTTAAATTTGCGGGATATTGAAAAAAATTTGTCCGCGAGGACATGTTTTGCAGGACAGGCCCATGCCGAAAAGAAAAAGGGGAAACAACGCATCATCTACGCCTCTTCCCAGGGAAAGTCCTAACATTGATGTTGCGCCCATAATCAAAGAAACGCCTCGTGACTATACCGTCAAGTGGGATTTGGGCGGGAATGTTGGGGAGTACAGGAGGAGATATGAAAAGCTGAGAGATGACGGAAAAAAAGTCATCATCGATGGTATATGCAATTCCGCATGCACCACCGCGTTCGGCATCATGCCAAAGGACAAACTCTGCGTCACCGATTATGCAAGCCTTGGCTTCCATCAGGCTTCTTTTGATAAAAGATCGACCGGAGGAAAAAGAGTTAAAAGCATGGAAGCTACGGCAGATTTGATGAATGGTTATAAGAAGTACCCGCCCTTGGCAAAGTGGATCGAAGAGAATGGCGGGCTAGGGGAAAAGATGCTTTACCTTAAAGGCGC
This sequence comes from Alphaproteobacteria bacterium, assembly GCA_028278105.1. Taxonomy (GTDB): domain Bacteria; phylum Pseudomonadota; class Alphaproteobacteria; order UBA9219; family RGZA01; genus JACQAB01. The sequence continues at coordinate 2,329 of JANQEX010000035.1, read as the reverse complement.
GAAATTGAAGGAGATACTCCCATCCTGCTCCGGGGATGCCGGCCGGAAACCGGCCGGGATGTCGGAAAGGCGCGCTGCTGTTTCCGGTGTGCGTCCTGCGCGCCCATGGAAAGATCCCAGTCCACCAAAACCGGCTCCCGCAAAGCCAATACGTATTGTCCGACCTGTCCGACGGCCGCAAACATTTTCTCCCATGCGTTAGAACCTGGGCTCAATAAGGCCTGTCATTGCGAGCCCTGCGGTAGCAGGGCGAAGCAATCCAGAAAAAGCCGCTGACATGATTCATTCCTGATTGGAGTCAGGCTCCAGGGATCATCACCGTCCCCTGTTGCTGACCGGCACGCGGGGGCGGCCCAGATTGCCCATCAACTGCTGCAGCAACGAGATGTCCTTGCCATAGGTTGGCGTCCGGCCGGGATTGGGGCTGATATTTTCCGCGTATTGCGCGCCGCCCTGGCTGATCTTGTCCACCACGCCTTCGGGCGTGAAGCGGATGGCGACGATTTTCTGTTCCGTCACCTCAGGATCGAAAAAGGCCTCCCGTTTCGTGGTCTGGCCGATGTAGTACCATATCTTGTCGTCGAAGGTGGACATTTCCGTCGGCGTGCCCAGAATGCGGGCCACGTCCTCGCGCGTGCTCCGGCCGGACGTGATCTGGTCGAGCTTTTCCGTCTCCACCAGGTTGCCGCGCTTGTTGATGACGGGCGCGCAGGCGGTCACGAAAACGGCGGCAAGCAGAACGGCAGGCAGGATGCGGGCATGGAACATGGCGCGAGTGTAGTAAGGGCAGGGCAGGCATGAAAGCGCTTTTTGGCCGGAAGCCGCAACAGGAAAACGCCGCCGCGCTTTATGGCGCGGTGATGGCGGCGGCGCGCCGCCCCGAATTCGTGGAAAAATTCGGCCTGCCCGATACGTTCGCCACAAGGTTCGAACTGTTGACGCTGCACATGTTTTTAGCCCTTCACCGGCTGAAGGCCGAAGGTGCTGCGGGACAGGGGCCGATGCAGGCCCTGACCGAGCGCATGGTGGAGGATCTGGACCGTTCCCTGCGCGAGCTGGGCGTGGGCGATATGGGCATGGCGCGGCGCATGAAGAAAATGATGTCCGGTTTTTACGGGCGGGTGCTGGCCTATGAAAAAGCGGTGGAGGCGGGCGATGAGGAAGCCCTGCGCCGCGCGCTTGCCCGCAACCTGTTCGCGGAATGTCATCCTTCAGTCGATGCCTTGCGCGAGGCCGGGGATTATGTAACGCGGCGAGGGCGGACGCTTCGATCCTGCCCGGTGGAGAGCCTGTTGCAAGGCGGGGGATTTGCCGAAGAAATGTGAGATTCTTGTCAGGGCGGGAGCTTCGACCTATTGTGAAAGCATGAGGAATATTTCCGCGTCCGCGCCCGAATTTTCACGCATTTTCCCAAGCGACAAGCTCCGCGACCGTCCGGCGCATGAGCGCATCGAGGCCGATGCCGGCGAATGCCGGGCTCTCGCCGCGCGGCTTGGCCTTGTGGATCTGAAAAGCTTCCGCGCCGGTCTTGATTTGCAGCGCGTGCAGTCGGGCGAGGTGGTGGAGGTGGCCGGCCGTCTTGCCGCCACCGTGGTGCAAACCTGCGTGGTGACGCTGGAGCCGTTCGAAACGGCGGTGGCCGAGGAATTCAAGGCCTATTTTACCCGCAAGGCGGCGACGCCGCGCGGCGACGACCTTCCGGTGGAGGATGAGGCGGCGCCGGAGCCCATGGGTGAAGACGGCGGCATCGATCTTGGCGAGGTGGCCACCCAGCACCTTTCCCTTGCGCTGGACCCGCACCCGCGCAAGCCGGGAGCCGTCTTTCATCCGCCCGTGGCGGAAGAGGAGGATGTTGCGGAAAAGGCCAATCCCTTCGCCGTTCTGGCCGAATTCCGGGCCAAAAAGCAGGAAAAGAAGTAAAATCCTCCTTCTTTTGTTGCATTTGACAGGTCCTTTCGCTAACAACGGGGCCTGATTTTAAAGAGGATTGTCATGGCCGTTCCCAAAAGAAAAACCAGCAAGTCGGTGCGCAACATGCGCCGCGCGCACCACGCGCTGAAAGCCGTCCAAACCTGGGAATGCCCCAATTGCGGCGAGATGCGCCGCCCGCACCATATCTGCCGTCATTGCGGTTTCTATGACGGACGCCAGGTCTATACCCAGAAACCCGCCGCCGGGGAGCAGGATCAGGCGTAACTGTCCGGGGCCGGGAGGATCATAAGGGTCTAGGGTCTGAACTCAATTAGAAATGAATCAAACCAAACAGATAACTGCTCATTCCGGCGCCCGGCTTCGCCTGCGGCTACGCCGAGGTCTTGGCGTACCCGTC
>JANQEX010000023.1 GCA_028278105.1 Alphaproteobacteria bacterium | reverse complement strand
TTCCGGACCGGAGGCTTCGGGTATTGTCGTTCCCCCGGTTACCAGGGCTCCTTGCGCGCGCGTGACGGCGAAGAACCATGCCCCCGCCGATGCCCAGCCTTGGGTCTCGGCGGCCTTCTGGATTTCCGTAACGATGTTCTTATATTTCTGGTTGGGAGTTTTTCCTTTCAGGGCATCAATGAAACCCTGCTGGAACTCCGCAAGAACTTTTTTGAGTTCTGTCGAGTTTGGAAGCTCGCCCGTGTAACTGCTGCGAAAATACTTCGCCAGGATTCTTGCGAAGGGTTTAAGTTTTTCCCGTCCTTTTTCAAAGCTCTGGTCGTTCAACTCTATCAAATGCCGGATAATCTCGGCGTCGTAATCTGATTTACCGGGAGCGGCAGGTGCGTCCTCCTGCACCTTATGCTGAATCGTTCCACACACATTGGCGTAAAGTTCGTTCTTGAAAAATTCCTTGCCGCCGGGATCCAGGATGCTTCCCTGGGGGTCTTCGATAATGTCGGGATTGTCCGAGTCCGGCACGCCTGGTTTTCTGTTGTAATAGTTCGCCAGCTCCATGCAGACATAAGAGGAGATCGTATTCAGGCCCAGCTCGTAAACGCGCGGCACGGGGGGGCCGGGCATCTTGCCGTCCGTCACAAGGCCTTCGGCGAACAGTTTCCAGGTCTGGCTGGCAAGGCCGGAGCCCCATTTGGCAATCTGCATGACAATGTACTGGCCCGAGTTCAGGCCCGTGTCGTTCGACAGCGGCACCAGCAGGCCGATGGCGACGACAAGACGTATGGGCGCCCAGAGCTGGTTGGCTTCCTTGCCGCCGATCTTGCCGGTATGCGCCGTTTCCGCCACCATCACGATCAGGTGATACAGCAGCAGCAGCGAGGCGATAATCAGCATCGCATTGCTGAAAAAGCCCAGCATCATGCGAAAGCCCATTTCGATTACGCTCGGCTGGTCGACGACCGTGGAACCATCCTTGAAGTAATAGACGCTGTTATTCGCCCCCTCCGGGTCGAACATGAAGCTGACGATCTTGCAGCCCCAGTCATACTCCCCAAGGCAGTCGAATACGCCCTCGCCGGTGGGGGTATCCGCCAGGGCCGGCGCGGGAGTCGCGGCGGTCAGCGCAAGACCCAGCGCAAAGGGCAGCACCAGCAGGCCGAAGCCGCGGAAAATTTTTTGCGAGATCCGCGCGCGCGATTTTTCAGCTTTGGCGTGAGGTCGAAGGAACATGGAAACGCGCGAAAAAAATACCGATGAAAGGAATAGTGAAAGCAAAACAGAAATGCTTGCGGCGTATAAAATCATTGATATCCCAATTCCTTAAATACATCCCTAAACTACCACGAAAAGCCTGAAACTATTATTTGCAACACGGCTTTGCACGGTCTTGTTGGTTAAAAACCATAAATTATGGTTAAAAATCAGTAACCAGCCCGGACCCGGCTTAAGGAAATAGCCATTTTTCCGTATTCTGCGGCGCTTCTCCGGTGGAGAATAACCCGTTCAAAATGACGTGGATGACATGAAAAGCCTGACCGATATCCGCAACGCCTTCCTTGATTACTTCGCGCGGCAGGGACATACGCGGGTGGAATCCAGCCCGCTTGTGCCGCGCAACGATCCCACCTTGATGTTCACCAATTCGGGCATGGTGCAGTTCAAGAATGTTTTCACCGGCATGGAAACGCGTTCCTACAGGCGCGCCACCACCGCGCAAAAATCGGTGCGCGCCGGCGGCAAGCATAATGATCTTGAGAATGTCGGCTACACCGCCCGGCACCATACGTTTTTCGAGATGCTTGGAAATTTTTCCTTCGGCGATTACTTCAAGCCGGAAGCCATCGCATTCGCGTGGGAGCTTGTCACGAAGGAATTCGGCCTCCCGAAAGACAGGCTGCTGGTTACCGTGTATCACGAGGACGACCCGGCGGCGCGGCTTTGGAAAAAGGTCGCCGGTTTCTCCGACGACAGGATCATCCGCATCAGGACCGACGCGAATTTCTGGCGCATGGGCGAGACCGGTCCCTGCGGCCCCTGTTCGGAAATCTTCATCGATCAGGGCGAGGCGTTGCAAGGCGGTCCGCCCGGCAGCCCCGGCGAGGACGGCGACCGTTTCCTTGAATTCTGGAACCTCGTCTTCATGCAGTTCGAGGAGCAGGACGGCGGCCGGCGCGTTGACCTGCCCCGGCCTTCGGTGGATACCGGCATGGGGCTGGAGCGCATGGCCGCCATCATGCAGGGCGTGACGTCCAACTATGATATCGACCTTTTCAAATCCATCATCGGCGCCACGGCCGGTCTGGTGAAGGCGGACCCGGAAGGTCCGCAAAAGCCTTCTTTCCGCGTGATCGCCGATCATCTGCGCGCCAGCGCTTTTTTGATGGCCGACGGCGTGATGCCCGGCAACGAAGGGCGTGGCTATGTGCTTCGCCGCATCATGCGCCGCGCCATGCGCCACGCCCACATGCTGGGCGCGCGCGAGCCCTTGATGCATCGTCTCGTGCCGGAGCTTGTCCGGTTGATGGGCGGCGCCTATCCCGAACTGGCGCGGGCCGAGCCGCTGGTCACCGAAATGCTGAAGCTGGAAGAAACCCGCTTCAAGCAAACCCTGGAGCGCGGCCTGAAACTTCTGGACGACGAAGCCGGCCGGCTGGCCACGGGCGGCGCGCTTCCGGGCGCGGTGGCTTTCCGGCTTTACGACACTTTCGGATTCCCGCTGGACCTGACGCAGGACGTGTTGCGCGGGCGCGGCATGACGGTGGACCAGCCGGGTTTCGATGCCGCCATGGCCAGACAGAAGGAAGAAGCGCGCAAAAGCTGGTCCGGCACGGGCGAGGCGGCGGCGTCGCGCCTGTGGTTCGAATTCTATGACGAGCTGGGCGCGACCGATTTCCTTGGCTACGCATCCGAGAAAGCCGAAGGGCAGGTTTTGGCGCTGGTCAAAGACGGCGCAAGGGTGAAGGAAGCGAAAGCGGGCGAGAGTGTCGCCGCGGTCCTGAACCAGACGCCTTTTTACGGCGAAAGCGGCGGGCAGGTTGGCGACAGGGGCGTCATCACCGCACCCGGCGGCGTGAAGCTCGCCGTCACCGGCACGCAAAGGGAAGCCGGCGGGCTTCTTGTGCATCATGCCAAGGTGGAAAGCGGCGCCTTGAGGGAAGGCGATGCCGTTTTTCTGGAAGTGGATCATGCCCGCCGCACGGCTACCCGCGCCAATCATTCGGCCACTCATTTGCTGCAGGAAGCCTTGCGCCGCACCCTTGGCCCGCATGTGGGGCAGAAAGGCTCGGCGGTGGGGCCGGAAGGGCTTCGCTTCGATTTCAGCCACCCGGCGGCGATGACGGAGGAGCAGATTCAAAAGGTGGAGGACATCGTCAATGAGCGCATCCGCGCGAACGCGGAAACCCTCACCCGCCTGATGACGCCCGACGCGGCGGTCCGGGAAGGCGCGCTGGCCATGTTCGGCGAAAAATACGGCGAGGAAGTGCGCGTGCTTTCCATCGGCGGCGTGGAGGAGGGCAGGGAGCGCGTCTTTTCCATGGAGTTTTGCGGCGGCACGCATGTGAAGCGCGCGGGCGACATTGGGCTGTTCAAGATCGTGGCGGAGAGCGCGGTGGCGTCCGGCGTGCGCCGCATCGAAGCCGTGACGGGCGCGGGGGCGCTGGCCTATCTGCGTTCGCAGGAAAATCTTGCCAGACAGGCGGCCGATATCCTGCGCGTCTCCCGCGCCGAAGTGCCGCGGCGCCTCGAAGCCCTTGTGGAAGAACGCAAGAAACTGGAGCGCGAACTGGGCGAGCTGCGCCGCGCGGCGGCCCTTGGCGGTGGCATGGCGGCCGGTGCGGATGTGCCGGGAAAAGCCGGCGCGATCTCCTTTGTCTCCCGCGTTCTGCGGGGTGTGCCCGCGAAGGATTTAAAGCCCATGGCCGATACGCTGAAAAAAAACATCGGCTCCGGCGTGGTGGCGCTGGTGTCGGTATTTGAGGGAAAGGTGTCGCTGGTGGTGGGCGTGACCGGCGATTTGACCGGCAGGCTCAGCGCGGTGGACCTGGCCCGCAAGGGCAGCGAGGCTCTGGGCGGCAAGGGCGGCGGCGGCCGTCCCGACATGGCGCAGGCCGGCGGGGCCGATCCGGCCAAGGCGCAGGACGCCGTGGCGGCGATTGAGGCCGTTGTCGGCGAGTTGACGAAAGCGGCTTGATTTTTATAGCCGACCACAAGACTACTATTGCCCGCCTATGCTAGGGCTACAGCGAGTCCTTAAAGAAAGCTTGTCCACCGGAGCATCAGCGGCATCATTCATGTTCTGTTGTCAGAATGTTGCTGGTGTGGCTGTTTGCTGAAATACAGCCCCGCTAAAATGATCTATGCCCGCTTTCAACAATGGACGAAGAAAGGGCCGTGGAACTTGATGACAAGAGTCATAACGCTGACAAAGATCGCCAAAGGGACGCCTTGCTCACCGCTGCCAGCTACCGCGTCGTGTGCTTCCAATTCCGCAAAGACCTTTAGGGAACGAATTGCAGTGCGCCATAATACAAAATTAGCTTGATTGTGGCCTTTCCATGCAGTTCTGCAAATCATTTGATTGAAGCGCAGGGCATGGCTAACATTCTCTAATGCAGAAAAAATCCCTCCCGATCTTCCATTCAACGAAGCTCGGCAAGATATATTGCGCGGATAGCCTTGATGTTATGAAGGCTATAAAGTCGAATAGCGTGGATCTTGTGATGACAAGTCCGCCCTTTGGCCTCACCAGAAAAAAAGAATACGGAAATGCTCAGGAAGACAGCTATTTGAAATGGTTCCGTGAATTCGCTCGGGAATTTTACCGCATTATAAAAACAAGAGGCAGCTTGGTTATAGATATCGGAGGAGCGTGGAGACCGGGCGTGCCGGTGCGAAGCTTGTATCACTTTAAGTTGCTTGTTATGTTGTGCGATGAATTTGGATTTCATCTTGCTCAGGATTTTTACTGGTGGAATCCCTCCAAACTTCCCACTCCCGCCGAATGGGTAAATATCCGCCGCATCCGCGTGAAAGATGCAATTAATACAGTCTGGTGGCTATCGAAATCGGAATGGCCAAGGGCGAGTAATCATCGAGTCCTTCAACCGTATAGCCCTAGCATGGAAGCATTGCTGGCCAATGGTTATAAGGCAAAGCGGCGTCCATCCGGCCACGATATAAGCAAAAAATTTTCTGTAAATAATGGAGCGGCCATCCCGCCAAATCTGATTGCCATTCCAAATACGGAAAGCAACAGTGCTTATATGCGATATTGCCAAGAGAAAAAAATAAAGCCTCATCCGGCGCGCTTTCCATCTGACCTGCCGGAATATTTTATCCGCATGCTTACGGATCCGGGTGATTTTGTATTTGATCCTTTTGCGGGCAGTTGTGTTACGGGGGAGGTTTCGGAGAGGCTTGGGCGAAAATGGGCTTGCGCGGAGCTTGTCAAGGACTACCTCCAGGGAGCATTAGGCCGTTTCCAAAACATTCTCGTGCCCATGCGTCCCTCAGCTAAAGACGAGGATAGTTTTTATAGAATTTCTCGCCCCGGACTATTGTGGAATGACTCTGACCCGGCACCCTTGGCGGAAAATGGTGGAAAGACAAGACCAGCAACGAAGAATGATGGAAAAAAATCCGCTCACGTTTCTTCAGCTACATGTGAGGAAGAACCATGTTCTATCGCAGCAAAATCATCTGATGGATAACCGCGGTGGCGAGGCTTTCTAAAGCAGAATTGCTTCAGCATGTTGAAGACGCATTTCGTGATGGCGGATGGAATGTGCTGTATCTTTCCAGGAAGGGGGAGCACCCCGGCCGCTATCGCATATGTCGGGACGATCATGCTTTTACAATTAGAGTTTATATATGGAATATAACACATGGTGGCGGTCGCCAGCGAAGCGCATCCGAATACCGTATTCAGATAACGGGCCTTGGACAGGACTGGTTTGAGCCGGAAATCGGCGGGAAAACGCTCATTCTCGGTTGGTGGCCAAATGATGAGGTGTTTGCAGGATTTGATTATAGAAGGCATAAAAAAAAGTTGGGAGGGTCGCCGTCCTTCCAAGTTGGATTGGCGGCGCTACAATCTGCTTTGGCCAACAGATTTGCAATACATCGAAAAAATACAAGTGAGCTTGCCATTGCTTTTAGGCCGGATTTTCTTGGTGCGTATGCAGAAAACCTTGAGGCGCTGCATGATACGGGGCAAACTCTGCGGGAAGAGAATTTGCTTGCGCGCATGGCTTTGGAACCATCTGGAATTGCTGAACATGAGATAAGGGAAGAAATTGCAGAACCCCGCCGTTGGGCGGTGTCTCAAACACGGCGGGCCTTGCGCGCTCTCGATTTTAGTGAGCGCGTTTTAAACGCTTACAAACATCGCTGCGCGGTTTGCGGTATCCAGCTGCAACTCTTGGATGGCGCCCATATTCTTCCAGTTGCAGAACCGGGCAGTACAGATGAAACCTCTAACGGCATTGCTCTTTGTGCGCTTCATCATCGTGCCTATGACAGAAGCCTTATCACCTTTGACCCGGATTATCGCATATATGTTAATGACGGCCGCATTGAAGGGCTTCGAAAAGCGGGGCTTGATGGAAAATTGCAAGGTTTTCGTTCTCAGTTAAGAGAAGTTATTCATATTCCAGCGGAGAAAAATCATCGCCCAAAGCAACAGTTTATTGAACGAGCGAACGAGCTGCGTGGTTGGCATATTTGAAAAAGCCCCCCCCTCGCCGAAGGCGAAAGGAGCAAGCGTGACCCTTGGCAGCCGACCGATCTTCTGGAACGGATCAAGGCGTCGGCCAATCGCAAGGACGTTCCCTATCAGTCTCTTATCAAGATGTGGCTTGCCGAAAAAACAGGCCGATCCGGCAAGGATTCCCGCTAGCCGCGCAAAACGCTTCTGGCAGGAGGTGGCCGCAAAAGCCGGGGGGCAGGCGCATTTTTCGGTAGTGGGTCGGTTTGAGAAAATCACCCCCGCCCCCGCTGGAGTTTACCCCCGCGAAGGCGGGGGCGGGGACAGGCTCCGGCGGGGGTCCCATTTGTTTTTTCAAGAAAAATGGGATGCCCGCCTCCGCGGGCATGATTGTCGAGAGGTCAAACTGACCCACTACCCATTTTTCGCCTTAATGGATCTTCAAGAATTACGGGTCCATAAAAAGGCCTGACAAGGCCCGTCCATGCCCGCTTTCCGGATTCCCCGTCTGCTGTTCATCGTGCCGGTGCTCCTGGCGGGGCTTGCGCTTGTTCTGACCATCGGCAAATCAGTGGAGGTGGTGGCCGTCGCGCCCGTGCGCGGCAAGGCCGTCGAAGCCGTCTATGCCACCGGCACGGTCGACGCCGTGAATACCAGCCGGGTCGGCGCGCCGATGGCCGGGCGCGTGGTCGATGTGCTGGCGGATGTGGGCGACCGCGTGGAAAAGGGCGGCCCTTTGGCGGTGATGGACGATGAAAAGGCCGTGCAACGCGTGGACGACGCCCGCGCCCGCCATGATCTCGCGCAAAAGGAGTTCGAGCGGCAGAGCATTCTCGTCCGGCGCTCCTTCACCACCCGGCAAAACCTGCAACGGGCGGAAACGGAACTGCAGCAGTCGAAAGCCGCGCTGGAGCAGACCGAAAAGGACCTGCGCGATCTTTCCATCCTGTCGCCGATCGACGGCGCGGTGATTGAACGCAATGTCGATCCCGGCCAGAGCGTGCCCGCCAATACCGCGCTCTTTACCGTCGCCTCCACCCGCAAGCTGCGCATCATCGCCGATGTGGACGAGCGCGACATTCCCCGCGTGCGCAAGGGCGCCCGCGTGGTCGCCACCAGCGAGGCCTTTCCGGGCGAAAGCTTCGAGAGCAGGGTGGATGTCGTGCGCGCGGTGGGCGATGTGGCCACCCGCACCTGGCGCGTCGATTCCGGACTGCCGCCCGACACCAGGCTGATGGCGGGCATGACGGTGGACGTGAACATCGTGCTGGCGGAGCATGAAGACGCCCTGCTGTTGCCGGTTTCCGCGGTCATGCGCGCGGCTCCCGCCGGGGGTGCGCTGGGCGCCGCCAGCGTGTGGAAAATCAAGAACGGGCGTCTGAAGCGGCAAAAGGTGAAGCTTGGCGCGGTGGGCCCGGAAAAGGCGGAAGTCGTCGAGGGCGTGGATGAAAAAGACGTGGTGGCCCTGAAGCCTTCTTTGGACTGGAAGGATGGCGCACCCGTCCGCATCGTGAAAAACGGCGGGCCGAGGCTCAATGTGTTCAATCCTCCCACGCCGTAAGCAAATATCCCCCTCCCTTTGGGAGGGGTTAGGGGAGGGAAGGTGGAAGGGATATGCAGGCAGTGATAAGGGTTGGCAGGATTTGTCCCTCCCCCAGCCCCTCCCGGAGGGAGGGGGGTGGATTCCGCCTTCCTGGAATTCATCCTCCTGATAGTCGCGCCTGAACATGCTTCCCCTGAGCCTTGACATCGCCCTTTCCCACATCCGCTCGCGCAAGAGGCAGGCGCTGGTGTCGGTGCTGGGCGTGGCGATTGGCGTGGGATTTTTCATCGCCCTGTCGGGCATGATGAACGGCTTTCAGGACTACTACCGCACCGAGCTGATCGAATCCAACCCGCACATCGTCATCAGCGACGAATACCGCACGCCCGCGCTTCAGCCGTTGGAGGGGGCCGAGAAAGACGCGGTGCTGGACATCAAACGTGTGCTGCCGCGCGACCCGGTGCGCGGACTTGCCAACGCGCCGCGGATCATGCGCGCGCTGGATCTCATGCCGGGCGTCCATTACGCGCCCACGCTGAGCGGCCAGCTTCTGTTGCGCCGCGCCGGACGCGATTACGCCGTCTCGGCACTTGGCATCGCGCCGTTGAAGGAAGAGCGCGCCTCCAACCTTGTCCGGGACATGAACCAGGGCAGCCTGGCCCATCTGGCCGCGGCGGCCGACGGGGTGATTATCGGCGCGAAGCTGGCCGAAAAAATGCAGGCCGGCATCGGCGACACGCTCGCGGTGGCCGCGCGCGGCGGGCGCGCCACGCTGCGGGTGGTGGGCATTTTCAAAACCGGGCTGGAGCAACTGGACGCCGGCCGCGTCTATGTGAACCTGACCAAGCAGCAGGCCATGCAGGGCCGCGCCCGCATCGTCAACCAGATCCGCATCCGCCTGGCCGATATCCGGCAGTCGATCCCCATGGCGGAAATGCTGGAATCCCGCTTCGGCTACAAGGCCGCGCCCTGGGAGGAAACCAACAGCCGCATCCTGTCGGTGTTCGTCTTGCAGAATTTCATCATCTATTCCACGCTGACGGCGATCATGCTGGTGGCGGGCTTTGGCATCTACAACATCATTTCTACCGTGGTGGGCGAAAAGGCGCGCGACATCGCCATCATGCGTTCCATCGGCCTGCCCGCGCCCGCCATCGTGCGCATGTTTCTGGTGCAGGGGCTGATCGTGGGAACCATCGGCGCACTGGCCGGCTGCGTGATGGGCTATTTCATGGCGCGGGGCTTGGCCATGGTGCCCGCCCCCGGCGCGACGGAGCCGGGGCAAACCCTGCGCGTGCTGATTCAGGGCTGGCGTTTCGTGCTGGCGGGCGGAATCGCGCTATTGATCGCGGCCTGGGCGGCCTGGCTGCCCGCCCGCCGGGCGGCGCGCACCAATCCGCTGAACATCATCCGGGGCGCCACATGAGTGTGCTGGCCACCCGGAACCTGACGCGCCACCTGCATGACGGCGAGGTGGAGTTTACGCTGGTGGAGGATGTATCGGTTTCCTTCGCGGAAGGGGAGTTCGCGGTGATTACGGGCCCGTCGGGATCGGGGAAGTCGTCGCTGCTCTATCTGCTGGGGCTTCTGGACGTGCCGACCTCCGGCGACGTGCTGCTGGATGGCGAATCCACCGCCCGTCTGCCGGAAGACGCGCGGGCGGCGCTGCGCTTGCGGCATTTCGGCTTCGTGTTCCAGTTCCACTTTCTTTTGCCGGAGCTGACGGTGCTGGACAACGTCATGCTGCCCATGCGCCAGTTGGCGCGGCTGGACGAGGCGGCGATGCGAAGCGCCGCGCGCGGCGTCCTGGCCGGCCTCGGCATGGAGGATCAGGCGCGAAAGCTGCCGTCGCAGCTTTCCGGCGGGCAGCGGCAGCGGGTGGCGGTGGCGCGGGCCCTTGCCAACCAGCCGCGCTTTATTCTGGCGGACGAGCCCACCGGCTCGCTGGACAGCCGGAACAGCGCGGCGGTGTTCGCCATGCTTCAGGACTTAAGCCGCCGGGGGCATACGGTGATCGTGGTGACGCATGACGCCGATTTCGCCGTCCGCGCCGGGCGGCGGATAAAATTGGTGGACGGAAGGCAGAAACCAGAAGTCAGAATCCAGAAATCAGAAATTTGAATGACTTCTTCTGATTTCTGGATTCTGACTTCTGATTACGGCCAGTTGAACGGCTCCCAGTGGGCGAGGTTCACGCCCGCCACCGACAGCGCGTTGCCTTGAATGGTCACCGGCACGGCCACGCCGGGCGCGCCGGGATCCTCGCGGTTTTCGAGAAGCTTCAACGCGGCCTTGAACAGGCTGGCCACCAGAGGCTTGATCGATCCCGCCTCGCGCAGCCGGTCAATGGCCGGTTCATAGCCGTCCACGCGGCCGTTGAAGGCGGCGACGGGCTGGAAATTGCCGTCGATGGCCAGGCGGCCACTGCCGTCGAAGATGAGCGGGCCCCACAGCATTTTCAGCCATTGAATTTTGATCGACCCGCCGGAATCCCGCCATTTGGAAAGCGAGGTTTCCTCGAAAATATCCGGCGGGCGGCCCTTGATCTTGGCGGTGAAGCCCAGCTCGCCGATGGTGTCGCCGAGCGGCATCGGAACCCCTTCCAGTCCGATCTTTTCAAAATGCGCCTTGACCACGAGGCCGGTGCCGCGGCTGCTGCGCGGGCCGAACCAGGGCCGGACGAAACGGACCTCCAGGCTGTCGATGGTCATGCGCGCCGGTCCCCGCATGAGATGAAGGGTGAGGGTCTTGTCGGTCACCGCGGCCGGCCGGAAGGGGGTGAGGGGGCTGAAGCGCAAGTCCAGCACCGGAGCGGAAATTTTCAGCAGGCCCGGCTTCTCGAATTCAAAATCCTTCGCGCGCAGCACCACGGCAAAAGGAAAACCGCGCAGGCTCACATGCGCCCGCAAGGCGCCGCCGGTTTGGGCCAGTTCGCCTTGCCAGGCGCGGAACCGGCTTTCCGCGTCCAGCGCCACGGCGTGCCACCAGCCGCACCAGAGCGCGGCCAGCACGGCGGCCAGCAGGGCGTAAAGGCCAAGGCGGCGAAAAAGGCGGGCAGATGCAGGCATGCCAACTCACACATTGCAACACGTCACCGCGAGCCGCGCACAGCACGGCGTGGCGATCCAGCATAAGGCGGCGTCCGCCGCCGGCATGATTCATATCATCGCCAATCGCGGCTTCGTGCTGGATTGCTTCGCGCCCTGGGCGCCCGCAATGACGGTTGAAAAAGACCGGACCAGTAAACCAGAAAAGCGGAATCGGAAAAACCCTTTCTTTTTGGCGTTTTCTACCTTCTACTTGGGCCCCCGCGCCCTTCCAGACCCGCATGCCCGCCTTCCCCGAACATTCCCGCTCCATCCGTCCCCTGCTGGGCATGCTGTGCGGCCTTCTGGCCTATCTCTGCTACAGCATGTGCGATATTCTGGTCTCGAAGCTTGCGGCGGTCTATCCGCCGGTGCAGGTGGCGTGGACGGAATCCCTGCTGGCGCTGGCGTTGCTGTCCGGGTCCGTTTTGTTGCGCCGGGGCCTGAAGGGAATGCCGCGCGTCTTTCAAACGCGCCATCCCCGCCTGCATGTCCTGCGCGGGACGCTTTTCGCCCTTGGCACGCTGCTGGTGTTCACGGCGCTGCCGCATGTGCCCTTGCCCAATATGTATGTGATTATCTTTTTCTGCCCGCTTCTGGGCCCGATTCTGGCGGGATATGTCCTGAAAGAACCGGTGGGCCTGCAAAAGCTGCTGGTGCTGCTGTTCGGTTTTGGCGGAATCGTCGTGGCGATGCGGCCGGGCGCGGAGGGTTTCAATCATTACGCGCTGCTGATTTTCGGCGCGGCCTGCCTGTTTGGCTGCAACGTGGTGCTGAACCGCTATCTGTCGCCCAAGGACGGGCCGGCGGTGCTGATCTTCTATCCCGTGACGGTCGCGGCCCTTTTGTTCGCCCTGCCGGTATGGGGGGTGTTCAGGCCCGTTGAATCGCTTCTGCATCTGGCCGGTTTTGCCGCCGCCGGGGTTTTTCTCGCTCTTGCGCTGAACATGAGCGCCTGGGCCTTCCGCTTCGCGCCCGCCTATCTGGTCGCGCCCTGCCAGTTCATGCAATTCGTGTGGGGAACGCTGGCGCATCTTTTGTTGAACGGCAAATGGCCGGACCACTGGGCGCTGACGGGTGCGGCCATGATTATTTCCAGCAATATCCTGATCCTGATTTTGCAAAAGCGCGACTCCGCCGGAGAACGAACATGAACCGCCTTTCGCCCGCCGTTGCCGGCCTTCTCATGGCGACGGCGGCCTTTTTTCTTTTCACCTGCTTTGACGCCACGGTGAAGCTGCTCGTGACGCGCTATCCCGTGTTCGAGGCGATGGGAGCCGGCTTTTTCCTGAGCAGCTTTTTCGTGCTGTTCTGGGCCTGGCTTTCGAACCGCGAGAATTTCGCCGACGTCATCCGGCCCCGGAAGATCCGCCTGCATCTGGCGCGCGGCATCGTCCAGTTTGTCGCCAATGGGCTGATCACGCTCAGCCTTACGCATATCGGCCTCGCCGAATTTTATGTGATTGTGTTCCTGTGCCCGATTATAGTGGTGTTTCTGGCCGCCTTTTTCCTGCGCGAGCGCCTGACCGCCGCGACGCTCATCACGGCGGCGGTCAGCTTCGCGGGCGTGGTGGTGGCGCTGCGCCCGGAAGGGTCTTTTTCAGTCTGGACGCTGGCGGCTTTTGGCGGAACGGTGGCCATCGCGTTCGTGAACCTGATCGTGCGCAAGATGGCGGAAACCGAAACGCCGCTGTCGCCCGCCATCAGCGTGGGGTGGATCGTGGGCGCGCCCAGCCTGATCCTCGCCGCCGCCACGGGATGGGTGATGCCGGACTGGGCGGATGCGGGCGTGATGCTGCTCGGCGGGCTGTTTTTCGGAGCGGCGCAGATTTTTCTGGTGCGCGCCTTTCGGTGCGCGCCAGCAGGGGTGATTTCCATGCCGCAATTCCTGCAATTCATTTACGGCGCGGCGATAGGCTATGTCCTGTTTGGCGACGCGCCCGTGCCGTGGACCTATGTGGGCGGCGCGATGGTGATCGGGGCCAATCTGTTCCTGTTCTGGAGCCAGAGACGCGGCGGCCCGCCGTCGCGGGCCTGACGGGACCGCTACACCCGCCGGAAGGCCAGCACGGCGTTGAGGCCCCCGAAGGCAAAGGAATTGCTGAGGATGTTGGTCATTTTCATCGCGCGCGCGGCATTGGGGATGACGTCCAGATCGCATTCCGGGTCTTTTTCAACGTAATTCAGGGTGGGCGGCGCGATCTGGTTCCGCAGCGCCAGCACGCCGGCCACCGCCTCCAGCGCGCCGGCCGCGCCCAGGGCATGGCCGAACTGGGATTTGCCGGAGGAAAGCGCGAGCCGTCCCGCATGATCGCCGAAGGCCATTTTGATGGCCTGGGTCTCGGTGGAATCATTGCTGCGCGTGCCGGTGCCGTGGGCATTGATGTAGTCGATGTCTTCGGGGGCGAGACGCGCATCGCGCAGGGCCGCCGCGATCGCCCGCCGCCCGCCGTCGGGGTCGGGGGTGGTGATGTCTTTCGCGTCGCTGCTCATGCCGAAGCCGGTGATCTCGGCATGGATGTTCGCGCCGCGTTTCTTGGCGCGCTCATACTCTTCCAGCACCAGAACCGCCGCGCCCTCGCCCAAAATCATGCCGCCGCGTCCCAGCGAGAAGGGGCGGCAGGTGTCCGGGGCCATGACGCGCAAGGCCTCCCAGCTCTTCAGCGTGCCGTAGGTGAGGCAGGCTTCCGCGCCGCCCGTCACGGCGCAGGCCGCCGCGCCCGAACGCAGCATGTGAAAGGCGGTTCCGATGGCATGGGTGGCCGAGGCGCAGGCGCTGGCGATGGTGTAGCCCGGCCCGCGGATATTATGCTCCATGCTGATCTGGCAGCCGCCGGCATTGGCCATCAGGCGCGGCACGGTGAAGGGATGCACCCGGACCGGCTGCGTGCCGATGGGGCCTGCCGCAACCAGCTTGGAATAGGCGTCTTCCACCGTTTGCTGGCCGCCGACGCCGGTGCCCATGATGCAGGCGGTGTTGGCGGAAAGCTCGCCGTCGAATGTCAGGCCGCTGTCGGCCACCGCCTGCCGCCCCGCCACGAGGGCGAATTGCGAGAAACGGTCGAGCATGGGAAGCTTTTTGGGGTCGAAATGCGCGGCGGGGTCGAAGCCCCTGACCTCGGCGACCATTTTATTGGCGAGGTTTTCGGACGGTATGTTGCTGACGGGCGCGATGCCGCTCTTTCCTTCCTTCAGGGAATCCCAAAAGGCGGACGCATCCATGCCGATGGCGGAGACGACTCCAAGGCCGGTGACCACCACGCGATTCATGGGATGTCCTTTTGCTGGATTCGGCAGGGGGCGACATGGCAAAGACACAACCAAAGGCATTCCCGCGCAAGCGGGAATCCAGTTTTATTTAACAAACTGGGTCCCCGCTTTCGCGGGGACGCCTGATTATTTCTTCCGCAGTCCATATGCGAGAGCCCGGCTCCCATAGGGAGAGGGTAAAACCTAGCCGCCGCCCGCGGCCTTCTGCTTGCCGGGGAAAAGCTCGGCCTCGCTCAGGGTGCGCCCGTCCGCCTTGGCCTGAATGAGCTTCTCCACCGCCGTCACCACCTCGTTCACCGTTTCAAACTCGACATTGCTGGAATTGGCGTTGAAGGGGATCTGGATCTGGAAGCGGTCTTCCAGCGCGAAGACGATCTCCACCACGTCGAGCGAACTGATTTGAAGATCGGACAGGCGGGCGCCCGGCGCAAGCCGGCTCCGGTCCACCATGGCTTTCTGGGCGACGATATCCAGAATTTCATCGGTCAACGGACTCATGCAACATCCCTGGTAAAAAACGGCGGCGAACCGCCGAAAGAGATTTTTTCGATTAGCCTTTTTTGTCTGGATGCTCAAGAAGGTTTATCTTTGTTTCCGCGATTTCAAGCCTTTTATTCAGGATTTTCAGGCGCGAGACGTGGAAAAACTGTTCCAGCGCCCGCTCGCGCGGCATGGCCGGGGTGCCAAGGTAAACGCCGTTGGCGGCAAGATGGCTGCCGGCTTGCGCGCCCGCGCCCAGCACGGCGTCGTCGCCGACGCGCACATGGTCGGCCACGCCCGCCCGCGCGCCCAGCACCACGCGGGCGCCCAGCACCGCGCTGCCCGCCACGCCCGCCATGCCGCAGATCAGCGCGTTCCCGCCGATGACGGCGTTGTGGCCGATTTGCACGTGATTGTCGATTTTCGCGCCGTTGCCGATCTGCGTGTCGGTCACCGTGCCGCGGTCGATGGTGGTGCAGGCGCCGATTTCCACGTCGTCGCCGAGGCTCACCGCGCCCAGCGAATGAATGCGCAAGAGAGTGGTGTTGGCGGCATCAATCCGGGACACGCCTTCCCTGGCCTTGTCCACGCTGCCGGTCTCGCGCGTGGTGAAGCTGAAGCCGTCGGCGCCGATCACCGCATTGTAATGCAGGACCGCCCGCGCGCCGATGGTGACGCCCGGCCCGATCCGCACCCCGGCATGCAAAAAGCTTTCCGCGCCGATCCGCGCCCCTTCGCCGACGGTGACTTGTGATTCCAGCATCACGCCGTCATCCAGAACTGCGCCGGGGCCGATCACGCAGAGAGGGCCGATGGCCACATCCTTGCCAAGCCGCGCCGAAGCATCGACCAGCGAAGAGGGATGCGCGCCCGGCGTCACGGTGAGGGGGCGGACGAAAAGGGCGGTCAGCTTCGCCATGGCCGCGCGGGGGCGCGGAACCAGCACGGCGCCCTTGAATCTGGCGGCCAACGCCTCCTGTTCCACGCCGAGCACGGCGCAAACGGCGGGCGTGGAATCAAGCGTTGCATGCAAGGACGGGTCAAAGGCCACAAGCAGGTCGCCGGGCCCCCGCGCGTCCTTCGGATGCACGAGACGGGTCACGGTCAGGGAGCCGTCGCCGGTCAGCGTTGCCCCCAGTTCGCGGGCGATATCTTCAAGCCTGTGCGCCAAAAGATGATTTTCCTTGTTTAATGAACGTGTCTTGCCATGGAGAAGCGGAAACTCTAGGTTGAAAGGCCCTTTCTGTCGAGACATTCCGGCGGAAGGGGAAATTCAAGGACCCAAAACACCCCATGTCATCACGCACCCTCCCGCGCCGCCTTGTCCTTGCCGCGATGCTTGCGGCCCTGTTGCCTGCCTCAACCACCCTTGCCGCCGCGCCGCCGCCCGCCAGACTGAAGGGCGGCTTTGACGTGGGCATGATTGAGGACGGGAAAGGCGGCTTCGCCTACTGCCTGATGCGCGGCAAATACGGCAACGGGTTGCAACTGGCCATCGCCCTTTCGCCCAAGCATGAGGTGAATATTGGCGTGGTGGTGCCGGAGGGGGGATTCACAAAAGACGACAAATTTCTGCTCAAGGTCCGGGTGGACGATATTTTCGAACGCGGGAACGTGGCCATGGCCCCGCAGCCGGAATTGCTCATGGCTCCCATGGGGGCCGACAAAAAGGCGATCACGGCCCTGAAAAAAGGCAGGGTTCTGGCTCTCGAAGGCCCGGAGGACATCGCCTACTTCAGCCTGAAAGGCAGCGCGAAAGGGTTGCGGGAGCTGGAACGCTGCGTGGGCGTCGGCACCGGAAAAATAAAAATGCCGGAGCCGAAAACGGCCGCGAACGGCAAGGCCGGCAAGCCGCCGGCTTTTCCGGCCAAACTGGCCCGGCTTCTGAAAGAGGCGGGGCTTGACGGCCTGGAAATCATGGACGTGCCCGATCCTTCCCGCTCGCCGGTGGATTATGCCTGGCGCGCGGACGGGGTTATGGGAGGCTTGCGCGAGCGCGCCGTGCCCGAAGACATGACGCTGGAAAAAATGACCACGATCATCGCGGAGGGCTATCGCAAGCAGTGCGAAGGCATGTTCAATGTCGTCAAGGGCGATGCGGAATCCCTGCCGGGCGTGAACATGCGCGCGCTGGACGTGGCCTGCCAGACGCAGGACAAATATGCTTATGTCGCCTTGCTGGTTTATCTGACCGATACGCGCCTGTTCAGCATGTTCATGCATGAAGCGGATGGGCCGGAGAAGCCGAAGGCCATGAAAGCCCGCGACAAGGTCGCCGCCGCCATACGCGGGCTTGCCAAAAAGCAGGATGCCGGAAAACCCGCGCCAAAGCCGGAGGCGGCTGCGCCCGCACCGCCGCCCGCGCCCTCCAATACCGGCGAAAAGAAAGACGCCGTCCCGGAAAAGGCTGTCCCGGAAAAGAACGACAGCCCGTCCGGCAAGACGCCTTCGTCTTCTTCCCAAAGTGCCGCGCCATTGGCGACCGTGCCGGTGCCGGGCGCGCCCAAACCGCCAGTTGCGGAATAGCTTTTTTCCTGATCCTGGAAAGATTGTTTTTTACACGGAATAATCGCGTATGCGCTTTTAATTTTTGTTAAGCGCGGTGGCATAGTATCTGCGAAGATTCAGCCATGTCCGGGGCTTGCTCCTTTCGGGAGTCCGGATTCCTGTCCCTGGTGCGCGCTTTTCCATGAACGCTGTTCTGCAAACCGCTTCCGATGGTTCGGCCCTTCATGCCGCCGGCGATGTCGGCTATGTGTGGGACCTTGACGACGACCGGATGATCTGGTCCGGCGCGCTGCTGGCTTTCTTCGGCACCAAGGACGACACCTTTCAGATTCGCGGCGAGGATTTCCGCCGCCGCGTCTTCGAGGCCGACACCCAGCTTTTCGGCGCCTTCATGGTCCAGGCGCAGGCCGAGCGCATCGACCGCGATTACCGTATCCGCCTGAACGACGGTTCAGTCGCCTGGGTGCATGAGCGCGGCCATATCGTTTTCAATCCCGATACCGGCCTGCCCAGGAGGGTGGAGGCGGTGCTGCGGGTGATTACCGCCCGCAAGCTCCTGGAGATGGACCTTTCCAGCCGCATCCGGGTGGACGTGCTGACCGGATTGCCCAACCGCCAGCATCTGCTGGAAATTCTGGACCCGCTGGTGGGCGATGCGAAAGCGTCGGGCAACTCGGTGACCTATGCGGTGCTGGCCATCGACAACATGACCTATATCAACGAGGCCATCGGCCCCGACGCCGCCGACCGCGTGATTCTGGGTGTTTACCGTCGCATCCGCCAGCTTCTGCCGGAAGTGAGCGCGGTGGGCCGCGTGGGCGGCGACCAGTTCGGCATGGTCATGCGCGGCTGCACCTCGGCGCAACTGGCCCTGCTGGCCGACAAGCTCCTGTCGTCCTTCCGCGACGAGCCGGTGGAAAGCCCGGTCTGCCCGGTGCAGGTTTCGGTGTCGATGGGCGGGGTGATCGCGCCGCCCTCGGTGGAAAACGGCTGGGAGGCGATGATCCGCGCCGAGCAGGGCCTGCGCGAGGCGCAGCGGCAGGGGCGCAATTCCTTCGTGGAGTACCGCCCGTCGGAGGAGCGGGTGCGCTCGCACCGCCGCGCGCTGGAAATCGGGCAGCAGACCCTGGCGGCGCTGAAAAACGGCGGCGTGAAGCTGGCCTATCAGCCGCTGATCGCCACGGCGGACATGACAATCGCCAGTTTCGAGGCGCTGATCCGCATGACCGACGACAAGGGCGCCTTCATTCCCGCCGGGCTGTTCATCCCCGTGGTGGAGCAGTTTGGCCTGGCCCATATCGTCGACCGCAAGGTTCTGGACCTGGCGGCCGAGGCCTTGCAGGCCGATCCGCGCCTGCATCTTGGCATCAATATTTCGGGATTGACCGCTTCGCAAAAGGGCTGGCCCGACATCATGCGCGCCAAGCTGAAGGATCTTCCCGACATCGCGCGGCGCCTGACCGTGGAAATCACCGAAACCGCGGCGATTATCGATATCGAGGAAACCAAGCGTTTCGTGGAGACCGTGCGCGAGCTGGGCGGCACGGTGGCGCTGGACGATTTTGGCTCCGGCTTCACGTCGATTCGCTATCTGCACACCCTGGGCGTGAACATTCTGAAAATCGACCGCGAGCTTTTAAGCGACATCACCCGCAACCATGACCAGCAGATCCTGGTGCGTACGCTCCTGAATCTGGCGCGCGGGCTCAAGCTGCAAACCGTGGCCGAAGGCGTGGAAACGAAGGAAGTGGCCGGCTGGCTGATTGCCGAAGGAGTCGACCTGTTGCAGGGCTATTACTACGGCAGGCCGGAGGTGGACGATCCCGCCGCCATTCGCGCGCGCTACCAACCGCCGGAGCAGCGGCCGGAAAAGAAATGAAACGCGCCGGTGTTTCTTTTTTGGAAACATACATCACCGGCCCGCCATGAAAAAATGCGGGCATGAAAAACAACCGCATCGCCCGCGCGCGCGAAAAGGCCGGATTAACCCAGGAAAGGCTGGCGGAAAGGCTTGGCACGACCAAATCATCCGTGAGCAAGATGGAGAACGGAAGGCAGCGCATTCCCGCGGACCTTCTGGTAAAAGTCGCGGGCATACTGAACGTGCCGGTCTGGATCCTTTACCCGGAAAATATTGTGCCGCCGGAAACCACGGAACCTGAGCGGAAACCATCCGGGAAAACCCGTCTCTCCCGGTCCTTGCGCCAGTTCGATGCGCTTCAGCGTCGTCTCGACAGGCTTGCCGATCTTCGGGACCGGAAAATTTTGACCCAAAAGGAATTCGAAAAGGAGAAAAGGAAAATCCTGCGTCAGAAGTGATACCGGGGGGCTTATGAAATGACTCACCCCGAAGGCACGGACGGTCACCCCCGCGACCCGGCTTCGCTAGGTTCAATGGACAATTACCAACACGGACATTCCCGCGCCCGGCTTCGCCTGCGGCACCGCCGAGGTCTTGGCGCACCCGTCGCGCCGAAGCTTTGCGGAGGCGAAAAAGCGGGAATCCCATTTGTTTTCAGGAATAAACTGGATTCCGGGTCGCGGTTGCTGCGCAACCTTGCCCGGAATGTTCATTTGGTCTTTTCAATAACTTGAGTTTAATTGTCCATTGAACCTAGAGTTGCGCCGGACCATTTTGCAAACGCGCCCTGCGTAGCCGAAGGCGAAGCAGGGAGGCGGGGGTCTACGCTTATAATCTTTTGATTTGTTTGGATTTCAAGCGTGGATGCCCGCCTTCGCGGGCATGACAAGCTCTCTTTCGGCATGTGTCATTTCATAAATTCGCTGGTATCATTCGTTCTTTCAAAAGGCCGCAGGCGGATAAAAAACCGGCGCTTCGAATGAAGCGCCGGTCAGAAGATACCGCCTGAATTTTTACCTGGACAGCCTAACCTTCGGCTCTGGAAAGATTGGAAATCTGCTTTTGCAGTTCATCAAGGCGCTGCTGCATCTGACGGATGGATGCGTCATCCTCGGCGGCGGGCGCGGGCGTTTCCACCGGGCGCAGATGCGGAGCCGCCGTGGGTTGCGGTGCCGGAGCGGCTTCGGCTTTCGGCGCGGGCGCGGGGCCTGGCGAGGCCGCCGCCGGGGGTGCGGGCCTGGATTCGGCGGGGGAGGAAGACGTCGCGGCGGGCGCCGATTCGTCTGGGCTTCCAGGCTTGAAGGGCGTGAACATGCGCATGGCCTGATTGAAGATGGCCATGTTCTGCTTGCTCATTTCATCCAGCGTCTGCGAGAAGACCCCGCCGAAGGTCGACCGGAAGTAATCGCGCATCTGCGACTGGTTCTTGGTGAAAGCCTGCATGGAGTAATCAAGGTAGCGCGGCAGGATCGACTGCATGTTGTTGCCATAGAAGCCGATGAGCTGACGCAGAAAGCTTGTGGGCAGAAGGCTTTGCCCCTTCGCTTCCTGTTCGACGATGATTTGCGTCAGGACCGAGCGCGTGATGTCGTCGCCGTTTTTCGCATCGTAAACAACAAGTTCCTCGCCATCCTTCATCATCTGGCAGAGATCGTCGAGCGTGACGTAGGAGCTTGTGTCGGTGTTGTAGAGCCTCCGGTTTGCGTATTTTTTAATCACAACGGGATTGGATTTGGGTTGATTCGGCTGTGGCGTCATCGACATCCTCTTTCGGGGTGGCCAGGAATTAACCAAACTTATAAACCTTTTTTTAACCCTTGAAAAGTGCCTTTTGCGATGCAGAATGGCCTTAACCCATCGGAGCTTTTCCCATGTCCCGTAAATCCCCTTCCAAATCCAAGCCGGCGGCTTCCTCCAAGAAGAAATCTCCGAAAGCCAGGAGCGCAAAGGCTCCCGGTAATTCGGTTTACCGGGATCTCGCCCGGCGCACGCATGAATTGTGGCGCGAGCAACTGGGCGTTCTGGTCGCAAGCCCGGCGGCCCTGCGCGAGATGAGCAAGGCGATGCAGCCGGCTTTCGCGCTTTTCACGCAAGGGCTTGATCTCTGGCTCATGGTGGCCGATCCCTTAAGCGTCGCCTCCGCCTTCAACGGGCCCGCCGCGCCGAAGAATGAAACGAAAAACTCCGCCAGGAAAAAATCCCAGACCAAAAACAACCCCGCGCCGCGGACCAAGTCCGCTGCCGCTGGTGTTGGCGTTGGGCATCCTTCAATGGCTGAGCTGGCCCGCCGCGTTGCCGCAATGGAGCGGGCGGCGGGAGCTGGAAAGGCTTCTGCGTCGTCATCCAAGTCTTCTTCGTCAAAGACGGCGTCTGTCATCGGATTTGAAGAAGCTGCGGGCCGCCGACTTGGCCGCCGCCGCAAGGCTTGAATGCGCGCTTGAGAATGAGGCCGCCGCCTCTTACGAAAATTTCCTGAAAGGCGTCAACCGTTACCGCCGCGCGCCGGCATCCCCGCGCCGCGCGGCGGTTCCCGCGATCTGGCGGGCCGGCGCCACTTGCTTGCGCGATTACGGAGGCGCGGGGCCGGTGGTGCTGGTTGTGCCCTCGCTGGTCAACCGCGCCGCGATCCTTGACCTGGAAAAGGACAGAAGTTTCTTGCGGGCCCTGCGCGCCCGCGGCTTTCGTCCCCTGCTGGTCGACTGGGGCGCGCCGGGGCGGGAAGAAAGCGCGTTCACGCTGGACGGCTACATGGCGCGCCTTGAAAAGGCGCTGGACGTGGCGCATCGCAGGAACGGCAGGCGCGCGGTGCCGGTGATCGGCTATTGCATGGGCGGGCTTCTGGCGGTGGCGCTGGCGCGGATCGCGCTGCGCAAGGCCGGACCGCTTGTGCTTCTGGCCACGCCCTGGGATTTCAGGGCGGACGCGCCGCTGGCGGAAATGCGCGCGAAGCTTTTGCTGAAGCGCATGGACGCCGCGCCGGAGCAGGCGACGGTCCGGCCCGAAGCGTTGCAGGAATTTTTTCTGATGCAGCAGCCTTTCGCGGTGGTGGAAAAGTTCATCCGGTTCGCGGACATGAAAGGTGCTGCGGCGCGGCGCTTCGCCGTGCTGGAAGACTGGGTGAACGACGGCGTGCCGCTGGCCGCCCCCGTGGCGCGCGAATGCCTTTCCGGCTGGTATATCGGCAACGCGCCTGCGCGGGGACGGTGGGCCATCGGCGGACGAATCATCAATCCCGCAAAACTGCGCCAGCCCAGCCTGCATGTTATTCCACAACGGGACCGAATCGTTCCCCCCGCCAGCGCCGCGGCGCTCGCTTACCGGATGAAAGACGCATCCATGATTCGCCCTGCTTTCGGACATGTCAGCATGCTGGCGCATGTCACGGCCCCGGAAAAACTATGGCCGCAAATCTTCGATTGGCTTGCGTTGCGGATGCGCCGCCCTTAGCTTGGGCGCGGCTGCCGCCCGGCGGTCCTGAAACGTTCCTTTTTTTCGGAAAGAGCCGACATGCCCGCACCTTCCATCGTGATTGCTTCCGCCGCCCGCACCGCCATTGGAACCTTTAACGGCGCGCTTGCAACCGTGCCCGCGCATCAGTTGGGCGCCGCCGCCATAACGGAAGCCCTGTCCCGCGCCAGGATTCAGCCCGGCGACGTGGACGACGTGGTGATGGGGCAAATTCTGGCCACGGCGCAAGGCCAGAACGGCGCGCGCCAGGCGGCCATGGCGGCGGGCGTGCCGGCCGGAAAGGTGGCCATCACCATCAACCAGGTGTGCGGATCAGGCCTGCGGGCCGTGGCCATGGGGCTGCAATCCATTGCCAATGACGACGCCGCCATCGTGGTGGCGGGCGGGCAGGAAAACATGAGCCTGTCGCCGCACGCGATATTCCTGCGCAACGGCGTGCGCATGGGTCCGGGCGAACTGGTGGACACCATGATCCGCGACGGGCTGTGGGATATCTTCAACAATGTTCACATGGGCATCACCGCCGAGAACGTGGCCAAAAAATACGGCATCACCCGCGAAGAGCAGGATGCGTTCGCCGCGTCCTCGCAGCAAAAGGCCGAGGCCGCCCTGGGTGCGGGCAAATTCAAGGAAGAGATCACGCCCATCACCATCAAGGAAAAGAAGGGCGACCGGGTTGCCGATACCGACGAAAACCCCCGGCCCGGCGTGACGGCCGAAGGGCTGGCCAAGCTGAAACCCGCTTTCGCCAAGGACGGCACGGTGACGGCGGGCAATGCCTCCAGCATCAATGACGGCGCCGCCGCCGTGGTTCTGATGCGCGAGGATGAGGCGAAGAAACGTAACCTGACCCCGCTGGCGCGGATCGTGTCCTGGGCCACCGCCGGGGTTGATCCCGCCATCATGGGTACCGGACCCATTCCCGCCAGCCAAGCCGCGCTGAAAAAGGCGGGCTGGACCGTGGGCGACCTTGACCTGATCGAGGCCAACGAGGCCTTTGCCGCGCAGGCCATCGCCGTGAACAGGGACATGGGCTGGGACCTTGCCAGGGTGAACGTGAACGGCGGGGCGATTGCGCTTGGCCATCCCATTGGCGCGTCCGGAGCCCGCGTGCTGGTCACGCTGCTGCACGAAATGGGACGCCGCGCGTCGAAGAAAGGCCTGGCCACGCTTTGCATCGGCGGCGGCATGGGCATCGCCATGTGCGTGGAACGGTAGAGGTTGCGTTAAGGGGGATAACCTTAGAA
>JANQEX010000106.1 GCA_028278105.1 Alphaproteobacteria bacterium | reverse complement strand
TCTCACCCCGGCGAAAGCCGGGGTCCAGCATGAAGCCGGAGGCTTCATGCAACCGCCTTCGGCGGTTGCTGGATTCCGGCTTCCGCCGGAATGAGCAGTGATCTGTTTGGTTTGATTCATTTCTAATTGAGTTCAGACCCTACGCCCTCACACCCCCGCCAGTTTTCTCAGATCGGCCTGCGGGCGCGAGCCGACATGGCTGATGATCTCCGCGGCGCAAATCGAACCGATAAGGCCGCAATCGCGCAGATCCATCCCGTGCGTATAGCCGAACAGAAACCCCGCGGCGTACAAATCGCCCGCGCCGGTCGTGTCGACAATTTTTGCAACAGGCTCCGCCTTGATGTCGATACGCTTGCCGCCGGAAAGGATGACCGAGCCATCCCCGCTGCGCGTCACCACCGCCACTTCGCAATGACGGACCAGCAGCGGGAATACGTCCTCCAGATTGTTCCGGCGATAAAGGGCGCAGGCCTCCATCTCGTTGGCGAACAGGATATCGACGCTTTGCGCGACGAGATTCTGGAAAGCCTCGCGGTGGCGGTTGACGCAGAACGGATCGGAAAGCGTCAGCGCCACCTTGTTGCCGTGGCTGTGGGCGTGACGCGCGGCGGCGGCGAAAGCTTCCTGCGCCGGAGGCTTGTCGAACAGATAGCCTTCCAGATAGGTCACCGCCGCGTCGCGGCTGATCTCCTCGTCCAGCTCGGCGCCGGAAAGATCGGTGGACGCGCCCAGATAGGTATTCATGCTGCGATGCCCGTCGGGCGTGATCAGGATCATGCAACTGGCGCTGGGCGGGCCGGAACCGGCGAGCGGCGTCGTGAAATGCACGCCCGCCGCTTTCATGTCGCGGCTGAACAACGCGCCCAGCCTGTCGTCACGCAGCCTGCCGATGTAAGCCGCCTTGCCGCCCAACGCGGCAAGGCCAACCATGGTGTTGGCGGCGGAGCCGCCCGAAACAGTCGTGGCCGAACCCATTTTCCTGAACAGGTCTTCGGCGCGTCCGGCATCCACCAGCGTCATCACGCCCTTTGGAATGGCTTCGGCGTTCAGAAAATCGTCGGTCGATGTGGCGAGCACGTCGACAATCGCGTTGCCGATGCCAAGAACATCAAATCGCTTCCGGGTCATGACGGGGCCTTTCGTTGTTCATGAATGGACCTTAGGGTTTTCTTCCGGGCAGGAAAACCCGCGACGCGGGCCGGACTGTGCCGGAATTTGGTTGAAGTGGACAAGTGAACCATGTTACCCATTGATGGGTTAGAGATTTTTTGCGCGCGCGATTCCGTTATTCTTGCAACCCCATTTCATGGAACAGGCCCATGCCCCGACCCAGCGACCCGTCCGATAATTCCGGCTTCGGCGCCATGCGCGGGCCGCGTTCGCCCCTGCGCGCCGCGGCCGCGCCCGCCCAGCCCCGCAATCCGCGCGGCGTGGTGGATATGCCGGGCCTCCGCCGGGGAAATGAACCGGCCCCTCCTCCCTCCGCCGCCTCCCGCCTGCCGGAAGGCCGCCGCCTGGTGGTGGGGCGCGACATCACCCTTGCCGGTCAGATTTCAAAATGCGACGTGCTGATCGTCGAAGGCTCGGTGGAAGGCATGCGCTATGAAGGCGTGGCGCTCGATATCGCCGATGGCGGGTCTTACAGCGGCAATGTGGAGGTGGAGAACGCCGAAATTTCCGGCGCGTTCGACGGCAACATGACCGCGCGCGGACGGCTGACCATCCGCCCGTCGGGCCGCGTGTCGGGCCATGTGCGCTACCGCGAGATCGAAATTCATGCCGGCGGCAAACTGCTGGGCGACGTGCAACTGGCCGAAGACGCGCCGGCCGCCGCTGCTCCGCAACGCGCGCCTTCCCCTGCCGGCAGCTTTCTGGCGCAGGGTGATGACGGGGATCCCGTCTTTCCGACCGCCGACCGCCTGGTGGGAGAGTAGCAAGGGGTTATGCCGCATTTTAATCTGGCGTGGGCGCCGCGTGACAAAGAGTTGGCCGCCCGATTAACCGGCAGGGCGCAGGCGTATTTTTCAGGCCGGGAAAGCGGCTATGTGCTGGGTACAGGAGCGCTGCCGCACGTCACGGCCTGCCAGTTCGAAAGCGCGCCGGACGACGCAAGGGAAATCTTTTCCCTTCTTGCCGCGCAGCTTCCGCCCACAGTGATCTTCACGATTGGCGAGCCGTATTTCTTCCCCACCCAGGAAAAGAAAGATGCGTTCTGGACCGGCCTTGGCGTGCGAAAGGATGCCGCCTTGATCCAGATGCAGCAGCATATTTTTGATGAAGTAAGAAGCCGGGGCCGGGTCTGCTTTACGCCTTCGGGCGATGCTTATTTTCCCCATCTCACCTTTGCCCGGCTTGAATGGGTGGTTGAGCCGGCCACACGTGCCGCGCTGGGTGACGGTTTCCTGAACACATCGCATGAATTTGAATTCTCGCTGGGCATCTGCGGTGCCCACGGCGTCTACCCGGAGAGGCTTTTATAGTCCCCGCTTCCCTTTCCATTCGCACAAATCCCGCACCGGGCACTCATGGCAGAGCGGCTGGCGGGCCTTGCACACATAGCGTCCGTGCAAAACCAGCCAATGATGCGCGTTGGACAGGTATTTTTCCGGCACGGCCTTGAGCAGCGCCTTTTCCACCTCGCGGGGCGTTTTGCCCGGCGCAAGCCCGGTGCGGTTGGCGACGCGGAAAACATGGGTGTCGACCGCGATCACCGGCTCGCCATGCAGCACGTTCAGGATCACATTGGCCGTCTTGCGCCCCACGCCCGGCAGGGCTTCCAGTCCGGCGCGGGTGGCGGGCAATTTCCCGTCATGACGTTCCAGCAACATGCGTGACATGGCCATGATGTTCTTGGCCTTGGCGTTATAAAGGCCGATGGTCCTGATATGCCGCTTCAGCCTTCTTTCGCCCAGGGCCCGCATCTGGGCCGGGGTTCTTATCTCCTTGAAAAGACTCGCCGTCGCCTTGTTCACGCCCGCGTCGGTTGCCTGCGCGGAAAGAATCACCGCCACCAGCAAGGTGTAGGGATTGGTGTAGCGCAATTCGGTGCGCGGCTGCGGCAACCGGGCATCAAGACGCCTGAAAAACTCCGGCGCGATTTTTTTGTTCATTGACAATTTTTTCACTTTTGATTCAAACAGCGGAGGCCCCGCCCGCGAATCGGTGCGGAGGCCTTTTGATTCCAGGAGCTTAATCGTGGCGGCTGTTCTCGCCAAACCGGCCCACATCACGGCGCTTCCGGCCATGCCGTCCCAGGTCTGGTGGGGATGCCATGACAGTCCCCTCGGCCCCTTGCTGATGGGCATAACCGGGGAGGGACTGTGCCGGCTTGAGTTCGCGTCGGGCTATGGCCTGGACTACGACCTCGGCCATTGGCGCAACGACTGGCCGGGAACCCGCCTGATTGCCGATTCCTCCTGCTCCGCCGGCTTGGCCTGCCAGTTCCGCGCGCTCTCGCCGGACCGCTGGGGCGGCGGGGCGCTGGCCCTTTACGGCACCGAATTCCAGCTCAAGGTCTGGAAAGCGCTGCTCCAGATCGAGCCCGGCTCGGTCATGAGCTATGCCGAAGTGGCGGCGCTGGTCGGCAAGCCGCAGGCGGCCAAGGCCGTCGGCATGGCGGTGGACGCCAACCCGGTTTCCATGCTCATTCCCTGCCACCGCGTGACCGGCGCCGGCGGCAAGCCCGGAAGCTGGCGCTGGGGCGAGGACCGCCGGCGGACCCTGCTTGCCTTTGAATGCAAGGCGATGAAAGCCTGAGGCAGAACGCGGGTCCAAAGGCTTTTTCGGCTCCGCCCATCATCAAAAGCCCAGCACGTCTTTCATGCCGTAGCAGCCGGGGCCCTGCTCGGCCAGCCATTTGGCGGCGTGAATAGCACCGGTGGCGAAAATGCGCCGGTCGGCGGCGCGGTGGCCAAGCTCCAGCCGCTCGCCGTCGCCCGCGAAAAGCACGGTATGCTCCCCCACCACCTCGCCGCCCCGAAGCGCCGCGAAGCCGATATCGCCCCTCTTGCGCGGACCGCAGGGGCCCTTGCGTTCATACACGCCCTTGCTCCTTAGTGTCACGTCGCGCCCGCGGGCGGCGGCGTCGCCCAGCGCCAGCGCCGTGCCCGAAGGCGCGTCGATCTTGTGGCGGTGATGCATCTCGATGATCTCGATATCATAGCGGGAATCCAGCTTCTCCGCCGCCTCTTCCACCAGCGCCAGCAGAATATTGACGCCGATGCTCATGTTGGCGGAGACCACCAGCGGAACATGGTTCCCGGCCTCGGCCAGCATGTTGATCTGCTCCTGCGAAAAGCCCGTCGTGCCGATGACCATGGGCTTGCCCATGGCCGCCGCCACATAGGCGTGATGCACCGACACTTCGGGCCGGGTGAAATCAATGGCCACGTCACATACGCCCAGCAGCTTTTCCGGCGAAACGGTGGTCATCACCGCGTGCGGCAGCGCCGCGCCCGCCGGCAAGCCAACGATATCCGTGAGACTGCGGTTCATGTAGGACGAGCCCTCGCGCAGCGTACCGCCCGCCAGGACGCATTCCTTGTCGTCAAGGATCTCGCGGATCAGCATGCGCCCCATGCGCCCGCTGGCCCCGAACACGCCGATGCTGATGGTCATGAATCCTCCCCCAATAAGTACCCGCAAGGATAACGCCAATTGTCGGAAAGACGCCAGAAAGAAAACCGCCATTGCGAGCCTCGCAAGGCGGGACTCGCAACGACGAAAGGCCGCTATCCCTTCACGCCCAGGAATTCCTTCATCCGCTCAAGGAAATGATGCGACTGGGGCGCGTTTTTCCCCGCCTCGCCCGCCTGCTCGAATTCCGTCAAAAGCTCGCGCTGCCTTTTGCTGAGATGCACGGGCGTTTCCACCGTGACTTCCACGAACAGGTCGCCGCGCGCGGGCGCGCCCCGGCTTCGCCTCTGCTGCAACACCTGCATGCCCAGGTTTTTCAGGCGGAACTGGCTGCCGCCCTGCGTGCCTTCGGGCAGGTTCAGCCCGGCCGGATTGCCTTCCAGCGTCGGCACCTCGATCCGGCCGCCCAGCGCCGCCTGCGCGAGGCCGACCGGAACGCGCACCATCAAGTTCGCGCCCTCGCGGTGGAAAAAGGGATGCGGCTTCACCGCGATGAACACGTAAAGATCGCCCGCGGGCCCGCCGCGCATTCCGGCCTCGCCCTTGCCGGCGATGCGGATGCGTGTGCCGTTATCCACCCCGGCGGGAATGGTGACTTCCAGATGCTGCTCGCGCCGCTGGCGGCCCTGCCCGTGGCAGGCGGGGCAGGGCTGCTCGATCACGCGGCCCGCGCCCATGCAAACGGGGCAGGCCCGCTCGATCAGGAAAAAGCCCTGCTGCAACCGCACCTTGCCCGCCCCGCCGCATTGCTTGCAGGCGGCGGGCTGGGTGCCCGGCTTCGCGCCGCTGCCCTTGCAGGTCTCGCAAGATATCATGCTGGCGACGCGGATTTTCTTTTCGGCGCCCTGAAAGGCGTCCTCAAGGCTGATTTCCAGATCATGGCGCAGATCGCGCCCGCGTTCGGGCCCCAGGCCGCCGCGCGCGCCGCGCGGCGCGGCGCCACCCATGAATTCGCCGAACACCTCTTCCAGAATGTCGGAAAGCCCGCCCGCGAAGCCGAAATCGAAGGGGCTTGCGCCGCCCTGCCCAAACGCGCCGTGGCCGAAGCGGTCATAGGCGGCGCGCTTCTGCGGATCGCTGAGGATCTGGTAGGCCTCGGAGACTTCCTTGAATTTCGCCTCGGCCGCGGTATTGCCCTGGTTGCGGTCGGGATGATGCTCCATGGCCAGCTTGCGGTAGGCGCGCTTGATCTCGTCCCCGCCCGCGTCGCGGGAAATGCTCAGCAACTCGTAGTAATCGGCTTTGGTCGTGGCAGGCATGATTCCGTAATCAGCGGTCAGTAAACAGGCAATATAAAACTGGGTCCCCGCTAGAGTTTACCCCCGCGCCCGGCTTCGCCTACGGCTACGCCGAGGTTTTTGTCTATTTGCCACGCCGAAGCTTGCGGAGGCGGAAAAGCGGGGGCGGGGACGCCTAGGTTCAATGGACAATTAAACTCAAGACTTTGAAAAGACGAGATGAACATTCCGGGCAAGGTTGCGCAGCAACCGCGACCCGGAATCCAGTTTGTTTTTGAAAAAAAATGGGATTCCCGCTTTCGCGGGAATGTTCGTGTTGGTCAT
>JANQEX010000087.1 GCA_028278105.1 Alphaproteobacteria bacterium | reverse complement strand
TGGACTCAATTAAGCAGGTTTTTTATTCGAAAAAACAACTTCTCACCCCGGCGAAAGCCGGGGTCCAGCATGAAGCCGGAGGCTTCATGCAACCGCCTTCGGCGGTTGTTGGATTCCGGCTTCCGCCGGAATGAGCAGTTATCTGTTTGGTTTGATTCATTTCTAATTGAGTTCAGACCCTAATCCACGCTGACTGTGTTCTTTTGCTCCAGCGCCCGTTGCACGACGTGCGTTACTTCCTCCCACAGGTCCATCTTTTCCAGTTCGGCGGGCGCGATCCAGCGCGCGTCAAGACTGTCGCTGGCCGCGCGCAACGCGCCGCCGGCATAACGCGCGTTCATCTCGGTGATGCTGTAGTGATATTCCACCTTTCCCGCGGCATCGCGCGTGACGCTGTCGAGGATAGTGATGACGGCGAGGGGCTCAATCTCTATCCCCGTCTCCTCGCGCAACTCGCGTTTCGCCGCCTGAAAAGGAGTCTCCCCCGGCTCCACGACGCCGCCCGGCAGGCCCCATTGCCCTTCCAGGGGCGGCTGGCCGCGCTTCACCAGCAGCAATTCCCCGCCTTTCCACACCACCACTCCCACGGCGGGAACGGGGCGTTCGGGGTAGCGGCGCGTTGAAACAGACATGACGCCACCCCTGAGACATGGGGGACACAATAACTATCGTGCCCCCCTTGCGCTTTACGCCATATACTGCCCGCCATTGGCCGAGATGGTGGCGCCGGTGATGTAGCCGCCCTCGTCCGCGGCAAGGAACAGCACCGTGCGGGCGATCTCCTCCACCTTGCCCAGGCGGCCGGCCGGAATTTTGGCGACGATCTTTTCCAGAATGTCCGGGGCGATCAGGCGCACCATCTCCGTATCGACATAGCCGGGAGCCACCGCGTTGACGGTAATGCCCTTGGCCGCCGTCTCCAGCGCCAGCGCCTTGGTGAAGCCGATCACGCCCGCCTTGGAAGCGGAATAGTTGGTCTGGCCGAACTGGCCGGCAAGCCCGTTGATCGAGCTGATGTTCACGATGCGGCCAAAGCCCTTGCCGCGCATGCCCTCGATCACCGCGCGGCTCATGTTGAACACCGAGGTCAGGTTGACGCGGACCACGTCGTTCCATTGCTGCGGAGTCATCTTGTGCAGGGCGGCGTCGCGGGTGATGCCGGCGTTGTTGACAAGAATCTCGATGGGACCGAGGTCCGCGCCCACCTGCCCCGCCACCTGCGCGCAGGCGTCGAAATCGCCCACATCCAGCCTGTAAACCGGGATGCCGGTCTTGCCGGTGAATTCCTTGGCCTGGGCCGGCTCCATGATGTCGCCCACGGCCACCTTGTCGCCCGCGGCCTTGAAGGCGGCCGCAATGGCGGCGCCGATGCCCCGCGCCCCGCCGGTGACGAATGCTACACGACCTGTCATGTCTCTCTCTCCTTCTGTTGTGGTGATGATGGATGATAAAAAAGCCTCCGGCCCGCATCATTCAGAACCATAACTCCATGCAAGGGCGAGCCGCTTCAAGAGGAATCCCAAAAAAATTTCCTCTCCCCTAATAGGGAAGACTTTGCTGGCGAGGGGTTCTTTATTTTCGAAGCAGCTTCCCTCTCCTTTATCCCCTCCCAAAGGGAGGGGAAATTCCGTATTGCCTTATTCTAAGGTTATCCCCCTTAACGCAACCTCTACCGTTCCACGCACATGGCGATGCCCATGCCGCCGCCGATGCAAAGCGTGGCCAGGCCTTTCTTCGAC
>JANQEX010000103.1 GCA_028278105.1 Alphaproteobacteria bacterium | reverse complement strand
GAACGATTCCATCTCGGCCTCTTCCACGCCGCCGGTCAGGCAGGGATCGGCCGAGAGCGCCAGCGCCACATCCTCGCCCTTGCCCATAAGCTGCGTTCCGGTTCCGGCCAGGAACACAAGGCTCGGCTCGTTGTAGCCGGCGATGGCCAGGCGCGTTTCCGCGCAGGAGGGCAGGGGGCGCAGGTTTTCGGCGATTCGTGCGCCCAAAAAGGCATGCGGCATGCCGGGCAGCACGAAGCGGAACAGGGCCAGGGCCAGCATCGCGCCCGCGAGGCACAGCGGCCAGGCCACGAGCTTGCGCTGGTCGCGCATCAAAAGCTGCACGGCGGCAAGGGCGAAGCCCAAGGCCAGCCCGCCAAAGAAGATGGGGAAGAAATGGATGGTGCCTTCCACGAAAACCGGCAGCACGGCCGGAGCCGCGCACAGCGCAATCGCCAGCAGGCTGAAAACGGCAAGGCAGGTCCCGCGCCACAGGCGCGGCGCGCGGCTGGCCTGCGCGGGCGCGGCCAGCCAGGCCGCGGCGGCCATCATCAAGGCGGGCGCCGCTGGAAGCGTGTAATGCGGCAGCTTGCTGAACACAATCTCGAACACCAGATAGACGGGCAGCGTCCAGGCGATCAGGAATTTCAGGTGCGGCGATGCGCGCTCGCGCCACAGCCAGGGCAGCGCCAGCCACAAGGGCAGCGACGCCGGCCAGAAGACGCCCCACGAGACAAGGGCGTGATAGCCGGGCGGCGCGCCGCCCCAGTTCTGTCCCTGCCAGATCTTGGCCAGCAAGTCATGCCCCGCCGACTCCTGCAAAAACGCGCCCTGCGATTGCAGGCTGATGGCGATGAACCAGGGTGCGGCGATCAGCAGAAACAGCGGCGCGCCCAGAACGGGCCGCAAGGGGCTTAGCCAGCGGAAATCCTCCTTCATCAGGCGAAGCGCCAGGGGCAATCCCAGCGCCACGATGAAAATCACCGGCCCCTTGACCAGAAAGCCAAGCCCAAGCGCTCCCCAGAAAAGCAGAAAATCCTTCGCCCGCAACGGTCGTGGCAGGCCTGCCCGCATATAGGCCTTGGCCAGAACCAGGACCGTGGCAAGGCTGAGGGCCAGCAGGACGGCGTCGGTCTTGGCCAGCCGCGCCTCGGCATTCATCAAAAGGCAGGAGCCCAGAAGACAGGCGGCGGTAAACCCGCCGCGCGCGCCGGTCAGCCGCGCGCCGGTCATGGCCGTGAGCAGCAGGGCCGCCAGCGCGCCCAGAAGCGAGGGCAGCCTGTACAGGCCGATGGCGGCGCGGGCCCCGTCGAATCCCAAAGACTCCGCCGCCGTCACGGCGCCGGCCTGAAGCCAGTAGATGCCGACGGGTTTTTTGTAGCGCGGCGCGTCCTGGAAGCGGATGTCCGTCCAGTCGCCGCTTTCCAGCATCTGCCTGGAAGCCTGCGCGAAGCGGGATTCATCCCGGTCGGTCGGCGGCATCAGGAAAAGGCCGGGCGCAAGGACCAGAAAGCCCAGCAACGCCAGCAGGCCCAGCGCCGCGCCGCTCATGCGGTTGGGATGGGGGAAGAAGATACGGGAGAGAGACATAACAACAGGATCTAGGGGCTAGGATCTAGGGACTAGTAATCGAAATGGTTATCATGATCGACCCTTCGTCCCTAGGTTCAATGGACAATTAAACTCAAGTTATTGAAAAGACGAGATGAACATTCCGGGCAAGGTTGCGCAGCAACCGCGACCCGGAATCCCATTTGTTCTTGAAAATAAATGGGATTCCCGCTGGAGCCTGCCCCCGCGCCCGGCCTCGCCTTCGGCTACGCCAAGGTCTTGGCGCATATGTCGCGCCGAAGCTTTTGCGGAGGCGGACAAGCGGGGGTGGGAATGTTCGTGTTGGTCATTGTCCATTAAACCTAGTCCCTAGATCCTAGCTCCTAGATCCTTTTTTCCCCGCCCGTTCCAGAATTTGCAGCGCTTCGGCGGCGGCGCGGCGCTCGGCATGGGGAACCTCGCCCTTTTTCTGGCGGGCGATGAGGTCCTGGGCATGCCGGGCCAGGTTTTCGAAGGTCGCTTCATGGGTGGTGGCGCGGCGGCGCAGCCGGTCGCGCCAGATGAAAATGACATTGCGCAGGTAAATAAACAACCCCGCGCTTTGGCCGATGATAAACACCGGGTCGCGGCGGGCAATGGCGTAGGTCAGGAGAATCAGCCCGCCACCCAGGGAAAAGTACCAGAATATTTCCGGCACCACGCTGCGCCTGGACTTTTCGCTGGCGATCCATTGCGCCACGAAGCGCATCATGAACAGCGTCTGCCCCAAAAGACCAAAAAGCACCAGAAGATTCAGATGCGGCTCAAGCCAGGCAAGGAGGGTTTGCAGGTTCATGGGGCGCGAAGATATACCGGAAACAGAAGCCAGAAATCAGAAGTCGGAAATCAGAAAAAGCAAGGCGCTCTTTTCCTTCCCTGGAGGGTTTTGGTTATACGACGGAGAAAGAGAGGCGCAAGGGTTTAGAGTGCCAGGAAAATCAAATCCAATCCAGACCCCATGCCCGGAACCCGGATCAGGCCGCCGACTGGTCTTTTTCCTCAGCCTCGTCGCGCAGCGCCGCGAGGACGTCGGCTTTCCCGGTCACGGCTTCGGGAAGATCGCCGCTTTCGGCCGCGGCGGCCAGCTCCAGCGCGGCCATGCGAAGAAGGGGCGTGGCGTCGCTTTGAACTTCAAGCGAGTCCTTCACCAGCGCGCACAGGGCAAGGTAAACGGCAGGGGACAATTTTACGTGCATTTCGGTCTCTGTTCGTCGACGGCCTTTTTGATGGGCTCTTGTCTTTATCAATCTTACTCTAGACCAGCATCATGAAAGCAAAAACACAGGAAAATACCAAAAAGCCCGCTTCGATCATGAAACTAAAAACCGTTCCAAAACAAGCATTAACCATTGCTTTGTCGGAACAGACCGGGTTTCAGCGGGCGGCGCTACGCAGAATCAGCGTTTCCATGCGCATCAGAATCAGGCCGGCGCAAAGAAAAAACCCTCCCGCCGCCGTCAGCGCCAGCGGCCAGAGCATTTCGGGCGCAATCGCGGGTCCCCCGTCGCGGAGCAGGGATTCGCCCTGATGCAGCGTGTTCCACCAGTCGACCGAGAATTTCACGATGGGCAGGTTGACCAGCCCCAGCACCAGCAGAATCCGGCTGGCCTGCGCGCCCCGCGCGGCATGGGCGAACGCGCCGCGCAAGGCGATGGCTCCCACATAAAGGAAAAACAGAAACAACATGCTGGTCAGGCGCGCATCCCATACCCACCAGGCGCCCCACATGGGCTTTCCCCACAGGCTGCCGGTAACAAGGCACAGCGCGGCCAAAACCGCGCCGACCGGCGCGGCGGCCGCGCAAAACACATCCGCCAGAACATGTTTCCACGCAAATCCCGCCAGCGCGGTCAATCCCAGCGCCGCGTAAACCAGCATCGCGCCCCAGGCGGCCGGCACATGCACATACATGATGCGCACCGTCTCGCCCTGCCGCGCGTCGGGAGGCGAGGCGATGAGCGCAAAATAAAGTCCCGCCGCGCAAAACAACAAAGCCGGCAGAAAGCAGGCCGGCAAGGCGAACGCGGTGAAGGCGTGGAAAGCGCCGGGGCGTGACGGGGACGCGGCCATGTTCACGAGGCCTCCACGGCGGATCGAAGCGCCGCCGCGCCTAATGCGGGGCCGAGCGCCAGGTAAAGGAAAAACAGGCTGCCGAGATACAGGACGGCCTGCCGTCCTTCCTGCGTCCCGAAGCCTTGGGCGGCGAGGGTTGATCCAAAAATCAGCACCGGCGCGCAAAGCGGGGCCAGCAGCAGCGGCAGGGCCACCCCGCCGCCGCCCCGCGCGCCCAGGGTCAGGGCGGCGACGGCTCCACCGGCCAGCGTGACGCAGAGCGATACAAGCGCAAGCGCCGCCATCAGCGCCGGAATTTTTTCGGCATCCATGTTCAGCATCAGGGCCAGGATGGGCGCTGCCAGAACCAGCGGCAGGCCTTGCGCCGCCCCGCGCGCCAGCATGCGCGACAAGGCATAAAGCGAAAGCGGCAGCGGCGAGAGCGCGACAAGGTCCAGCGCGCCGCTTTCGGCGTCGTCCGCGAACAGACGTTCAAGCCCAAGAAACTGGGTCAGAAGCGCCGCGATGCACAGAAGGCCGGGAGCAAGGTTTTTCAGGCCCGCGGCGTCCGGCCCCAGGGCCAGCGGAAAAAGGCTGACCACCAGAAAGGCGAAAAGCAGGGGCAAAAAAATCTCCGTCCGCCGTCGCGGCAGCAGACGGAAATCGCGCAGCAAAAGGGCGCAAAACGCGCTCATGCCGCGCCCCCTTTTGCCGCGCGCGTCATTGCAAGGAGGCCGCGGGCCGGCGGGGAAATCCGGTCAAAATATTTTCCGGATTTCTTCGCACCGTTCGTCCTGACGGGTTTTTTGGGTGACGCCGGCCTTTCCAGGACAAGCGATGGCATGTCTCCCGGCAGGTCGCCATGGCCCGCGATCAGCGCCGCGCCGCCGCGCGCGCCATGCGCCGCCAGCAATTCAAGGAAAATCGCCCTGCCCGCGTCATCAAGCGCGGCCGCGGGCTCGTCCAGGAGCCAGAGCGGCGCGTTCCAGATCAAAAGCCGCGCCAGGGACAGGCGTTGCCGCTGGCCGTGCGAAAGGGCGAAGACGGGTTCGTTTTCCAGATGCGCGAGGCCAAGCCGTTCCAGCAGGGCTTCGTTGTTCAAGGGGCGGCTTGTGCAATCATCCGGCGCCCCCGCGAAAACGGGGGCCCCGTTTCCATTGTCTGGATCCCGGCTTTTGCCGGGATGAGGCTTCGCCTCGACGGGATTCCCGCCTCCCTGCCGCGCCTCCGGCTTTGCAGGACGAGCTTGCCAAAAGGCCCAACGTAGCTTCCGTGAAGACGGGCCGTGGGGGCAACCCGTTTGTCCGGCAAAGGGATGTCCCATTGCCGTGCTTTTCGTGGCGGGCGACGGAGAGGGGCAAAGCGCGCGCCAGAAATCCAGATGCTCGCCCGCCGTCAATTCATCCTGCACCGCGCCGCGATGACCGGCCAGGCAGAAATCCGCGCGCCGCGTCACGGTTCCCTCATGAGGCAAAAGCCCGGCGCAGGCCCGCAGCAGCGACGTCTTGCCGCTGCCGTTCGGCCCGCGCA
>JANQEX010000090.1 GCA_028278105.1 Alphaproteobacteria bacterium | reverse complement strand
GGTCCCATTTGATTAAAAACAATGGGATGCCCGCCGGAGCCTGCCCTCGCCCCCGCTTTCGCGGGGGTAAACTCCAGCGGGGGCGGGCATGATGTTTTTTTAAACTGAGACACCACCCGGTTTCGGCATGAATCTGCTTCTTCTGGAACAAGGAGCGGGTTTACTCCATATTCAGCATCACCGTTTTTTCACGGGTGTAATGGGCCAGCATGGATTCCAGCGTGGCCTCCTTGCCAAGGCCGGAATCCTTGTAGCCGCCATAGGAAAGCCCCGCCTGCACCACCCGATTCTGGTTCACCTGGACAAAGCCGGCCTCCAGCCGGTGCGCGCCGGCCAGCGCGGTTTTCATGTCTTTCGTCCAGAGTGTGGCGGCAAGGCCGAAACGGGTGTCGTTCGCCGCCGCCAGCGCCTCTTCAAGCGTTTCGAACTTGAAGATGCAGGCGACGGGGCCGAAAATCTCCTCGCGGGCCAGGGGGGAATCGCGGCTGATGCCCGTGAACAACACCGGCTGGATATAAAGCCCGCCCGCCAGGCGCGGATCGGCGGGCAGGGCCGAGCATCTCAGGACCGTCACGCCTTCCTCCGCCTCGCCCAGCCGGATGTAGTTCTGCACTTTCTCAAACTGCGCTTCGGAAACAATCGTGCCGATATCGGTGACCTGGTCGAAAGGATCGCCCATGCGCATGTTGTCGACGCGGGCCTTGAGTTTTTCAACAAAAGCGTCGTGGATGGCCGCCTGCACGAAGATGCGCGAGGAAGCCGAGCAGCTTTGCCCGCACCGGGAAAAACGCATGCCGGTCACCGCACCTTCCACGGCCTTGTCCAGATCGCAATCGGCCATGACGATCATGGGGCTCTTGCCGCCCAGCTCCAGGGTGGCGGGAATCAGCTTCTCGGCGGCGATCCGGTTGACGATGCGGCCCGTTTCCACCGAGCCCGTGAAGCTGATTTTTGCCACATCCGGGTGCCGCGCCAGGGGCGCGCCGCATTCGGGGCCATGGCCGGCCAGAAGATTGAACACGCCGGGCGGAAGAATCTGCGCGCAGATTTCCGCCACGCGCAGCACGGCAAAAGGCGCTTCTTCCGCCGCCTTCACCACCACGGCGTTGCCCGCCACCAGCGCCGGGCAGACCTTGAGCGCCAGCAGCATCATCGGCACGTTCCAGGGAATGATGGCGCCCACCACGCCCACCGGCTCGCGCAAGGTGAAGGTAAGCTGCTGCGGGCGGAAAGGCACGGTCTGCCCCTTGATCTCGGACCCAAGCCCGCCGAAAAAATTGAAGATATCGGCCAGCGCCGCCGCTTCCGGGCGGCCCTCGGTGCGCACCGCCTTGCCGGTTTCAAGGCAGACAAGCCGCGCCAGTTCCTCGTCATGTTTCTCCAGCAGCCTGCCGCATTCGGCCACCAGCTTTCCGCGCTCGCGCGCGCTTTTTTTGGCCCATTCCTTCTGGGCCGTCCCGGCGCTGGCCACCGCGCGGCCGACGTCTTCCGCCGTGCCGAAGGCGGCTTCGGCCAGCTTGCGGCGCGTGACGGGGCTGATGACATCGAACGTCCTTCCTTCGGCGGGCGGCGTCTTGCGGCCGCCGATGACATGCACGCGGGACAGGCTCTCGGCGACGCTGGGGGCGTGGGGATTGGGTTCAAGCATGTTCAGGAGTCAGAAATCAGAGGTCAGAAGTCAGAGGTCAGATTCTTGACGGGCGTGACCGCACAAGGCCAAGGACAATTCCCGGCTTTCTTTCGCGCGGCCAGGCAAGGCCGTTAAACCGCGCCGCGAATCAGGCGAAGCCCTTCACGCAATCCTCAATCAGCGCCTTCAGCTTCTTTTCGCTTTCGGGCTTGATGTCGGCGTCCGCGCGGACCGTTTCCATGATATCCTTGCCCCGGCCGCGCAGCTCGCGCAACAGCGCCTGCTCGAAGCGCGTCACGTCGGTCACCCCCAGCTTGTCGAGATAGCCCTTCACGCCGGCATAGATCACCGCGGCCTGCTCCTCGAACGGCAGGGGCTGGTATTGCGGCTGCTTCAGGATTTCCGTCAGGCGCGCGCCGCGGTTCAGGAGGCGCTGGGTGGTGGCGTCCAGGTCGGAGGAGAACTGCGCGAAGGCCGCCATTTCGCGGTATTGCGCCAGTTCCAGCTTGATCGAGCCCGCCACTTTCTTCACCGCCTTGGTTTGCGCGGCCGATCCCACGCGGCTCACCGACAGGCCGACATTGATCGCGGGGCGGATGCCCTTGTAGAACAGGGAGGTTTCAAGGAAAATCTGCCCGTCGGTGATGGAGATGACGTTGGTGGGGATGTAGGCCGAGACGTCGCCCGCCTGCGTCTCGACGACCGGAATGGCGGTGAGCGAGCCGCCGCCATGCGAGTCGTTCAGCTTGGCCGCGCGTTCCAGAAGACGGGAGTGCAGGTAGAACACGTCGCCCGGATAGGCCTCGCGCCCCGGCGGACGGCGCAGCAAAAGCGACATCTGGCGGTACGACACCGCCTGCTTGGAAAGGTCGTCGTAGACGATCAGGGCGTGCATGCCGTTGTCGCGGAAATGCTCGCCGATGGCGCAGCCGGTGTAGGGGGCCAGGAACTGCATCGGCGCGGGATCGGAGGCCGTGGCCGCCACCACCACCGAATAGTCCATGGCGCCCGCGTCTTCCAGCGTCTTCACGATCTGCGCCACGGTCGAGCGCTTTTGCCCGATGGCCACATAGATGCAATAGAGCTTTTTCTTTTCGTCGCCCGCGGCGTTGATGCGCTTCTGGTTGATGAAGGCGTCGATCACCACCGCCGTCTTGCCGGTCTGGCGGTCGCCGATCAGAAGCTCGCGCTGGCCGCGCCCGATGGGCACCAGCGCGTCGATGGCCTTCAGGCCGGTCTGCATCGGCTCGTGCACCGAGCGGCGCGGCATGATGCCGGGCGCCTTGATTTCGACGCGCGACATTTTCGTGCCTTGCAGCGGACCCTTGCCGTCGATGGGGTGGCCGAGCGCGTCCACCACCCGGCCCAGCAGGCCCTGGCCCGTGGGCGCCTCCACGATGGCGCGGGTGCGCCGGACCGCGGCGCCTTCCTTCACCGCGCGGTCGTCGCCGAAGATCACCACGCCCACATTGTCGGATTCAAGATTGAGAGCCATGCCCTTCACGCCGCCCTCGAATTCCACCATTTCGCCGGCGCGCACGTTTTCAAGCCCGTAAACGCGGGCCACGCCGTCGCCCACCGACAGCACCTGCCCCACCTCGGCCCAGTCGGTCTCCCGCCCGACGGCGGCGATCTGCTGCTTCAACACATCGACGATTTCAGCGGCGCGCAATTCCATTTGTTTCTTTCCTTTCTTATTCCTTCGATCCGTTATGGAGGGTCATAAGGGTCACAAGGGTCGGAAGGGTCCTAAAGGGTCCTTCCGCGACCCTCCTGACCCTTTCGCCCCTCTAGACCCCTTTCAACTGAACCGCCAGCCCTT
This sequence comes from Alphaproteobacteria bacterium, assembly GCA_028278105.1. Taxonomy (GTDB): domain Bacteria; phylum Pseudomonadota; class Alphaproteobacteria; order UBA9219; family RGZA01; genus JACQAB01. Next base: position 3,482 of record JANQEX010000090.1, on the reverse strand, counting down.
GCAGTTGCCCTTTCAGGCTGCCGTCAAAAACAAAGCTTCCCGCCTGGAGGCGCAGGCCGCCCAGAAGCGAAGGATCAACAACGGGTTCCAGCCGCACGGCTTTCGCGCCCTTCCCGGCGAAGGATTTGAGCATGGCGGACTTGATCGCCTCCACCTGCGCGTCTTTCAGCGGGCGGGCGGAGAAAGCGGTGGCGCGCAGTTCGCCGCGCCTTTCCGAAAGCACGGCGGCGAAAGCCTCAAGGATCGCGGGAATATCGGCGGCGCGGCCGTTCCGCGCCACGATTTCGAAAAAATGCCGCCCAAGCTCGCTTGCTCCGGCGCGCTTCAAAAGGGCGGCCAGGCCTTTCGCCTTCACGCCGCGGCGCAAGAGGGGCGAGGCGATGAAGCGGCGCAAGTCGCGGCTTTCACCCAGAAGCCTTTCAACCCTCTTGATATCGTCTTCGATGGCGGGCAGCGCCTTTTGGCTCTCGGCAAGCTCGCAAAGGGCGGCGGCGTAGCGCTGCGCGGCGGCGGGAAGGGGTTTTTGGCTGTTCGGGACGGGCATCGGGGGAATTTAAAGACCGATATCTTGAAACGGGGTAGTGGGTCAGTTTGACCCTTCGGCAATCATGCCCGCGGAGGCGGGCATCCCATTTTTTTGGAAAAACAAATGGGACCCCCCGCCAGAGCCTGCCCCCGCGAAAGCGGGGGCGGGGGTGATTTTCTCAAACTGGCCCACTACCTGAAACGGGGCGGATTTAACAGGGTTCCGCCGCCGCTGGCAACAGGCAAAATGAAATAAATACAGGGTCGAAAAAAGGGTCGAGAGGGTCGAAAGGGTCAGGAATAATTTGACCCTGTCGACCCTTTCGACCCTAATGACCCTTCTCCTGACCCTCGCCCATGCATGTCGCCTTTATCGATATCGCCGCCGCCTACGATGCCGCCACGCCCGAAACCCAGGCGCTGGGCGGCACACAGGCCGCCGCCTGCCATCTGGCCGCCGAACTGGCGAAGGCGGGAACCGGCGTCACCCTGATTAACCAGAGCCGCGCGGCGGGCGAAAAGCTTGGCGTGCGGCATCTCCCGCCGGAGGCGCTGGACGACCCGGCCTCCTTAAAGAATTTCTCCCATCTTGTCCTGAACGGGCGCTGGACGCCGAAGCTGCTGCGCGGACTGAAAGAGCGCACCGAGGCCCCTCTCATCGGCTGGATGCACGAGGCCTGCTTTCAAACACCCTATGTGGAGCCCTGCCCGGAGTTTTCCGGCCTTGTTTTCGTCAGCCGCTGGCAGCAAAAGCTGAACGCGCCGCTGACGCCGCCGCGGGCGAAAAGCGCGGTGATCGGCCATGGGGTGGCTCCCTATTTTCATGATGTTTCGCCACACAAGGAAACCCGCGAGGCTCTCACCGCCGTTTACGCCGGAAGCAGCAAAAGGGGGCTGTTCTTCCTGCCCGCCATTCTGCCCGCGCTGCATGAGGCATTTCCGGCCCTTCGTTTCGAAATCTACAGCGACGGGGTGATGGGACAGGATCCCGCGCAAAACGAGGCGCTGCGGCGGCAATTCGACTCCGTTCCCGGCCTCGTTCATTTCGGCGCGGCCGGCCAGAAAGAGCTGGCGCGGCGCTTCGCCGGAGCCGGTATTTTGCTCTCTCCCAACACCTATCCCGAAAGCTTTTGCATCTGCCTGGCCGAGGCGATGCGCGCGGGGCTTCTGTGCATCGCCACGGCCCGCGCGGCGCTGCCGGAAACGGCGGGCGGATTCGCATCCCTGATGCCGGTGGCGGCGCCCGACGATCCCGGCTGGCTGCCGCAGGGGCTTGAGCCCGCCGCCTTCGCCGTCCACGCCACCAGCGTCATCAAAGGCTGGCTCAGGCTTCCGCCGGAAGAGCGCGAAGCCCGGCGCGCGGCACAAACGGCTTATGCGCAAACGCAATTCAACTGGAGCAAACGGGCGAAAGACTGGACGGCCTTCCTGGCCGGAATCGCCGGTTAGGGCTTGGGGGTCGAAGACAGCGTTTTTTCCAGATTGGAGGCCCCGGATATGCTTGTCCCCTGTGCCGCAGGCTCATTCTTTGCCCCGGCTTCGGAAGCGGGTTGCAAAGAGTTGGTCGAGAGATTTCCGTTAAACGGCTTCCCAACAGAATCTAAGCGGAGCAACCTGGAAAAGATTCCCACAGCCTCCGAGAAAAGACCCCCGTAGTCCGTGCGCTTTGATGATTTCCCCGGACCGGATGATTTTTTGGCCTGCGGCGCCACGGCGGACGACGACCGTGGCTCTTTAGGAGAACCGGTCCCCCGCACATGGCCCCGTGGCAGCCCGGCAGACGGCTTCTCAAGCAGGGGTTCGGCGGCAGCTGGTTCTGTTGAACGGGGCGATTTTCCAGCCCGTCCCGCAGCAGACGGCGGATTGGGCGCTTTCCGGGAAAGCAAGGGCGTGGCGGCAACGACTTCCGTCTGCGGCCGCGGCCGGGGCAGCGGGACGGCCGGCGGGGCAGGAGCCGCATCGGACGGCTTCAGGCCAAGGCTCTTCCACACTTCAACAGGATCGAATTTCCCGCCGGGAAGCTTGTCGGAATCGAAAACAACGAAATGCGTGATCCTGTTTTGTTTCATATAGGCCGCAAGCTTTTCGTAATCGGTATTGCTGCGTCCTCTTACGGTTCTGTTGCCTCTTTCTAGTGATACATCGTAATCGGCAGGCCCATAAAACGAGACGCAGCCTATGCCGGGCACGCCACCGTGGATCAGAAAGCCGTAGCGTAATCCTCCATCCGTGGCGCGCATCTGGGCTCTGCGGCGCGCGGGATCTTTCGGCGGATCCAGATGAACGCCATTGGCGTAGATTCTGCCGCCTGCCATAAGATGATAGCCATAATCATCCCTCACAGTGTATACGCCCTTTGGCAGGGGCCCTATATTGCGCTTTCGGTCAAGGTCGGGATTCATAAATCCTTTGCCGGATCCCGCCGCACCCCGAGCTATAACTTCGCCATTGTGATACAGTTCTCCCCCCAAGCCTGACTTACGATCCAGGCGTGAGTTGTAATACAGTATGTGGGAACCGGAATCCCGGACCTTCCCGGCTTCGGCCATGGCCTTGGGAAAAACCCTTGTCATATTTCGACGCCGGACGTTTGTTTTGACGGCGGCGCGCCTTCTCCGCGGCGGATTCCTTCTCCGCCCGTCATGTCCGTAATATCGCTGCGCCATATTGCCCGTCCGAAATCTCTAAAAAATCAGCCCCCAGTATAGGGGCAAACCCTGAAAATCCGGTGAATGCGCGTTAACCTTGCTGGCGGGGCAAAACGCGCGGCGCAAAGGACTTATGCACAAACGCGATTTAATTGGAGCGGACGGGCAAAAGGCCGCATGGCCTTTCTTTTCCGGCCGGGATCGCCGGCTAGGTTCAATGGACAATTAAACTCAAGTCATTGAAAAGACTAAATGAACATTCCGGGCAAGGTTGCGTAGCAACCGCGACCCGGAATCCAGTTTGTTTTT
>JANQEX010000081.1 GCA_028278105.1 Alphaproteobacteria bacterium | reverse complement strand
ATTATCCGAATGCGAATAAACTATTTGCCCAATATCCACATCTTCCGGGTCGCCAAAGTGGATGTTTGCGTGTTGAGTGTTTGGAGAAAGGAAGGCCATGCCGACGGAGCCATCCGAATCAAGCACCAGGTTTTTTGCCCAGGTTTGAGCCGCCGCTCCGCTGCTGCTTCCTTCCACGCCTTTTATGTATCCGTAGACATCCAGTCTCTCACCCGGACTCGCCGTCCCGATGCCGACATTGCCGCCAAGCTGGCGCAGGGCCGTGGCGCTGTAGAAGCTCGTCGGCGCAGAGACGGAGGAGGTGGCCGACGAAGCCGTAAAGTAGCCGCTATTCGCCCCTTCCTGCTTGACCAGCATATAGGCCGTGCCCGCCGTGCTGCCCGCCGTGCGGCGCAGGCGCAGCGAAGCAATATTCGCGGCCACCTTCACATCCAGTTCGAAATCATTGCCAGCGTAGGCGCCGGTATCGGCAATAGGCTGGGCGATAGTCCATGCGCTCCCTGTTTCGTGATAGGCAATCGGCAGCACATACTGCTTGACCGTCGAATAACCGCCGGAAGGCACGGTGACGGAAACCCAAAGCGCGCTGCCGCCACTGGGAAGCGTGAAGTCGCCGATATCCACCGCGTCGTTGACGGTGGTGGGCAGGGTGCGTGTCAGACTGCGGGTGCGGAAACTGGTCGAGCGGATATCGCCTGCGACATCCAGCTTTTCGGTGGGGCTGGAAGAACCGATTCCCACATTGGCGCCACTGTCGTAAATGATCGAATTGCCAAGCGTGGCGGAATCGGTGAATTTGGGTATGTAATTCTGGGTGCCTGAGCCGCCGAGGGTTCCCGATAGCGCCGCCCATGTCCCGTCCCCGCGCAGGAAGGTGCTGCTTGAAGCCGTGCCGCTGCCAAGACGGGCGGTCCCCACCGTGCCGCTGGCGAGGTTGTCGGCATTCAGCGCCGTCAGCGACGCCCCGGAGCCGCTGAAACTGGTGGCCGTCACCGCCCCTGCCGATGTCACCGTAAACTCGTTTCCGCTGCCTACCGAGAGAAGCTGTGACGGGCTCGTCACCCCGATGCCGACTCTGCCATTCGTCGTCAATATAAGCCCCTCGTTCCATGTCAGCGAGCTTCCGGCGGCCACGCCACTGGCGTAGTTGAAGCGAAGCGCATCGGTCACCTTGTAAATCTGAAAGTTCGAGCCGGCATCGCTGCTCAGCCATTCATTGTTGAAATAGGCCCCGAAACTCAGCGCGACGTTGTCGCTGTTCCAGTTCAGGATCTGGAAGACCGGATTGCCGGCATCGGTCGACGTGTAAGCGGCAAAGTGAGGACCGGCATTACCGGAGTCACCATACAGCGTCAGTTTCGCCGCCGGATTCGTCGTCCCGATGCCGACGTTACCCGTGCTCGTGATGCGCATCTTCTCTGAATTGGCCGTAGCAAACTGGAACGCATCAACGTCATGATGGTAACGCAGAACACCCCGCCCAGGTGCGTCAGCATCCGTAAAGACAATGCTTCCATACGCATTGTTGCCGCTGAGTATTGCCATCTCTGCCGGTGTATCCACCGTGTTGTTAGCTTGAACGATAACAAGCGGGGAGTAATTCCAGTTCGGCTCACCACCATAACCCGCGACAATGTGAAGCCTGGTAGTGCCGTCAGTGTTCGGTGTCGCCGTCCCAATCCCCACACTTTTCTGCAACGCATCCACAAAAAGCGCGTTGGTGGCGAAGGTAGCGTCGGAGCTAACGCTCAGCGTGCCCAGAGTCGCCGCGCTGGAAACGTAGAGCGCTCCCTGCACCTCCAGCGTACCATAAGCGGGTGCCGTCGTTCCGATGCCGACTCTGACGCCGTCGTCATAGATGATGGAATTCCCCAGCGTGGCGGAGTCGGTGAATTTGGGTATGTAATTCTGGGTGCCCGAACCGCCGAAAGTGCCGCCCGCCACCGCCCAGGCGCCGTCGCCGCGCAGGAAGGTGCTGCTTGAAGCCGTGCCGCTGCCAAGGCGGGCCGTGGCCACCGTGCCGCTGGCAAGATTGTCGGCGTTCAGATTGGTGAGGCTCGCGCCGGAGCCGGCGAACAGGCTGCCCGTGACCGTGCCGCTACTGGTGACCGCCCCGGCATTCCACACGCCGCTGGTGATGGTCCCCACCGTGGCGATATCCGTTCCCACCAGCCTGGACGCCGCGATGCTGCCCGCCAGCATGGCATTCGTCACCTTGCCCGCGCCGATGGCGGTGACGCCGCCGGAGGTCAGGGTCACGTCGCCCGTTACCGCCTGCGAAACCCATTGCGCGCCGCTGCCGACCAGCAGATTGCCGCCCGTGGCCGTGGTGGCGCCCAGCGCCACGCCGTTGATCTTTGCCACCGTGGTGGCCAGCGATCCCGCGCTGGTGGTCACGTCCCCCGTCAGGGCCGGGAACTGCGCGGCGGGGAGCTGCGCATTGGTGGAAAGCACGCCGGACACATCGGTCGTGACGACACCCGCCGCGTTGAGGCCGGAAAGGGTGACCGCGCCCGTCACGCCCAGCGCGCCGCCCACGTTCAGATTGCCGCTGAAATTGCCCGCGCCCACCACGTCCAGCGCCACCGAGGGTGAATCCGTGCCGATGCCCACGCTGCTGCTGGTCACATACACCACCGAGCCCACCGTCTGCCAGCCGGTGGAGGTGCCCGCCTGATAGGGAGGATCGAGCCCCGTGACGCTCGTCAGCAGATAGGCGTCGCTGCGCGCCTTGCCGTTCACATCCAGCGCATAGCCGGGCGTGGCCGTGCCGACGCCAAGCTTGCCCGATCCTTTCAGCATCAGGGCCAGATCAATATTCGTATCGGAGCCCGCCGTGCCAAGCTGCACCGCATCACCGGTGGCGGACGGCGTGACGGTGACATAGTTCACGCCGCTGGTGGCCGTGTTCCAGCGTACCACCTCCGCCCCGCCCGCGGTTACCGCGAGCGTGTTGGCGGCGGGGGCGTAAAGGCCGGTGTCGTCATCGCCGCTTACCGCAAGGCCCGGCGCGCCCACGCTGCCGGCAAGAAAGGTTCCGGCGGTGATGCCGCTGGGCGTGGCCCAGGTGCCGTCGCCGCGCCAGAAGGTGCTGCCGCTGGCCCCCGTGCCGCTGCCCAGATTGGTGACCGGCAGGTTGCCCGAAACCTTGCTGGCAAGATCAATCCCGCCCGCCAGCATGGTATTCGTCACCTTGCCCGCGCCGATGGACGTGACGGTGCTGCCCGCGTTGGTGCTCACATCGCCCGAAAAGGCCGGCATGCGCGCGGCGGGCACCGTGCCGCTGGCGAGGGCGCTGGCGTTCAGATTTGTGAGGTTCGCGCCGGACACCGCCGGCAATGCCGAGGGAAACCGCGCATCCGGGATGGTGCCGCTGGCAAGGTTGCCGGCATCCAGGTTCGTAAGCGATGATCCATCGCCGCTGAAGCTGGTGGCCGTCACCGCCCCTGCCGACGTCACCGTGAATTCATTCCCGCTGCCCACCGAGAGAAGCTGTGATGGGGCCGTCGTCCCGATGCCGACATTGCCGTTCTTGTCTATATCAACAATCGGCGTACCCATGATGGAGAATCGGTAGTCGTCAAAGGAATCAAAGTTCGTCAAATCACCCACGAAGTTTGTCGTAAAGTACCCTGAAGTCCCGCTTCTGGAAAGCTTCAATGCATTGCCTATACTTGGAGTCACCACTTGCAATGTAGCAGCAGGACTCGCCGTCCCGATCCCCACATTGCCGTTGCCTTTCGGCATCAGGGCGATGCCCACATCGGTGCCGGTACCGGCCGCGCCGAGAACGAGCGCGGTATCATCCTGCGAGGGCGTGAGGGTGAAATAATTGTTCGCGTTGGTAGCGGTGATGAAGCGCGTCACTTCCGTTCCGCCCGCCGTCACGGAAAGCTGGTTGGCCGTCGGCGCATAGAGGCCCGTGTCGCCGTCGTCCACCACATAAAGCCCCGGCGCGCTGACGGTGCCCGCCGACATGACGAGTTGCGCGCCTTCATATGACGTGGCGGTCCAGCTTGAGCCGTCGCAGAACCACAGCTTGCCGCTGGCGTATTTGATGCTACCAGCGAAACTGGCGCTACAGGTCTCGCCGCCATCGGCCAGCTTGATGGTGCCGCTCACGTCCAGCGCCGTGGCCGGGCTGGACGTGCCGATGCCGACATTGCTTGTCAGGGTATAGATGGTCGATCCGCTTACCTGCCAGCCGCTGGCGGCCTGCTCCGGCGCGCTGGCCCCCGTAATCTCGCGGAACAGATGCCCGGCGCTGCGCGACTTGCCGGTCACGTCCAGCATATAGGCAGGCGTGCCGCTGCCGAGACCGAGGCGTTTTTCCGTGTTGTCCCAGAAGAAATTGGCCTCGTCGGAATCCAGCCCCGTGCCGTCGGAGAACTGCACCGCGCCCGCGTTGCCCGACGCCGCCGCGCCCACCGCGTCCCAGCTTGAGCCGCCGTAGAGGTTGAACATGTTGGTGCTGGTGTTATAGATCAGCAGGCCGGTGGCGGGCGTGCCGATGGCGTCGCGCTCCGCCGTGGTCATGCGCGGCGGCAGGAATCCCTTGGTGGTGGAGGTGAGGTCCAGCAACGCCGAGGCGTCGGGCGTCGTGGTGCCGATGCCCACATTGCCGGTTCCCGCCACCGTCATCACCGTGGCGGCGGCGTTGTCGTCCGCGCCGGTGGTCCCCGCCGGATAGGTCTGCAAATGAATGTCCGACGTCCCCGTGCCGGTGGAGACGCCGCTTTGCAGGGTCAGGTCGCCGCCCGCCTTGTCGGTCGCGCCGCTGGTGGCCCCGCCCGCGTTGATGGTGAGGCCGTAACCGGCCGTGTCGGCCACCGTGCCGCGCTCCATGCCCACCGCCCGCGCCACGTCGCCGCCGAGGCCGATGATGCCGCTTGGCGCCGTCGTGCCGATGCCGACATTGCCGCCAAGCTGGCGCAGGGCCGTGGCGCTGTAGAAGCTTGTCGGCGCGGAGACGGAAGACGTGGCTGATGAAGGCGTAAAGCTGCTGCTGATATCCGTCCCTTCCCGCTTGATCAGCACATAGGCCGTACCCGCCGTGCTGCCCGCCGTGCGGCGCAGGCGCAGCGAAGTGGTATGCGAGGCCACCTTCACATCCAGTTCGAAATCATTGCCAGCGTAGGCGCCGGTATCGGCAAGGGGCTGGGCGATGGTCCACGCGCCTGCCGTTTCACCGTAGGCAAGCGGCAGCACATATTGTTTGACCGTCGAATAGCTGCCGGAAGGCACGGTGACGGAAATCCAAAGCGCGCTGCCGCCATGGGGAAGCGCGAAATCGCCGATATCCACCGCGTCGTTGACGGTGGTGGGCAGAGTCCGTGTCAGGCTGTGGGTACGGAGATTGGTCAAGCGGATATCGCCCGCGACATCCAGCTTCTCGACGGGGCTGGCCGTCCCAATCCCCACCATGTTCCCCGACGCATCCACATACAGCGTGTTGGTGTCGAAGGTGGCGTTGCCGGTCACGCTCAGCGTGCTGCCCAACGTCGCCGCGCCCGAAGCATTGAGCGCGCCCTGCACATCCAGCGCGGATGCGGGCGACGCCGTGCCGATGCCAAGACGGTTCGTGGCGTTGTCCCAGAAGAAATTGGCGTTGTCCTGCGAATAGACGCCGCTTGTTCCCGCGAAGACCACGCTGCCGGGGGTGAATTCCTCGGTCGTGCCGGTGCCGCCCGATCCCACGCCGAGCGTGCCCGAAATGCTGCTGGCGGGAATATCGGTAAGGCCCGCGCCGCTACCCGAAAATCCGCCCACCGAACTGACCGTTCCGGCGAAGGCCGCGGCGCTGGTCGCGCGCGTGACCGACATGACGGGGCCGATGGCGCTGCCCGTGTCGTCGTAGCTGGTGATGACGAAATCCGATCCCGCGTTGCTGCCGCCTTCGGCCGTGCCGTTGGCCGCCAGGCTCCAGCGCGGGCTTTGCGCGGTGCTGAAATAAAGGATGCGGTTGTTGCCCGCCGTGTTTGCAATCTGCACGTCGCCGCCATGAACATCCAGCCTTTGCTCCGGATCCGCCGTGCCGATGCCCACATTGCCGTTCTCGTCAATCACCATCACCGTGTTGTTTTCGGTTTTGATGGTGATGCTGCCGTCGGAGCCGCTGTCGTTGACCGTGACCGACGAATCTCCCTGCTGGATGAGGTTGTCGCCGCCGGTGCTGCCCGCGGTGACGCGGCCATAGGCATCGACCGTCACCGTGCCGTAGGTGCCGGGACTGCCCATCACCGCGCTCAGGCGCGCGTCGGGCAGCGTGCCGGCCGTGAGATTGCCGGCGTTATTCGCGCCGATGCCGGAACGCAACGCCGCGTAATCGGCGGCGTTCAGCCCGGTTCCGCCCTGGCTGAGCGCCACGATGCCGGTGATGCCGCTGGCCGGAACCGTTCCCGCCGAGCCCGTGACGTTGCCCGTCACGTCGCCGGTGATGCTGGTGCCGGTGATGCTGCCGCCGGTGATGGCGACGTCGTCGGCGTCCTGCGTGGCCATGGTGCCAAGGCCGAGATTGCCGCGCGCACCGGATGCATTGGTCGCACCCGTGCCGCCATAGGCAAGGTCAAGCGCCGTACCGAGCGTCAGGCTGGAAAGCCCGGTGGCTCCCGCCGCGAGCGTACCGGCGACAACCGTATTGCCGGTCGCCGACGCGATGGTGAACTTGTCGGTGTTGACCGCCACGTCGCCCGCGATGCCAAGGCCTCCATTGATCGCCGTGGCGCCCGCCGCCAGCGTGCCGCTCAACGTGGTGTTTCCCGTCACGCCCAGCGTACCGCCGACCGTGGCGTCGCCGGTGACGCCCAGGCTGGCAAGGGTGGATGCGCCCGCGCTCAGCGTGCCGGAAAGCGTGGCGGCGCCCGTGACGCCCAGCGTGGTTCCGACAGTGGCCGCGCCCGTCACGGCCAGGCTGCTGGCCGTGAGCGCGCCCGCCGTCATCGACCCGCCGCCCGTCGAGACGCTTGCCGCCGTAACGGCCCCGGAAAAATTGCCGGTGACCGCGGAAACCTCGCCCATGGCCGACGCCGTGGGCGCCGCGCCGAGCGTCAGGCTGCCCGCCGTCATCGAGCCGTCCTGATTGACGCGCACCGCGTTCGTGTCGATGCCGAACTTCACCTGCGAGCTGGACGAGACCTGCCACACATTGGCCCGGTTGATCGTCTCGGCCACCGTGGACGTGATGATGCGGTCGTCGCCTTGCGCCGCCGTGTCGCCGCATTTTGTTTGCAAGGCGCCGTCCGCGCCCGCCGAAAGAACCATGATGGAAGGATCGGAAGGACTGGCCACCTCATTTTCCCAACGGCAATAAACATAGAACTTGCCCCAGGGATCAAGCTGGCGCACGCCGCTGGACACGTCGATCACGCCGACATTGTCGGGATTTCCGGTCGTCTCGGCCTGGCCATAGTCGGCCGGAAGGCGGTTGACGTCATTGCCCGTCACGCTGGTGAACGCGTAAACCGCGGGCGGCTCGACGATGCTGCTTGTGTCGGTATCCAGCACGGAGGAGGCGGAAAGAGTCTGCCCCGCCGCCTGCAACTGCGCGCGCACGGCGTTGATGGACGTCATCTCGGCGTTCGAGCGCAAAATCTGCGAATAGCCGGTGAACATCACGCCCGCGCCGACGCCGGCGAGCGCGAGCATGTAGAGAAGCGGCGCGAGCATGAAGCCCGCACGCGATTTGTTAGGTCGTCTTTCCTGACGCATACGGCCGGAATTGCAAGGAGTTTGTCCGCAATCTGGCCATATCTTTGATCCAATTCTTTAAGAAAGCCTTTATCATTGTTAAAATGCAAAACGATCGGGTTGCGCCGGCCGCAAACCCGATCACCCCGGCGAAAGCCGGGGTCCAGTACTTTCAGTTTTTGGTGGTGTCTCACTTTGAAAATCACCCCCGCGAAGGCGGGGGTCCCATTTGATTAAAAACAATGGGATGCCCGCCTTCGCGGGCATGATGTTTTTCAAACTGAGACACTACCCAATTTTTGACTCAATTTGAGGCAAATTTATCCGACATCTCAGGCGTCCCCGCGCCCGGCTTCGCCTGCGGCTACGCCGAGGTTTTGCCTATTTGTCACGCCGAAGCTTGCGGAGGCGAAAAAGCAGAGGCGGGAATGTCCGAATGCGAATTAAACCGCCCATAATATAATCGCCCCCAGAATGATTCGGTAAAAAGCGAAGGGCGTGAATCCTACCTGCACCAGCAGCCGAATCAGGGTCGCCACCGCCAGCAGGCCGAAGATAAAAGAAGAGACAAGTCCAATCAAAATCAGCAGGGAATTTTCCATCGTCAAGACCGACCAGTTTTTATAAAGGTCGTAGAGCGCGGCGGCGGTCAGCGTGGGCACGGCAAGGAAGAAGGAAAATTCGGCCGCCGTTTTCCGGTCAAGCCCGCCGAGCATGCCGCCGATGATGGTCGCGCCCGAACGCGACACGCCCGGCACCAGGGAGAAGCACTGGAATAATCCGATCCTGAGGGCATCTTTCCAGTTCATGTTGTCGACGTCGAATACCTTTTCCTTCAGGCGCAGCCGTTCGACGATCAGCATCACCACGCCGCCCGCGATCAGGCTCGCCGCCACCACCTGCGAATTGAAAAGCCGCTCCTTGATAAAGCCGTGGCCCAGCAACCCCACCACCGCCGCGGGAACGAACGCCACGATCAGCAGCAGCATGAATTTCCGCGAACCGGCGTCACGGTGCAGCGTCGACGCCACCTTGAAAAACCGCGCGCGATAGATCCACACCACCGCCAGCATCGCGCCGGCCTGAATCACGACATCGAACAGCGCGGCAAACCTGCCCTCGAATTTCAGCGCCTCGCCCGCCAGGATCAGGTGGCCGGTGGAGGAAACGGGCAAAAATTCGGTCAGGCCTTCGACAAGGCCCAGAACAACGGCTTTAACAATAAGGATAAGGTCGGGCATGGAGCAGGTTCAGAGGTTCGGAGGTTCGAAGGTTCGGAGGGGCGAAGGTTCGGAGTTTTTTAACTTGCTCCCTTCGAACCTCCGAACCTTTGAACCTCCGAACCCCATTCACGCCGCCTTGTCCACCAGATCGCTGAGCTTGTCGAGAAGATACTGCAGATCCTCGGCGCTGAAATCCTCGTACTGCGTCAGGATGCGTTCGATGACCCGCGCGCGGTAACGCTCGCGGTCGTGCTCGGCGCCGGTCATCTGCGTTTCCTGAACCACTTCGAGGGCCACGCGAATAATGGGATACATGCCGGGCGGAAGCGCCGTGCGGTCGTAGAGCGATTTCAGGCCCAGCCGGCCCTTGTCGTGCACCAGTGCCCGCGCGTTCTGCACGGGAATATCGGCCAGCGCCGCCATGCTGGCTTCGAAAAAGCCAAGGTCGCCCACGCAGAGCGCCCGCACGATCAGGCTGGGGGTCAGCCGCCCGTTTTTTTTCAACTGGTCCACCAGATCTTCGACGTCGTGCTGGGCGGATGGGCCGCCCAGAAGATTGGCCGTGGCCTGCTCGCGCCCTTGCATGATAATGTCGGCGACCACGTCGCGCGGCAGGTCATGATGCACGATCAGATGCTCGCGCAAGGCTTCCGACACCCGGTTGACGAGGCGCTCGGCCACCACCAGCGGCAGGCGTTCGCGCCGGACCAGCGATTGCTGCACCGGCGGGGCATCGCCGTATTTCTTGACGACGTTCTCGAAAGTCTGCGGCGCGATGCGCGCGGTTTTGTTGTCCAGCAGGGTGGTGACCGTTTTTTCGTCACCCTTTTCAACAATAACCTCGGCGACCTTTTCCGACACGTTCTCGCGCCGGGCCACTGCCTGTTGCTTGACCGGCGGCGAGGCGTGAATGATCTCGACCAGATCGTCGTCCGACAGCACCGCCGAAAATTCCAGCACCGGCAACGCCACTTCCTCCACGTCGCGGGCAAGCTGCATCGCCACGTCATGCGGCAGCTTCCGGGCGCTTTTCACGCTGACGGCCAGGGCCGCGCGGACCTGCACGGTGATGTCGCGGGCCAGATGGCGCACGATATCCTGCGACAACTGGATTTCGGTCTCGTTTACGGCCTGCCCGGAAAGATGAAAGCCGACCTTGGCCGCCACATCGGCCCGCGATTGCGGCGAAGGATCGGCCAGCAGCCGGGCGATATCTTCCTTGTTCAGTTCCATGCCCGCATATCTATCAGGGAACGGGGTTGCAGGTCAAAGCGGCGCGGGACTAGATTGGGTGTCCCATCAAGGAGCCCGCCCCATGGACCTGAAAGAGCATATCCGCGCCATTCCCGATTTTCCCAAGCCCGGCGTCATGTTTTACGATATTTCCACGCTCCTGATGCATGGGCCGGCCTGGGCCGGGACCATCGACCGGCTGGGCGAGGAAATAAAGAAAGCGGGGCCGGAACGGCTTCTGGGCATCGAATCGCGCGGGCTGATGGTGGCGGCGGCGCTGGCCCACCGGATCGGCTGCGGCTTCGCCATGGTGCGCAAGAAGAACAAGCTTCCGGGTCCGGTCGTCTCGCATAAATACGCGCTGGAATATGGCGAGGATATCATTGAAATGCAGGCCGACGCCGTGAAGGCGGGACAGAAGGTGGTGATCGTCGATGATCTTCTGGCCACCGGCGGTACGCTGGCGGGGACGCTGGCCCTGGCGCGCAAGCTGGGCGCCGAGGTGTTGATGACCGCCGTGATGATCGAACTGATCTTTCTGAAAGGCCGCGAACGCATTGACGCCCCTGTCTTCAGCCTGTTGCAGTATGAGAGCTAGGCCCTATCGGCAATCAACAAGACGGTCATTCCCGCGCCCGGTTCCGCCTGCGGCGGCGCCGGGGTCTATGGCGGGACTCGCATGCCTTCTTGTTCTTCTTCTCGCCCTTCCCCTTCACGCCGGAGAATGGCTTTCCATGCGGGCCATCGCCATGCATGGCGCGCCGCTCCATGAAGACGGATTCGCGCATTTCGATTACGTCAACCCAAAAGCGCCGAAAGGCGGCGCGTTGCGCCTGAACCTTGTCGGCAGCTTTGACTCGCTCAATCCCTTCATCGTCAAGGGCCGCGCCGCCGAGGGGCTGAGCTTCGTCCATGAAAGACTCATGGCGCGCGGGCAGAACGAGCCTTTCACCCTCTATCCCCTTCTGGCCGAACGCATCGAGATCAGGCCCGACCGCTCGGCCATCCGCTTTCACGTCAACCCCAGGGCGCGCTGGCAGGACGGCCGGCCCGTCACCGCCGATGACGTGCTGTTTTCGTTTGAATCCCTGCGCGCCAGGGGCCGTCCCAACCACCGCACCTATTACAACAAGGTGGCGAAGGCCGAAAAAACCGGCCCGCTTGCCGTGACCTTTCATTTCAGGCGCGCGAACGGCGTGATCGACCGCGAGATGCCGCTCATCATGGGATTGATGCCGATTCTTCCCAAACATGTCTGGCAGGACCGCGCCTTTGACGAGACCACGCTCGACCTTCCCCTGGGCAGCGGCCCTTACCGGGTGGCGGAAGTCGAGCCGGGCCGCAGCATCGTCTATGCCCGCGACAAGAATTACTGGGGCCGCGATTTGCCGTCGCGCAAGGGGATGTTTAACTTCGACACGGTGCGCTTCGACTATTACCGCGACGAAAGCGTGGCGATGGAAGCCTTCACCGCCCGCCAGGTCGACGCGCGGCGCGAGGGCGATCCCCGCCGCTGGCAGGAGCTGAAGCGGCTTGCCGGAAAGCGCGGCTTCAGGATCCGCGCCTTTCCGCACAAGCGCCCCGAACCGGTGCGCGCCTTCATCTTCAACACGCGGCGCGGCATCTTCAGCGATCCCAAGGTGCGCGAGGCCCTGAATTACGCCTTTGATTTCGACTGGATGAACCGCACCCTTTTTCGCGGCGAATACAGGCGCATCGAAAGCATCTTTCCCAATTCCGAACTTGCGGCCGCCGGCCCTCCCTCGGAAAAGGAAATGGCATTGTTGAAAAAATGGATACGCATCTTGCCGCAACGCCTGCTGGACCAGCCCTTTCACCTGCCGCGCGCCAAAGGCCGCGGCGCGGGCGCCATGCGCGCCAATCTTCTGCACGCCGCCCGCCTGTTAAAACAGGCCGGCTACGGCGTGAAGGACGGCGCGTTGACCGGTCCCGGCGGCAAGGATTTTGTCTTCGAAATCCTTCTTTCCCGCGCGCAGGATGAAAAGATCGCCCTTGAATACGCGCGAAGCCTGAAAAAGCTCGGCATCACCGCCCATGTGCGCACGGTGGACAGCGCCCAGTTCCAGGCCCGCCTGAACGACTTCGACTACGACATGGTGCTGTTCCGCTGGATCAACAGCCTCTCGCCCGGCAACGAGCAAACCCAGTACTGGGGCCGCGAAGCCGCGCGCATCAAGGGCAGCCGCAATTACGCGGGCATCGAAAACAGGATCGTCGACGGCCTTGTGCAAAAGCTCGTCTCCGCCAAAACGCGCGCGGACCTCGTGGCGGCGGCCCGCGCGCTGGACCGCGTGCTGATGTGGAATTTCTACATGGTGCCGCTGGCCTATCGCGGGACGGATCCGTTCGTCCTCTGGCCGGACATCGCCTACCCTTCCACAATCCCGCTTTACGGCATGGGCATGGATACATGGTATTCAGAAGCCAGAAGTCAGAAATCAGAAGTCAGAAAAAATTAATGGTTTTAAAGAACAGGTTAATTCACTGGCCCTGTGCGGTTTTCTGACTTCTGATTTCTGACTTCTGGCTTCTGGTTTCTGGCTTCTGATTACTGAATCTACACCTGTTGGGCCTAAAGTGGCCGCATGGACGTTTCCCAATTCAACATCGAACTCGGCGAAGACGGCAAGCCGCGCTTCAAGATATCCGACGAGCAGCTTGAAGACCTGATCTTCCGCTTCGCGCGCGACATTTCGGCGCAGGTCGCCCGCGACCGCTTCGATCCCATCATCGGCCGCGACAAGGAACTGAACGACATCATGATGATCCTCGTGCAGCGCGAGCGCAAGAACGTGCTGCTGCTGGCCGGCGCCGGCGTGGGCAAAACGGCGCTGTTCGTGGGCCTGGCCCAGAAGATCCAGCAGGACAAGGTGCCCAACAAGCTGAAAGGCTCGCGCATTCTTGAAATGGAAATGTCGGCCCTGTCGGCGGGCAGCCGCTCGCGCTCCGAATTCGAGGGCCGTTTCATTCCTCTCGTGCGCGGTGTGGCCGAGCGCAACGCGCTGCGCAACAACGCGCCGATCATCCTGTGCCTTGACGAAATCCACATGATCATGCCGTCCTGCGTGGCCTCCGGCGCGGCGGGCGTGAGCGATTTGCTGAAACCCTATCTGACCTCCGGCGACCTTTACATGATGGGCGCCACCACGCGCGACGAGTACGAGGATTACGTCAAGGCCGACACGGCCCTGGACCGCCGCTTCCAGAAAATCTACCTCGACCCGCCGAACGAGGAAGAATGCAAGGTCATCCTGCGCGGGCTGAAGGAGCGCTTCGCCAAGCACTACGAAATCACCATCGGCGACGAGATGTGCGACCACGTGGTCTACCTGACCACCAAATACATGCGCCGCCGTAACCATCCCGACAAGGCGATCCTGACGCTCGACCAGGCCTGCGCCCGCGCGGTCATGGCGAGCAAGACCGAACTCGACCGCGATTCCGTCATCAATTCCATGGCGCATGAAACGGGGCTTATTCCGTCCGCGCTGGTGTAGCTGACGGCCGCAGACAAGTAAGGAGTAGCGTAAGCGCGGTTGTCAGAAGCGGTACACCGCCGGCGATTGCCAGCACATAGCGCGCCATTTCCTTGTCTCCCAGAACATGGTAGCCGTGATTGGCCCATAGCGCCCCTGGAACAGCGATGGCAAGACCCGCCAGCACGCTGGCAGTCAAGGCAAAAGAAGTTGTTCTTCTGAAGAAAACCGAAAGCAATAGCGGTCCGGCAATGGTAGAAGCGATTGCGCCGTTGAAATTAAAAAGCACATCGCCACTCAGATAATCCCGCAATAGCCATACGAGACCATAAGCGATAAAGGCTATAACTATAGTCAGCAATCGGCCCTGCTTGATGATTTGCCGCTCTGAAGCTTGTGGCTTGATATACCGGGAATAAATATCCTGGCTCCATATCAGCGCCAGGCCAACAAGAGTAGAATCGATCGTGGATGAAAGGGCGCAAATCGCCAAAACGACAAATGTGGACAGGCACCAGACAGGTAAAAATTGCGCGATTACATCCACGGTAACGAAAAGGGGCGGAAGCCCGGTATACACAAGTCTCCCTTTTGCCTCAAGCGCCGCGCCGATGAACCCCGGAATGCTGAGAAGGATCGGAATAATGCCGAACAGCAAGCCTCCGACAACAAAAGTTATGATAATTTTGTTTCGAGGAACAGCAACGGCGCGATGATAAAACATTTGGTCTGCCAACGGCACGGTCAAAAGCGCAAGCGTGGCGGGAATACCGAATGAATAAACGACATTCCGATCAAAAATTGACGTGATATGTCCATCTGCCCCGCCAAGACCTGCCGTTAGTGAAACCGTGCCGCTAGATGCAAAAAGGACCCATGGAACCAGCGCGCCCGCAATTACGGCAATCGCCAACATTTGAACAAAATCGGTCGCAATTGAGGCCGGGAACCCTCTCCAGACGGAGTAGGCAACGGCAATCAGCAGCATAATTCCGATACCTTGGAAGATTTCTATTCCCGTCAGCATTTTCAGCAAAAACGCGCCCACAAACGAATTAAACAGAAGAGCCACGATCCCGATAATTACAGCGACCAGAAGGCTTGCCAGATGCGCATTCTTTTCACCGGAAAACCTTTTTAGCACGTAGTCCGGCATGGTGTAAAAATCGGGAAACTGGGTCCGCATTTTCCGGACGACGAAGGCAAACGTCAAAAAGCAGAGAATATTGGGAACAATAAACCAGAACGCTCCGGCCATGCCATCAGCGTACGATTTCATGCCCGCAAAAAATATGGCAGGGGCCCATATCCATGATACTGCAATTGATGCGGCAGCGGGTAAAATGCCAACCCGTCTGTCAGCAACGAAGTAACGTTCCTTGATGTGTTTGCCGGCTGATGTTGTCAGCCAGACAACTCCAATCATAACAAGCGCATATATAACAATAACGACATAGGCCGTGTGTTGAGACATCAATGTAGCATCCATGGAATCCTCCGTTAACCTGTTACATAACTAGGGTCTGGACTCAATTAAGCAGGTTTTTTATTCGAAAAAACAACTTCTCACCCCGGCGAAAGCCGGGGTCCAGCATGAAGCCGGAGGCTTCATGCA
>JANQEX010000067.1 GCA_028278105.1 Alphaproteobacteria bacterium | reverse complement strand
AAGAAAGGCCCGGCGTCTTCAAAAAGCTTGTCCGTAGTCCCCGCTACGGACGGCGCTTTTTTCATAGCCGGTTCCTTTTTTTCGCCTCCGCAAAACCCACGCTATTTATGAGTCCAGACCCTAGGCCTTCAAACGAATAAAGAAGAAAACGCTATCCTTGCCGTCCGTGTTGATCAGCCTGTGCGAAAGACCGGCGGGGCTGTAGAAAACATCGCCAGACTCGTAATCAAACCGGCTGCCATCGGCATATTCGACAACGCCCTTCCCTTCCATAACAATAAAAAGCTCGTCCACATTCTTGTGTTCATGCCAGTCATAAGACGCGCCGGGCGGGAGAAAGCCTTTGGTCATGGCTTCGAACTGCGGCGAGACGAAATTTTCGGATTTGTCGAACAGGACCTGACGCATCCCTGCACCGCCATGCGCGTCTTCCCTCGGTATGCTGGAAAGGCTTTTCTTTACGGGCTTGCGATGCATGTCTTTCTCTCAACAGGCTACGTCTTCATTCGCCGGAAGCGGTTCCAGCCGGTCTCCGACAAGGCCACTTTCAGACGCATGCCGCGCGGGCCGTCCTGACGCGACAAAACGCGCCCGTGCTCATAAAGCCAGGCAAGGCGCGCGCCGTCTTCCGGGCGAAGGCGGATATCATAGGATTGAATTTTATACGCAAGCTTCTCATCCAGCAAGGCCAGCAGGCCATCTATCCCCTCCCCCGTCAGGGCCGAAACGGCGGCGCTTCCGCCCCTTACGCCCGGACCGGCGCCCGGCCAGTTTTGCGCGGCAAGGCTTTCGCGCCCCATGCGGCCGGCATGGGCAAGCTCCAGCGTACGGGCGTCTTCATCAAGAAGGTCCACCTTGTTCAGAACCTCGATCAGGCGCGGGTCGTCTTTTTTGACGCCGAGTGAATCCAAAACGTCTTCCACGTCCTCTTTTTGCGCGCGGGTTTCGGAATGCGCCGCGTCGCGCACGTGAAGGATGATATCCGCCGCGCGCACCTCTTCCAGCGTGGCGCGGAAGGCCTCCACCAGATGCATGGGCAGGCCGGAAATGAACCCCACGGTATCCGACAGGATCGCCTTTGTTCCCGAAGGCAGCACGGCAAGACGCATGGCGGGGTCCAGCGTGGCGAAAAGCAGGTCTTCGGCAAAGGCCTGCGACCCCGTCAGGCGGTTGAAAAGCGTTGATTTGCCGGCATTTGTGTAGCCCACAAGGGCGATCACCGGCTGCCCGGCCCGCTGGCGCGCGGCGCGATGAAGCGCGCGGGTGCGGCGCACCTGCTGCAATTCGGACTTGATCTTTAATATGCGGCGGCCGATCAGACGGCGGTCGATTTCCAGTTGGCTTTCGCCGGGACCGCCCAGAAAGCCAAAGCCGCCGCGCTGACGCTCAAGATGCGTCCAGGACCGCACGAGGCGCGAGCGCTGGTAGGTAAGCGCCGCAAGCTCCACCTGCAACTGGCCTTCCGCCGTGCGCGCCCGCGCGCCGAAAATTTCGAGGATCAGCCCGGTGCGGTCGATGACCTTGGCTTTCCAGGCGCGTTCCAGATTACGCTGTTGAACAGGGCTGAGCGCGCCGTTGACAAAAACCAGATCCACCTTGTTCGCGGCAACAAACGCCCCCGCCTCCTCCACCTGACCCTTGCCGAAAAGCGTAGCGGGCGTGGGCTTTAGCAGTGGAAAAACGCGGGTTCCCGCAATTTGCAGGCGGATGGCGGCCGCAAGCCCGCGGGCCTCTTCCAGCAGCGAGGCCCCGTCACGCAAGCCGGGCGGACCCTTGCGGATATCGGGCTGAAGAATGTAAACCCGCGTCAAGGAATTCGGGTTTATGCTATCATCAGCCAAATCAACCTTTTTTGGCCGATGGACTCCCCTCCCTCTGGGAGGGGATGGGGGAGGGTTTGAAACAGACATGCCTTATCCCTAATATAAACCCTCCCCAAACCCCTCCCAAAGGGAGGGGCTAATTTTTTTTCCTCTGCTTGGCTGTCAGGGAAAGTTTAAACTTGGGTTTGTTGCGGTTCACTTTCGGCCGGCGGTTCGAACAATTGCACGGGCTGTGCGGGCATGATGGTGGAGATGGCGTGCTTGTACACCAACTGCACATGGGATTCCCGGCGCAGCAGGACCGAAAAGCTGTCGAACCAGGTGATGGCGCCCTGAAGCTTCACGCCGTTGACGAGGAAAATGGTAACGGGAATTTTCCCCTTGCGAACGCTGTTCAGGAAGACATCCTGAACATTCTGCTTGTCGGCCATGGCGCGCCTCCTGGTTGATTTTTGTTTTTGCCTTTTTCAGCCCGCCGGGGCGGCTCCCGCGAGGGACGGGCAAGAGGATAGGCCCTGTTTGCATCCTGTCAAGAGCAGCTCCAGATTTTCGGCCCACAGACGCGGGAGGAACTGGCGGTTATCCTGGGCATAGGCGCCGACGCCGACCGGCAAAACACCCGCGCACAGGGCGCATTGCATGTCCGTGGGCGTGTCGCCCACGAACCAGATATCTTCCAGACCGAAACCAAACAAGGCATTGATGCGCAGGATGAGATGCACCGGAGCGGGATGCGGCTTGTCGTATTCGGCGTCCTGCGCGCCGATCACCGCCACAAAATAGCGTCCCCAGCCCAGATGCCGCACCTCGCGCCGCAGACGCGCGCCGGATTTGTTGCTGCACAGCGCGAGGCGCACGCCATGCTGAAAAAAGAAATCGAGCGTTTCCCCGGCAAAAGGAAGGACCTTCAATCCTTTCAGATGGTTCTGGTCGTAATGGCGGTAAAAAATGTCGCGGGCCTTTTTCCAGCTTCCGCCAAAAATATCGGGAAAGCCGTCGCGCAAGGACCGGCGCGAGGCGGCGATCATCTGCCCGCGGTCCCACTGGGGCTTGCCATGCAGGCCAAGCGCCGCGTTCATTGCCGAAAGCAGGGCATCCCAATTGTCGATCAGGGTGTTGTCCCAGTCAAAAACCACGGCCTGCGGCAGGCGGCGCATGGCGGAAAAACCGGAAACCGCGCCGCCCGGCCCCCGGCCGGAAAAGGGCAAGGCCCCCGGCGCGCAGGACGCGGGATCGGGGTGATCGTCGTCCCGCGCGGACATGGGAACTAATTGATATGCTCGGCCGCGCCGGGCGCCGTCACGGACGCCGGCGACGCCGCCGTCAACGGCGGCGGGCCGCTGCCATGCACGCCCAGCATTTTCAGCTTGCGGTGCAGGGCCGAGCGCTCCATGCCGATGAAATTCGCGGTGCGCGAGATGTTGCCGCCAAAACGGGTGACCTGGGCGAGAAGATATTCGCGCTCGAACATTTCGCGCGCGTCGCGCAACGGCAGCATCATGATTTCGCCCCCCCGCTCCCATTTCAGGACGCTGGGCGTGGAGGCGGTGATTTCCGGCGGAAGCTGGTCGGCGCGCAGGGGCTCGTCGCGGGGGGAATCGCCGTTATGCATGATGAGCAGCCATTCCATGGCGTTGCGCAACTGGCGCACATTGCCCGGCCATTCATAGGCCTGAAGCGCCGCCAGCGCGTCCTCGCCCAGATGGCGCGGCGCAAGGCCCGCGCTTTCCGCGGCGCGCGTGAGGAAGTGCTGCGCGAGATGCGGAATGTCGTCGCGGCGCTGGGCCAGCGGCACGGCGTGGATGGGAACCACGTTCAGGCGGTAAAACAGATCCTGCCGGAAACCGCCATCGGCCATCAGCGTTTCAAGATTCTTGTTGGTGGAGGCGAGGACGCGCACATCCACCTGAACCTTCGCCGCCCCGCCCACGCGGTTGAAGCTTTGCTCCTGCAAGGCGCGAAGGATTTTCCCCTGCGTCTCCAGCGGCATGTCGGCCACTTCATCGAGAAGCAGCGTGCCGTTATGCGCGGACTCCAGCAGGCCGATCTTGCGGCCCTGCCCGTTGTGGCCTTCGATGCCGAACAGTTCCACCTCCAGCCGGTCGGGCTGCATGGTGGCGCAGTTGGCGACCACGAAGGGGCCGCCGGCGCGGTCCGACATTTTATGAATCTGCCGGGCAATGACTTCCTTGCCCGAACCGGCCGGGCCGGTCACCATCACGCGGCTGCGCGTGGGGGCCACTTTTTCAAGCGTTTTGCGGATTTCCTGGACAATCTGGGACTTGCCGATCAACTCCTCCTGGCCCAGTTTCTGCTTTAATTCGTTGTTCTCGCGCCGAAGACGGGAGTCTTCAAGCGCCTTGCCCACCACCAGAAGCAGCCGGTCGGACTTGAAGGGTTTTTCGATGAAATCGTACGCGCCTTTCTTCACCGCGGCGACCGCCGTTTCGATATTGCCGTGGCCGCTGATCATGACGACCGGCACGGCGGGATGCACGCGCGTGATGTGGTCGAGAAGCTGCATGCCGTCCATGGTGGAGCCTTGCAGCCAGATGTCGAGAACAACAAGGCTGGGCTGGCGCTGGCCGATTTCCTGCAAGGCGCTCTCCGCCGCGGCGGCCTCGCGCGTCTTGTAGCCCTCGTCGCCGAGAATGCCCGCGATGAGAAGGCGGATATCGGCCTCGTCATCAATGATCAAAATATCGTGCGTCATTTTTTTCTCTTCCCCTGTTCTTCATCGGTCTTGCCGGGGCGCGGCAGAATCAAACGGCCCGTCCGGTATTGTGTTCGATTGTTGTCTTCTCTTCAACGGGCGTTGTCGCTTCGCCGGGCTGATGCACGGGAAAATGCAGAATGACTCGCGCGCCGCCTTCGACTCGGTCTTCGAGAACAAGCGCGCCGTGATGGTCTTCCATGATTTTCTTCACGATGGCAAGGCCGAGCCCCGTGCCCTTGGCGCGGGTGGTGACATAAGGCTCGGTCAGGCGGGGGCGTTGCTGCGCGGGCGGCAGGCCGCGCCCGTTATCCTCCACCACGATGCGCACCTGATCGCCCTCCCGTAACAGGCCGATGACGATACGCCCCGGCGGCAGCGCGCGGCCGTCTTCGGGAAGCGGGCGGCTCTCAATGGCCTCGATGGCGTTCTTGATAAGGTTGGATATCCCCTGCCCGATCAGGCGCCCGTCGCAGGTGGCGGTGACGGGATGGCGCGGAAGCTGCGTGGCGATCTCGACATCGTTGCGGGCGGAGGCCTGCAGCAACACCGCATGACGGCACAGGTCGTTGACGTTCGCATGCTGCATGACCGCCTTGGGCATGCGCGCGAAGGTGGAGAATTCATCCACCATGCGACCAATGTCGTCCACCTGCCGGATGATAGTGTTGAGGCAGGACACGAAAACCTCAGGATCGCTGGTGACTTCCTTTAAATAGCGCTTTCTGAGGCGTTCGGCGGAAAGCTGGATGGGCGTAAGCGGATTCTTGATCTCATGGGCGATACGGCGCGCCACGTCGCCCCAGGCGGCCTTGCGCTGGGCGGCGATGAGTTCGCTGACATCGTCGAAGGTCACCACATAGCCCTGCGCGTCTTCCCCCACCTGCTCAAGCGAGGCGCGGACGAAAAAGATCTTGTCCGCCCGGCCTTCGCGCGCGATTTCGATCTCGGCCTCCACAAAGCGCGCCGGAGGACGCTCGCCGATCTGGCGCATCAACTCTTCCATTTCCGGCAGAAGCGCCAGCAGCGGCTGGCCGATGAAGTCTTCGGGCTTTTCCAGGTCCAGCAGCCGCGCGGCGGACGAATTCACCAGCGTGATGCGGCCCTGGGGGTCCACGCCGATCACGCCCGCCGACATGCCCGACAGCACCGCTTCGGTAAAGCGGCGGCGGGCGTCAAGCTGGCGGTTGGCGGCAACCAGATCGCCGCGCTGGCCTTCCAGCTGCCCGGTCATGCGGTTGAAGGCGCGGCCGAGGGAGCCCAGCTCGTCCTCATATTTGAGAAACTTCTCCTGCACCCGCACGGAAAGATCGCCGGCGCGCACGCGCTCGGCCGCCTCCACCAGAACCGAAAGCGGCGTGCCGAGGCGGTTGGCGAAATTCATGCCGAACCAGATGGCCACCAGCAGCAAAAGCAGCGCCACCACCATGAAGGTCAGGAAAAGCTGCTTTTGCAGGGCGCCGGAGCGTTGCTTGACCGCGCCATATTCGGCCACCGCCCCTTCCGCCGTCTCCACATGCTGCAATACGCGCGGCTCCACCAGGCGGCCCACCAGCAGATAGGCGTCGAACAGCGCGTCGATCTTGGCCAGCGCCCGCACCTTGTCGTATTTCTGGCCGATCATCAGGACGGTTTCGCCGGCGCGCGCGCGCTCCATCATGCCTTCGGTGACCGGCTCGAACTCCAGGGAAAAGCTCAGCGCCGAACGGCCAAGGATTTTGCCCGTGCTGTCGAAAACCAGCGCTTCGGTCAGGCCTCTTGCGTTGGATTGCGCGTCGATGAATTTGTTGAAAAGCTGCGGATTGCCGGCAAGGCGCGGGGCCTCGCGGTTGATGTCGTTGACCATGGCAAGGGTGTCGGCGCGGACGGCCTGCTGGTGCTCGGCCAGATAGGCCTTGGCCACCTGCATGCTTTCATCCACCACGCGCTGCACGCGCTCGGAAAACCAGCCCTGCACGCCCAGGGAAAAGAACAGGCCGGCGAACAGCGCCACGATCACCGTGGGCGTGACGGCCAGCAGGCTGAACACGGCCACCATGCGCAACTGCAAGACCGAGCCCGGCTTGCCCTGCCGCCGCGTGGCGATGATGCGCACCAGCCGGTACGACACCAGCACCGACAGCGCCACGAGGCAGAACAGGCACAGGCTGAGCAGCGCCTTGATGGTGTTGTCGCCCCCCAGCACGGGCACGCGCAGCATGATAAGGCTGAAAGTGACAAGTCCCACCACGATGGAGGCCACGGTGAGGCCCAGCGCCAGCTTGCGGAAAACCTTCACCCGCCGCCCCCAGGCCAGAAGGCTGACCCAGGCGGATTCAAGAGGAGGCACGGGCGAGAGTTGCAAGGGCTGAACCATACCGTTTTGACTCAATCAAGGCTGCGGTCAACTTCACGCACATTCCGGTAGTGTCTCAGTTTGAAAAACATCATGCCCGCGACCCGTCTTCGCTAAAGCTACGCCGGGCCGTTTTGCAAGCTCGCCCTGCGTAGCCGGAGGCGAAGCAGGGAGGCGGGCATCCCATTTTTCTTGGAAAAACAAATGGGACCCCCGCCGGAGCCTGTCCCCGCCCCCGCCTTCGCGGGGATAAACTCCAGCGGGGGCGGGGGTGATTGTCAAAGTGAGACACCACCCACATTCCCGCGAACGCGGGAATCCCGTTTTATTGAAACAAATGGGATTCCGGGTCGCGGCTGCTTCGCAGCCTTGCCCGGAATGTTCGGGATTATGTTTCAAAAACCTGTTTCCCATGGCCGGACAGCTACGACGCCTTGCGGTAGTGAACGCGCGATGACGGAATGCCAAGCTCGCGGATACGCTTGCGCAAGGTATTGCGGTTGATGCCCAGAAGCCGCGCCGCCTTCAACTGGTTGCCGCGGCAGGCGGTCAGGCTGAGGGTGATGAGCGGACGCTCCACTTCCTCGATCACGCGGGAATAGATGCCGCCGGAGGGAAAATCCCCGCCATGCAGGGCGAAGTAGCCTTTCAGATGCGCTTCGATGGATTGCGACAGGCCGTAGAGGTTTGTCATTGGATTCCTCCCAGGATCGATACGGGCTTGTCTTCGGGCGATCCCCCGTTCGCAAGCTCCGTGGTTTTTGCAAAGAAATCGGCCAGCAGGGCGCGCACCGCCCCGGCATCGTCAAGACGGTTGACTACGGCGCGGAATTCCGCCGCGCCGCGCAGGCCCCGGCTGTACCAGCACAGATGCTTTCGGGCGATGCGAAGCCCGGCCTCGCGCCCGTAATAGGCGAGCATGTTTTCGTAATGCCGCAGAACCAGATCCCGGCGCTGGGCCGGATCAGGCGCGCCCGCCGGTCCGCCATGACGCAGCGCGTCGATCACCTGCCGCAACAGCCACGGACGGCCATAGCTGCCGCGCCCGATCATCACGCCATCGGCGCCGGACCGCTCCAGCGCGGTTTGCGCGTCTTCCGGGCCGCGGATGTCGCCGTTGGCGATAACCGGAAGTCCCACGCTTTCCTTCACCTTGCGGATTTGCGCCCAGTCGGACTTGCCCCTATAGAACTGGCAGCGCGTGCGGCCATGCACGGTAATCATCCTGACGCCATGATCCTCCGCGATTTTGGCGATGCGCGGCGCGTTCAGATTGTTGTGGTCCCAGCCGAGGCGCATCTTGAGAGTGACGGGAATGGTGACGGCCCTCGCCGTGGCCTCCAGCAGCTTCGCGGCCTTCGGCTCGTCGCGCATCAGGGAAGAGCCGGCGTGGCCGTTAACGACTTTCCTGACCGGACAGCCGAAATTGATGTCGATCACATCCGCGCCCATGTCCTGACCCAGCTTCGCCGCCTCGGCCATCACATCGGGACAGCAACCGGCAAGCTGAATGGCCATGGGACAACCGGTGGAACTGCTGGAGCTGCGTTTCATCATGTCAAGCGTGCGACGGTTTTCGCGCACCGCCGCCTGGCTTGCGATCATCTCGGTCACCACCATGCCCGCGCCGTACGACTTCACCAACTCGCGGAACGGCGCATCGCTCACCCCCGCCATGGGGGCGAGGATGACCGGATCATCGATCTGCACATTTCCTATGCAAACCGGACTGGGGCGCGGAGAATCCATGTCGAAAATTTTCCAATAAATTCGGGGAGATATTGTGGATCATCAACCTAAACTATGGAAATATCCCCCGCAAGGGCCTACCTATATGGCCAAAGAAAAGACTGGGATTCCATGCACGTACCTGCCAATCAACGAAACGGGAAACTTCCCGACTGCTGGGATCCCTATCCTATGGGCAGTTCCCAGGCATTTCTCTCCGATCAGGTCCGCGCGGCGGCCTGCATTCCCATGATGGCGCAACTCGCCTCTGTAGAAGAGTCAATCCAGCGGAGATTGGCCAACGCCTTCTTCTATGACCGCTCGCTTTGGGACATGCACGCGCGCGTGAATGTTCCTCACCGCCATATCCCAAGCGTTGACTCCCTGCTTGGCGCTGCCGAAGACATCAAGGCCACATGGGAGAATAATAATGGCGTCCCCGCTCCAGTTGCCGCTTATGTGTTCCATACAATACCTGCCCGTTGACTGGGGCGGAACAACCTCTTTCACCAAAACGGCTGCGAACAATAATGGCGGTGCTACCTCCAAACATACTGCAATAAAACTGGCCATTCATGATTCTCCCGTTCGTGCGCCCGCACCCGCTTCTTCCCCTGCCCCCGGCTCCATGCCGGGCGGCGGCGGTCACAAACGTTATCTGGAACCGTCCTTTAGTTAATACCAGCGGCTCTATGAAATGACTCACAAGCTAATACCGCCGTCACCCCCGCGAAGGCGGGGGTCCACGCTAATAATCTTTTATATAAAGATTTCAAGCGTGGATGCCCGCCTCCGCGGGCATGACGGGTTCCAAGGCAAGATGTGTCAGTTCATGGGCAGGTTGGTATAACGCATGACCTCCTGCATTGCCCTGATTGTCGCCGCCGGAGAGGGCGAGCGGTTGGGTGGACCTGTTCCCAAGCAATACCAGGACCTCGCGGGAAGCCCCATCCTGCGCCGCTCGGTCCTGGCCTTTCTGCGCCATGGCGCGGTCAGCGGCGTTCAGGTCGTCATCAACGGCAGGCATCAGGCCCTTTACGATGCGGCCGTGGCGGGCCTGAGCCTCCCCCCGCCGGTGGAAGGCGGCGTAACCCGGCAGGACAGCGTCCGCCTTGGGCTGGAAGCCATTGCAAGCCAGAAACCGGCCCATGTGCTGATCCATGACGCCGCGCGCCCGCTGATTGACGACGCCACCATTCAGGGCGTGTGCGACGCGCTGAAAACGCATGACGCCGCCATTGCCGCGAAGCCCCTGGTGGACACGCTGAAACGCGGCGAAGGCGGCGTGATCGCGCAAACCATCGACCGCGCCAATTTGTGGCAGGCGCACACGCCGCAGGGCTTTCGCTATGACTCCATTCTTTCGGCGCATCGCAGGCATGCCGGGAGCCATTTCACCGACGATGCCGCCGTGGCCGAGCATGAGGGGCTGTCGGTGGCCCTGATCCCTTCCAATCCCGACAACATGAAACTGACCAACCCGGATGACCTTGACCGCGCCCGCCGCCTGCTGGGCATCGGCGCGCTGCCGGACCTGCGCACCGGTTTCGGCTTTGACGTCCACCGTTTTGTTCCCGGCAACAGCATGACGTTATGCGGCCACAGCTTTGAAAGCGATGTGAGCCTTGAAGGCCATTCCGACGCCGACGCCGCCTTGCATGCCTTGACCGACGCGCTCCTGGGCACAATCGGCGCGGGCGATATCGGCCAGCATTTTCCCCCGTCCGACCTGCGGTGGAAAGGCAGGGACAGCGCCCATTTCCTGCGCTTCGCCGTGGACCTCTTGCGCCAGAAGGGTGGCGCGATCAGCCATGTGGACATCACCATCCTGTGCGAGAAACCCAAAATCGGCCCGCAACGCGACGCGATGACCAAAAAACTGTGCGCGCTTCTTTCCATCGAGCCCGGCCGGGTGGGCCTCAAGGCCACCACCACGGAACGCATGGGCTTCACCGGCCGCGGCGAAGGGCTTGCCGTGCAGACCCTTGTCACCGTGCGCCTGCCCTTTGTGGAAGGGTATTAGGGTATTGGGGTGTTGGGGTATAAGGGTGTAGGGTTTAGGGGCGTGAGAAGTTGGAAGAGGGCAATGTTTCTGACCCTAATACCCCAATACCCTAATGCCCCAACGCCCTTTATTGACAGATGCTTCTGCCTGACGACATCACCGCCCTTGCCGAAAAGGTTGTCGAGCTTTTCATCTGGAAAAAGAAAAAGCTGGCGCTGGCGGAATCCTGCACCGGCGGACTGGTCGCGGCGGCGCTTACCAGCATCGCCGGGTCATCCGCCATGTTCGAGCGCGGTTTCGTAACCTACGCCAATGAAGCGAAACAGGACGAGTTGGGCGTGCCCGAAGACATTCTCATCACGCATGGCGCGGTCAGCGCGGCATGCGCCCACGCCATGGCGGAAGGCGCGAGAAAAGCGGCCAAAGCCGATCTCGGCCTTTCCATCACCGGCATTGCCGGGCCGGGCGGTGGCGGCGATGAAAAGCCCGTGGGACTGGTTTTCATCGCCTGCGCCACGGAAAAAGGATGCGACGCGCAACGTTTCAAGTTCGAGGGCACCCGCGACGATGTGCGGCGGCAAGCGCTCGTCAAGGCGCTGTCGTGGCTGAACGCGGCGGGGAAGGAACTTTAAAGCTACTGGAGAAAAGGGTCGAGAGGGTCACAAGGGTCAGGAGGGTCAAAAACCCTTTCGCCCCTTTATGACCCCCGTGATCCCTCCCCCATCCCAAAGGGAGAAGGATCCCGTCATCTAACCATGCTTTTGCGCCGGCGCGGAAGCGCCGCCCGCCGTGAGGCGCGCGATCATGCGGTCAATATAAGTATTGATCTGGCCGATCTTGTGCTCGCGGACCAGGGAGCGGACGGGATCGCCCGCGTTATTGTCTTCCGTATAGATATACCGCACGAAGGGCCCTTCGGGGCGCAGGCTTTGATGCATGACGGCGGTCAGGCCGCTGGCCACGTCGTCGGCGGCGCCGGTGCCGATTTCGGTCTCCGCCATGCGCACAAGGGCCGCCAGCGCCTCCTCGATTGAACCGGAGTGAACGGTGGTGATGACCAAATGTCCGGTGGTCGCCGCGCGGATGACCTGACGGGCCGCCTGCGGCGTGCGGATCTCGCCCACCAGAATATAACGGGGAGCCCAACGCAACGCCTGCTTCAGGACGGGGGCCCATTCGTCGTCATTATGCACTTCCACCTGAAAGCAATAGCCGCGCTCGCCCACCTTGCCGGCCAGGTCGTACTCAATCGGCTCTTCAATCGTCACGGCGATGTTGTTGTAGCGCTTGCAGTAATCGGAAAGCAGCGCGAAGGCGGTAGACGTTTTACCCGAACCGGTCGCCCCGGAAATAAGGATCAACCCGGTGCGCGTGGCCAGGCTGCGCATGGAGTCAATAATTTTCGAGTTGAAGCCCAGCTTGTCGATATCAGGGGCCTGCGGCGGAATGCGGCGCAGGCACGCCCATTCCTGCCCGTCATTCACGCGCTGGCGCGCGCAGCGGAAGCGCATGCCGGCAAAGGTAAAGGAGCTGTTTTCGTCCGGCTTGTTCTCCTTGATGTATGTGATGACCGCTGCGACGTTGTCGGTATAAACGAGCGGGATAAACTGGCTGTCGCGGCCATGGATCCCCACCTTGCGGGGGCGGTAAAGCCCTTGCGTCGGCGCATCAAGACGCAGATAGAGGTCGGAGAAGTCCAGTTCGCGGATCAGGCGCTGGGCGGTGGGGTCGATCTGGGGCATGGACCGGTTTTATAGGCCCAAGGCGGTAAGAAAATCGTTAAATCAGCAAGGGGAATTATATCGGCAAGGCCTTGGGCCGGCGCCATTTTGTCCACGCAATGACCATGAGGCGGTTCAGTTCAATCGCCGTAAACAAGGAAGTAATAATGCCAAGGCTCAGCGTCACGCCGAAGCCCTTGATCGGCCCGGAGCCCAGCCAGAACATCAGCGACGCCGCGATGATATTCGTCACATTGGCGTCGATGATGGCCGACATGGCGCGGCGGTAACCGGCATCCAGCGTGCCAAGCAAGGTCCGGCCCTGCCGGTATTCGTCGCGCATGCGCTCATAAATCAGCACGTTGGAATCCACCGAGGTGCCGATCACCAGCATGATGCCCGCGATGCCGGGCAGCGTCAGCGTGGCCCCCAGCAACGACATGATGCTGACGATAAGGGCCAGGTTGAAAAACAGCGAGATGATCGAGAACACCCCGAAAACACCGTAGGCCGCGATCACCACGCCGCAGATCAGGACAAAGCCGATGGCCAGCGCGATCACGCCGCTGCGGATGGAATCCGATCCCAGCCCCGCCCCCACCGTGCGCTCTTCCAGAATCACAAGCGGCGCGGGCAACGCGCCCGCGCGCAGCAAAAGGGCCAGGTCCTGCGCGCCCTGCACCGTGAAATTGCCCGAAATAATGCCGCGCCCGCCCAGAATGGGCTCGCGGATCACGGGCGCGCTGATGACCTGGTTGTCCAGCACGATGGCGAAGCGCCTGTCGACATTCTTGCTTGTGGCGTCGGCAAACTTGCGCGCGCCTATATTGTCGAAGGCGAAAGAGACAACCGGCAGCCCTTCCTGAAAGGTCGCCTGCGCGTCGGTCAGCATTTCGCCGGTCAAAATCACGCGGCGGCTGACCACTTCCATGCGGTCGGGATCCTCCGACGACGGCAGCGCCTCGTAGCCCGGCGGGATGCGCCGGGCGGCGATATCCTGCGGCGGCACTTCGTCGTTTACGAACTGGAAGGTAAGCTTGGCGGTCTTGCCCAGAAGGGTCTTGATGCGTTCGGGATCGCTCACGCCTGGAAGCTGCACCACGATGCGGTTCTGCCCCTCGCGCTGGATGGAAGGCTCGCGCGTGCCGCTTTCATCAATGCGGCGGCGCACGATTTCGATGGACTGGTTCACCACCTGCCGCGTGCGCTCGCGCACCGCTTCTTCGCTGAGCGACAGGTGCAGGATGTTGCCATCAACATCCATGACCAGCGAGGGGTCCATGTCCCGTAAAACCTCGCGCGCGGAATCCAGGTCGGACGGCCGGGTAATCGTCACCTGCGCCTTGCCGCCGCTTGCGCCAAGATTTCGATAGGAAATCTTTTTCTTGCGCAAGGCCGTGCGTATTTCATCGACAATACCGTCCACGCGGTCGGCCAGCGCCACGCCGGTTTTCACTTCCAGCAGAAGATGCGAGCCGCCCTGA
>JANQEX010000058.1 GCA_028278105.1 Alphaproteobacteria bacterium | reverse complement strand
CTAGGTTCAATGGACAATTAAACTCAAGTCATTGAAAAGACGAGATGAACATTCCGGGCAAGGTTGCGCAGCAACCGCGACCCGGAATCCAGTTTGTTCCTGAAAATAAATGGGATTCCCGCTGGAGCCTGCCCCCGCGCAAGCAGGGGCGGGAATGTTCGTGTTGGTCATTGTCCATTGAACCTAGACTCAATTTAAGGATTGGCCCTTGCAAAGATTCACTTTCACGTCATTCCGGCCAAGCGAGCCCTGGCCCCGGCTTTCGCCGGGGTAAACTCCAGCCGGGGTCCAGCATGAAGCCGGAGGCTTCATGCAACCGCCTCCGGCGGTTGCTGGATTCCGGCTTCTCCGCCTCCGCAAAGCTTCGGCGCGACGAGTGCGCCAAGACCTCGGCGGAGCCGCAGGCGAAGCCGGGCGCCGGAATGAGCAATGGTCTGTTTGATTTGATTCATTGCTAATTGAGTTCAGACCCTAATTAAACTGGATTCCGGCTGGAGTTTATCCCCGCGCCCGCGAACCCTCGAACCTTCGCACCTGCGAACCCCCGAACCTCCGCTAGAACGGATAGACGATATCCAGAAGCTGCTGGCCGTAGCGCGGCTGCTGCACGTCCATGATCTGGCCGCGGCCGCCATAGGTGATGCGGGCCTCGGCGATCTGGTCGTAGTTGATGGAGTTGGACGCGCTGATGTCTTCGGGCCGGATCACGCCGGCCACCTTGATTTCGCGCAGCTCGTAATTCACCACCATTTCCTGCTTGCCGTAGATCACCAGATTGCCGTTGGGCAGCACCTGCGTCACCACCGCGGCGATGCGGGTGCTGACCTGGTCCTGCCGGTTGACCTTGCCCTTGCCGGCGTTGTTGGTGGTGCCGGACAGGTCGATCATCTTCGCGGGATCGACGGTGCTGGCATAGGGCAGGAACTTCTTGATCGTGTGCTGCATGCCAAGGGCCAGGCCGCTGTCGCTTTCGGTGGTCGAGCGTTCGCGCGAGGTTTCGTTCTTGATGTCGGCCTTGTCGGAAATGTCGATGATGACGGTCAGGATGTCGCCGACTTTCGCGGCGCGCTGGTCCTTGAAGAAGGCGCGGGCGCCCGGCATCCAGAGCGAATTGGCCTCGCCCCGGTGCGGCTGGGGCGGCGGCACCGGAAAGCTGACCGGAATGGCCTGGGGCGCGGACACGGCGCTGAGCGGCGGCGCCGCGCCCAGTTCCGCGGCGCGCTGGAAGACGTTGCAGGCGCCAAGGGTCAGCACGAGACCCGCCAGAACCGAGGCGCGCAGGGCTTTTTGCAGGGGAGCGGTCATGGCGTTGCTCCTTGCGCGGCCGCGGCCAGTTTCGGCGTTTTCAGCGGCATCACCGTCACGCTGTTTTTCCCGGTGACCACGGCTTCGACGGCGCGGTTGCTCTGCGTGTTCAAAACGCGCAGGGATTCGCCCATCACCGCGTCGGCCAGGGCCCGTCCCTGCGCCGAGATTTCCAGCCCCGGCGCGGAAACCTTCATCCTCACCAGGCTGCCTTTTTTGACCAGATGCGCCCGGGTCAGGTCGCGCAGGCGCAGCACCGACTTGTTTTCAAGCGCCCGCCGCGTTTCCATGTCTTTCAGTTGTGCCGGCGATGTGATGGCGTCGGCCCCGGCGCGGTCGATGGGCACGCGGATCCAGTCGATGGCCGCGCCGTCCACGGCGTTGCCGCGCGGCAGGGGGCGGTTGAGAACCGCGGCTTCGATCATCGGCATGGCGCGCCCGGACAGGGAGACCACGTCCGCCGCCGCGCCCGCCCCCACGATCAGGCTGCCGCGAAACCGGCGGCGAACGGGATCATAGGAAAGATCGGCCAGATTCCAGACAAGCTCTTCGCCGATGGGCCGGTGAATGACCAGCCCGGCATTGTCCAGCGCCACGTCGAGGTGCTGCTCCGGCGTCAGGGCGGCCAGTTCCTCCACCACCCGGACGCGCACCATGCCGGCGGTAATCTTCTGGCTGACGCGGGTCAGGCTGACCCGGTCGTAATTGCTGTGCGGCCGCCAGTTCACGTCATAGGCGCGGGCGATGCGCACCAGCGTGCCGACATCATAGACGACCTTTTCGCCGAATTCGGGCGCGCGGGCGATGGCGCGCCCCGATCCTGCGGCGGAAGGACCGAAAATGTCGCCGATGGTGATGACGTCCTTGTCCAAAAGAATCTCGCCGCGCAGGGCGCCGGCCATGCAGGGGGGGGCCATGCAGGCCAGTCCCGGCGCGGCGAGAAGGAGGAGGAGCGGGACAAGGGGTTTGAGGCGGATCATGGGGACGGCCTTTCCGGGTCAGGCGGGGGTTAACGCCGGGAGGTGGTGGCGAGCATTTCTTCCGACGCGCGGATGACACGCGAATTCATCTCATAGGCGCGCTGCGCGGTGATGAGGGCGGTGATCTCCTCCACCACGTTCACGTTCGAGCTTTCCAGCGATCCTTGCAGAATCGTGCCAAAGCCGGTGGAGCCCGGCGCGCCGGTGGTGGGCGTGCCCGAAGCCGGCGTTTCCTTCAAGAGGTTCTGGCCGATGGCTTCCAGCCCCGCCGGGTTGACGAACGTGGCGAAGTTGATCTGGCCCGCATTGGTGGGCGAGGTGGAGCCGTCCACCTTCACCAGAACCTCGCCGCTGGAATTGATGGTGATGTCCCGCGCGCCGGTGGGAATGGTGATCTGCGGCAGGACGGGATAACCGTCGGACGTCACGATCACGCCTTCCGCGTTCAACTGCAAGGACCCCGCGCGGGTGTAGGCGGTGGTGCCGTCGGGCAACTGCGCTTGCAGGTAGCCGCGTCCGCTGATGGCCACGTCCAGCGGGTTGTCGGTGATGTTGACCGTGCCCTGCCCGTTGATGCGGTAAATGGCCGAGGGCTTCACGCCGGTGCCCATCTGGATGCCGGTCGGCACGATGTTGCCGGTGTCGTTCGAGGTCGCGCCGGGACGGCGCAGGTTTTCATACAGCAGGTCCTGGAACTCGACGCGCTGGCGCTTGAAGCCGCTGGTGGAAACATTGGCGATGTTGTTGGAGATGGTCTCCACGTTCATCTGTTGGGCCATCATGCCGGTGGACCCGATCCAAAGACTGCGCATCATGAGGGATTCTCCTGCGGGTTAGACGGGCCGGCCGAGATGACGGATCGCGTTGCGGAGCCGTTCGTTCTCGGAACTCAAAAGGGAGGCGGTGCGCTGGTAGGAGCGCTGCACATCAATGACCTGGGCCATCTGCGCGATGGGATTGATGTTCGAGTTTTCGACCATGCCCTGCTCGACGGCCGAGCTGACATCGGGCCGTGGCGCTTCGTCGCTGGTGTAGTAGCCGCCATAGGTGTCCCGCATCTGCTGCTCGTTTTCAAAAAACACCGGCTGCAAGCGGCCCAGATCGCCGGCGTCGGTCGAGACCGTGCCGTCCACGCCGATGCTGATCTGCGTCGCCTCGTTCGGCACGGTGATGGCCTGGCCTTCCGCGCCCAGCACGCGATAGCCTTCGGAGGTGACGAGATTGCCCTCAGGGTCAAGCTGAAAGCTTCCCTTGCGCGTGTACTGGATGCCCTGCGGCGTCTCGACCGAAAAATAACCCTTGCCGTTGATGGCGAGATCCAGCGGATTGCCGGTGCGCACCAGCGGCCCTTGCGACGTGTCGCGCCAGGTGGCGCGGTCAAGAACGAAATGGGTGGAGCTTTTTGGCGTGTCGCCCGAAACGAAATTCTCGAACAGCACATCCTGCCCCTTGAATCCCGATGTGCTGGCGTTGGCGATGTTGTGCGCCACGATGTTCATCTGTCTTCGCAGGGCATCCTGCCGCGACACCAGGACG
This sequence comes from Alphaproteobacteria bacterium, assembly GCA_028278105.1. Lineage (GTDB taxonomy): Bacteria > Pseudomonadota > Alphaproteobacteria > UBA9219 > RGZA01 > JACQAB01. Next base: position 3,717 of record JANQEX010000058.1, on the reverse strand, counting down.
TAAATGGGCGTTTCCACGCTTTCTTCTCCTCAACTCCGGCCGGGGTTTATCCCCGTGCTCGCACGTCGCCATGCAGGACCCGTGCCAAACCGGGAAAGACGCGGCCTGGCTTCGAACATCTTTCCTTGCCGCGCGGTTCTTTGCTTGCCGGACCGGATCCGGTCCGCTTTTTCTGCCCGGCCGGTTTTTCCCTTGCGGAGAATCTTTTTAAATATTTGATATATATGTATTTTTTATGTTTAAAACTTGTTAACCTTCGTAACCTTAGCCTTTAATCGTATCCCGTGAGTCGCACGGATTCAGCAGCTTTTCCTGGGGATTTTCTCACGTGGCGGACGGAAAAAAAGAAGGCAAGGACGCGAAGAAGGCCGAAGCGGACAAAGGCGCTCCGGCGAAAGAGAAAGACGCATCCAGGGAAACGGGAGGCGAAGACGCCGCCGCCGAAGACGGCGGCGCGAAGGCCAAGCCAAAAATCCCGAAGAAAACCCTGATCATCGCGGGCGCCGCCGGGGGCGGCGTGCTGCTTGTCGTTATTATTGTCCTGGTGCTGATGCTGACGGGCGTTTTCGGCGGGAAAAAAGAGGAGGCCCCGGAGGCCGCCGTGCCCACGATTTCGGCGGCGGGCGGCCATGGCAAAAAGGACGAGGCCCGCAGCGGCGAGGCCGTGTTCTACGATCTTGGCGAAATGGTGGTCAATCTGGCAAGCGACGGCAAGCGGCGGACCTTTTTAAAGCTGGTGGTGCAGCTTGAACTGGAAAGCACGTCGGACAAGGACGCAATCGAGGCGTTGAAGCCCCGCATCGTCGACAATTTCCAGACCTATCTGCGCGAATTGCGCGTGGACGACCTGAAGGGCTCGGCGGGGCTTTACCGTTTGCGCGAAGAGCTGCTGTTTCGCGTGACGGAAGCGGTTTATCCCATCAAGATTCGTGACGTTCTTTTCCAGCAGATGCTGGTGCAATAATTCCGGCGGACGGCCATGGCTGACGAAGAAAAATCAACGCCCGAAGAGGAAAAAATGGCCGCCGAATGGGCGGCCGCCGGCGAGGGCGGCGGGGAAGGCGAAAACGCCGAGACCCGTGTCCTCAGCCAGAACGAAATCGACAGCCTGCTGGGTTTCGGCAATGGCGACGGCGACGGCGCCAATTCCGGCATCATGGCGCTGGTCAACAGCGCGCTCGTCAACTACGAGCGCCTGCCGATGCTGGAGGTGGTGTTCGACCGCCTGGTGCGCATGATGTCGACATCCTTGCGCAACTTCACCTCCGACAACGTGGAAGTCAGCCTTGACCAGATTTCCTCGGTGCGTTTCGGCGATTACCTGAACTCCATTCCGCTGCCCGCCATGCTCGCCGTGTTCAAGGCCGAGGAATGGGACAATTCGGGCCTCATGGTCGTCGACAGCGCGATGATCTACTCCATCGTCGACGTCTTGCTGGGCGGCCGGCGCGGCACGGCGGCCATGCGCATCGAGGGGCGGCCCTACACCACCATCGAGCGCAACCTCGTCGAGCGCCTGATGCATGTCATCCTGGCCGACATGAGCGGCGCGTTCGACCCGCTGTCGCAGGTGACCTTCCGTTTCGACCGGCTGGAAACCAATCCCCGGTTCGCCACCATTGCCCGTCCCGCCAATGCCGCCGTGCTGGTCAAGCTGCGCATCGACATGGAGGATCGCGGCGGGCGGCTGGAGGTGCTGATCCCCTACGCCACGCTGGAGCCGGTGCGCGAAATCCTGCTCCAGATGTTCATGGGGGAAAAGTTCGGCCGGGATTCCATCTGGGAAACCCATCTCGGCAACGAGCTTCTGCAAACCGACATGAACATGAACGCCGTTCTTGACGAAGTCACCATGCCGCTGCTCGACATCATCAACCTGAAGCCGGGCATGTTCGTGCCGCTTAACGTCAAGCCCGACAGCGTGGTCGAGTTGCGCAGCGGCGAAACCACCCTGTTCCGGGGAAAAATGGGACGGCGCAATGGCCATATCGCCGTCATGATCGAGGAAAGCGAAATCAAGCAGCCCGAATCCGAAATGGGATATGTGGAAAATCGTTCTTGATGTCCTTGTCGTTCTGTTGCTGGCCACGGGCATCTTTTATGCCTGGCGGCTGGAACGGCTGCTGCGCGGACTCGACCGCAACCGCGCGGCGATGCAGGCCTTCATCGCCGAATTTTCCGGCACGGTCGCCCGCGCCGAAAAAGGCATTCGTGATCTGGAAGACGCGGCGCATGACAGCGGCGCGGAGGTCGATCACGCCATGACTCGCGCAAAAGAACTGCGCGACGAATTGACCTGGCTGGTCGAGGCGGCCGACAAGATCGCCGCGCGCCTTACCGATTCCTCCAGCGCGGCGCTGGCGCGCATGCCGTCCGCCGCGCCCGCGCCGGAGCCTGTTGCGTCCGCTCCGTCGCCCGCGCCGTCCCCGGAATCCGTGGATCCGCCCGCAGAGAAGCCGGTTCCCGCCTGGGCGCGCCGCGCCACGGCCGGGCAAAAGGTCATCAACCGGCAGGAAAAAGCGCCGCCCGCTCCCGTCCATCTTCCGGATTCCGGCCGGCCCGGAACGCCGGTGGGGGCGGATTTGCCCGCCGCGTCGCCGTCCGGCGGCCGCCGCTCCGATTCCGAGCGCGATTTGCAGGAAGCCTTCGGGAGAAGGGGATAGCTCATGAAGCGCGCTCCCGGAAAACCGGCCCGTTCCCGACCGCTTGCGCTGCCCCTGCGCCTGGGTCTTTTCGCATTGATGTTTCTGGCCACGCTCATGATCGGCGCGCGGGTGCAGGAGGTGTTCGCGGAACTGGCCCATGGCCGCGCGCCTGCGGCGTTCACGCCGGTTCGCGCCGCCGAAGAACCCGCAAAGCCGGAAACGGGCATTGAGAAAAAGGATGAAACCAGGCATGACAAAGGGGAGGCAACGCCGGCCGCCGATCCGCCGGAAATGGAGAAGCCGGCCGGGGGAAAAGAGGCGGAAGGGGAAGATGAGGAGGAGGATTTCTCGGATTTCGGCCTGATCGACGAAGGGCTGGATTTGACGGAGGCTGAAATCACGGTGCTGCGGCATCTCAGCGGCCGGCGCAAGGAACTGGACAAGCAGGCCCGCGTGCTCGACCAGAAGGAAACATTGCTGAACCTGACCGAGCGGCGCGTCGACAAGAAAATCGGCGAATTGAAGAAAATGCGAAGTGAGATCCGCAAGGTGCTGGGCGAAGCCGAGGCCACGCACAAGACGCAGGTGGCTTCCATGGTCAAGATCTACCAAACCATGAAGCCGAAAGACGCCGCACGAATCTTTGAAACCATGGAGACGCGCGCGCTTGTCCAGGTCATCGCGCGCATGAAAGAGGCCAAGGCCGCGCCGATTCTGGCGGCCATGAACGCCATGAAGGCCAAGGAAATCACCCGGCTGATGATGACAAAAAAGGAGCTTCCCAAAGCGCCATAAAAAGACTTCGGCGGCAGGAGAAGGGAAGGGTCTTTTGCCGCAAGCATTCGCGCATATTCGTCCGGGTGCGGAAATGCCTGATGGGGGGATGCGTGTTTATAGCAAAACCAAATAATTTCCGTTTGGGAATTTCCCATATGCACATTCCCGCTAAAGCAGGAATCCCATTGTTTTTCAGTAAAATGGGACTCCCGTTGGAGCCTGCCCCCGCCCCCGCCTTTCCGCCTCCGCAAGCTTCGGCGCGACGGGTGCGCCAAGACCTCGGCGTAGCCGCAGG
>JANQEX010000030.1 GCA_028278105.1 Alphaproteobacteria bacterium | reverse complement strand
CCGTCCCGGCGGGGCCGTGACTCCGGCGATAAAGCCGGCGGCGGGCTTTTTAACCTTGCCGGACCTGATAAAGGCCGCCGCCTCTTCCTCGGCGCTGCCACAGGCAAAGCCGGGCGCGGGAACGCCTGATAATATTTAATGCTCTGGATCGCCGCGCTCCCTTTCGCCCGCAATGACGGGGAGAGAGACGGCGGTTTGCGCAAGTCCCGGCCTACTGTATCCCCTTGGAGTACTCCGGGTATTTTTCCAGGGAGTTCTGTTCGTTCCAGATTTTCCTGAAGCGGTCGGCCATGGCGATGAAGGCGCTGATCAGCGCGCCGTTATGGGTGGACTTGGCGGACGACACCATCACGCCGTCGTTCCACAGCAGCAAGGGCACCGTGCGGCGGTACATCATGGGCGGCACGCGGAAAGTCATCTCGATCTTCACGCGGAGCTGCACGTAGGAAATGCAGTTGATGACAAGGTCCTGCATGGAGGTGATGGAGGGCTCGGCCTCCACCGTCACCACGTCGGGGATCAGCCGCGCCGCCTGGTCGACGCTGACGATGGGAACGCCGGCATCTTGCAGGCGCTGGGTGAAAAACTGGAAGATCATGTCCTGCTTCATGCCGCAGTTGTTCACGACTTCGTCGCTGGCGGGCATTTGCAGGTCGTGCATGACGATGCGCGTCCAGCCATAAAGCGGCGGCAGGATGATGTTGCTTTTCGGACTGATCTTCTTGTCCAGCGCCGGCGGCACGTAGCGCTTGGGCGGGCCGGCCGTTTTCGGCTTCTTTTTCGCCGGCGGCGGGCGCGGGGGCATCCTGGGAACGACGGGAGCCTCCAGGTCCTGTGTCTGGGTGGTATCGGAGCCAAGCGCGGGCCGGGCCGGGGCGGACGCCGGCGGCGGCGCGGCCGCGGCCATGGATGGAAGAAGCAGAAAGGCGCTGCCCAAAACGGCGGCCAGGATTAAAAGAAGCGGCAAGCTCTTGGTTGTCCGCGCGCATTCATTTGAGGAGGTCCGCCACGAAGCGCCGCGCAGAAAACCCCTCTCTCCGGGAGGGGTTTGGGGAGGGAGGACTTTCCCATAAAAAGAAGCGTTTCCGAAATACACCCTCATGCCCCCTCCCCGACTCCCTCCCGCAGGGAGGGGAATTTTCACCTTGCCCGTTCCGGCGATTCCCTTCAATGCAACCGGCGCGGATTCAACCGGCGCCGATTGTCTAATCATCGCGCTGGGTGCGCTCCATGCGTTCGTGACGCTCCTGCGCTTCCAGCGAGAGCGTGGCGACCGGGCGCGCCTCAAGCCGCTTGATGCCGATGGGATCGCCGGTTTCCTCGCAATAGCCGTACGTGCCCTCGTCGATGCGGCGCAGCGCCTCGTCGATTTTGGCGATCAGCTTGCGCTCGCGGTCGCGGGTGCGGAACTCCAGCGATTTGTCGGTTTCCAGCGTGGCGCGGTCGGCGATGTCGGGCTCCTGCATGCCGCCGTCCTGCTGGAGCCCGGCCAGGGTTTCGGAGGATTCCTGCAACAACTCGGCCTTCCAGCGCAGCAGCTTCTGGCGGAAATATTCCAGCATGCGCGGGTTCATGTATTTTTCCTTTTCGCCGGGCCGGTAGTCGGGCGGCAGCGTCATGGCGGTCATGATCTATCCCCTTGATGCGTTGTTTTTATCCGTTCTGTATGGACGGTCGCGGGTCCTTTGGCAACAGGATGGAGAATCCCCCTATAATCCGTATTTGGCCAGTTCCACCCTGACCCTGAGATCGATGTCGTCCAGCGCCCCGGCCAGATGGGGATCGTCCACCTTGACCTTTTCGCTCTGGACCATGCGGGCCAGACGCACGAGCTGGTCCATGCCGAGCGTGCCGTTGATGAGCGCCAGGCGCAGGTCTTCAAGCTGGGCCAGAAGCAGGTGGGCGCGTTTTCTTCCGCGCGCGGCGCGCTCGGTGGCGTCGCCGACTTCCTGCACGCCGATGATGGCTCCGATTCCGCCCACGCCTGCCAGCGACGACACCCCCGCCACGGGCGTCATCCCCTCTTCGTCCAGATGCTGGGAAAAGCTCGCGCTTTCCGCGGCCGCGCTTTTTCCCGTCCGGCGAACGGAGCTGGAGTTCCTGACGCTGCCTGGTCCTTCGACTTTGCTGATCACGAACATGCACTCCGGAGTCGTTTCGCGGACGGACGGGGAGACTACTTTGCCAAACCGGACTTTAAAACCGCGTTAAAAAACAAAGCCTCGCACCATAAAGGCAAACGGGCAAGAACTGCCCGCGGACAGGCGCGGGAATCCGCTCTTCCGTTTTTTTCATGAAAAATCCTTTCCTTTCAATTTGTTGCGCTGAATCCCGTTTGGCATGGGCTTCGCATGCCGCCGGTGCGGGAGAGAATGATGCCTGGATTAAAACCTGTTTTCGGATTCGCGGCCGTCCTGGCCCTTGGGGCCTTGGTCCTGATCCCCGCTCCGGCGCAAGCGGCGCGCATCAAGGACATCGTGAACATCGAAGGCGTGCGCGACAACAGCCTGATGGGCTACGGCCTTGTGGTCGGCCTGAACGGCACGGGCGACAGCCTGACCAACTCGCCCTTCACCGCGGCGAGCCTGACGGGCATGCTGGAACGTCTTGGCATCAATATCCGCGGCACGTCGCTGAAAACCAAGAACGTGGCCGCGGTGATGGTCACGGCCACCCTGCCGCCCTTCGCCGGCCCCGGCTCGCATATCGACGTCTCGATCTCGGCCATGGGCGACGCCAAAAGCCTCCAGGGCGGGACGCTGCTGGTCACGCCGCTTCTGGGCGCCGACGGCGAGGTCTACGCCGTGAGCCAGGGTCCCATCGCGGTCGGCGGATTCGCCGCCGAAGGCAAGAGCGAAAGCGTCACCAAGGGCGTACCCACCTCCGGCCGCATCGCCAACGGCGCGACCGTGGAGCGGCAGATTCCCTTCGCCCTGGCCGACATGCCTTTCCTGCGCCTTGGCCTGCGCAATCCCGATTTCACCACCGCCGGACGCATCGCCAAATCAATCAACCGGGCGTTGAAAGGCAAATACGCCGTGGCGCATGACAATGCCAATGTCTCGGTCGCGGTGCCGCCAAAGATGACAAACGACATGGTGGCCCTTGTCACCAGGATCGAGCAGCTTTCCATCACCCCCGACGAGGTCGCCAAGGTGGTGATCGACGAGCAGTCGGGCGTGATCGTGATGGGCGACAATGTGCGCATCAGCAAGGTGGCCATCGCCCAGGGCAACCTGACCATCCGCGTCACCGAAACGCCGCAGGTGTCCCAGCCCAATCCGCTCTCCACCGGCGGCACGACGCAAGTGGTGGACCGCACCGCCATCGACATCACCGAGGGCGAGGGCCGCAAGCTGGCCGTGCTGCCGTCCAGCGTCAGCCTGCATGATCTGGTGCAGGGGCTGAACGCGCTCGGCATCGGCCCGCGCGACATGATCACCATCTTGCAATCCATCAAGGCGGCGGGCGCGTTGCAGGCCGAAATCGAGGTGATCTGATGGAATCGGGCCCCACCCCCGCCCTGAAGATTTTTCCCGCCGGCGAGCTTCTGGCCGAGGCGGCGGCGAAAGGAAACCGGGCGCGACCGCCCGGCGGGGATATCGACGCCGCCGCGCGGGATTTCGAGGCGATGTTCGTCACGCAAATGCTGCGGCCCATGTGGGCGGGCCTTGAGGTCGACCCCTTCTTCGGCGGCGGCTCCGGCGAGGAAACCTGGCGGTCGCTCCTGCTGAACGAATACGGCAAGACGGCCGCGCGCGGCGGCGGACTCGGCATCGCGCCCCTGGTCAGGGCCGAGCTTCTCAGGATACAGGAGCTTGCCGCATGAATGCCCCGGCCGCTTCCATCCCCCCGCCCGACCCTGACCGGCTGATGGTGATCGTGGAAAGCCTGCGCGCCGTGCTGGAGGAGGAAAGCGGCCTGCTGGAAAAGCGCGATTTCTCGCAAGCGCCCCGTCTTCTGCGCCAAAAGCAGGAGCTGACGCATCTTTATCACGCCCAGCTCCGGGCCCTGTCGCAGGCCGGGAAAGACGCGCTTGACGCGCGGAAGCGTCAAAGCCTCGTGGAAGCCGGGCGGGCACTGGAAACGGTGACCGAACGCAACGCCAATCTGCTGCGCGCGGCGCATGGCGCCTCGGAACGCCTGATGCGGAACATCATGGATCTGGTCCGCAAGGAACAGCAACAGGACAGCGGTTACGACCGCGGCGCCGTTCTGGACGCCGCGCGCAAAAGCACCTGCAAGCCCGTCGCCTTCAACCAGCAGGCTTAAGGAAGGAAGATTTTTCCCAAGCGGCGGAACCCTTGTCACAGGAACAACGACCATTTCCCCGGACCTTAAACCCCAGCCCCCGACCCCTCCGTTTGGCACGCAAGCTGCAAGGACTTTTCGGATACCTTTCCTGACCACGGGCCCCCACCACCATGGCCGCCACGCTTCCCACCGCTTCCCCCGCCGATTCCGGTCTTGACGCCGCGACGCTGATCGCCCGGCGCGCCTCCCTTGACGGACTCTTTTCCGCCAGCGGCGCCGGTGACGCCTTTGCCAAAATCTTCGCCGCCACGCGGGAAAACCGCGCGGCGAGCCTGGACGTGAAGCCCGAAGCGGCCCCGGCCGAAAAGCCCGCAGCACCCCGGCCCAGGGACAAAATTGCCGATGTCCCGGCCCGCGACGCGCGGGAGGACGCGACAGAAACCGCCAACGCCGGCGATTCCGCGCCCGCGCCCGAAGCGGCCGCGCGCGCCGACCGCGCGGATGCGGACGACACGCCTGCCCATGCCGAAAAGAAGGCCGCCGAAGTCCGGGAAGAAGGGGACGCGGCCGTCAGGCAGGAAACCGCCGAGAAATCCGAAACGCCCCCCGATAAAACCGCGGCCGAAGCTCCGGCCGGAAAACCCGTCGCGGCGGAAGAAGCCGCGCCGGAAGCAATCGCGGTCAAGGCAACCCCGGAAGCCGCCCCGGCCGGAACCGGAAAAGATGAAATCCTTTCGCAGGCGAAGATGCGCGCGCATCGCCCTGTGCAGGCTTCCGGCGAAGACGCCGCGCTGAAGAAACAGGGAAGCGCAGGACTTACCGCCGAAACAGGAGAGGATGGAAAGCAAAACACCCCCCTGAGCGAGGCGGCGAAAAAAACGGCAAGTGACGCCGCCGCGAAAGAAAAAGCGGAAAGAGCCGGCGACGGCCCGGCCCTGCCCACGGCAAAGGCCCAGGACGATCCCGCGTCCAGGGAAACGCGGCGCACTGATTTCACCGCCCTTCTGAAGGGCATGCCGCAGGAGAAAAAAGACGTTCTCGCCGGCAAGGACGCCGCGCCTTCCGGCGAGATTTCACCCCCTCTCCCCGCCGCCGGAGCCCGCGCGAACGCCTTTTTGAGCGTCGCCTCTCCCACCCCAGCCGGGCCCGGCGGCAGCGTTTCCCGTCCGGGCGCGGGCGCGCCGGGCGTTCCGGGCGCCGGCGCCTCTACGGGCGCAACAACCGGGCTCGCCCTTGCCCAGACCATGGCTTCCGAAAACGCCGCCGCGGGCCTTGCCAAAGCCGCGGCGCCTTCGCGCGCCGCGCCGTCACTCCCGGCCGCGCAGGTCACGATTGCCCTGACCCGCATGGCGAAAAACGGGATCGACCGTTTCGACATGCAGCTTCATCCCCAGGAACTGGGACGGGTGAACATCCGCCTTGAAATCAAGGACGGCGTGGCGCGGGCCTCGGTCACGGCCGACAACCCGGCCACGCTACAAATCCTGCAAAAAGACGGCCGCGCGCTGGAAAAAGTCCTGCAACAGGCCGGGCTGGAGACGGACGCGAACTCGCTCGACTTCAACCTGCGCGGCGAAAACGGCGGCGGGCGGCACAATCTTTTCGCCAACACCCCCGCCGGAAAAGGATGGAGCGGCGATCCCGCCATCGCGCCGGACACGGAAAGCACAAAGACAACCCATTACACCGTCGCGCCCGGCCGCGTGAACCTGACGGTATGAGGAAACGGCCATGACCAGCGTCAGCAACGTATCCGACACTCCAGGCGCCCCGGCCGACACCAGCGATCTTTCCGCGCTGTCGCAGGACTACACCACCTTCCTGAAGCTGCTGACCACCCAGTTGCAGAACCAGGATCCGCTGGACCCGATGGATTCATCGCAGTTCACCAATCAGTTGGTGCAATTCGCCGGCGTGGAGCAGCAGATCAAGGCCAACACCAACCTCACCAGCCTCATCGCCTTGCAGCAGGCGGGCATGGCCCAGATGGCGCTCAGCTATATCGGCTCGGTGGTGGAGGTCGACAGCAACGAGTTGACGCTGGTCAACGGCGAGGCGGGCTTTTCGTACACGCTTGAGGGCCCCGCGGCGGAAACGACGATCACCATCAAGGACGCGGACGGCCATGTCGTGCGCAACGTGTCGGGCAGCACCACGGCGGGCAAGCATCAGGTCGCCTGGGACGGCACCGACACCGGCGGCAACCAACTGGACGGCGGGCTGTACACGGTAACGGTGACCACCAAGGCCGCCGACGGCAGCGAAGGCACGGCGGCGGTCACGTCTTTCGGCGTGGTGCACAGCGTGTCGACCGACGCAAGCGGTACCACCACCCTGTCGCTGACCGAAAAAAGCATCGCGCCCGGCGACGTGCTTTCGGTGCAGACGCGCCTGAACGGCGATGTTGAAACCATCGGCGTCACGGAGGAGCCGGATACGCCCGGCGACGATGATACCGAGACGACAGCCAGCGCCTAGAACAAATCCCTGAACGATATGGGGAAAGGTTTCAAGGACAGGCAACAACTAAACTCCCCTCCCTCTGGGAGGGGTTAGGGGAGGGTCCACGAGAAAGAACTATGGGAGCCTTTATGTCTTCCGGGAAAGGTCCTCCCTCCCCCGGCCCCTCCCAAAGGGAGGGGAGCGTTGTTTGTCTGCCTTGCCGCCACCGCGCCGGAAAAGATTCCGGTGTAACATTCTCCCCTCTCTCTGGCCCGCTCTCGCCAAGGCCCCGGCAGGGGCGGGTATGACTTCGTTCTATTTGGCCTTCACATTCTCCAAAACCTCTGTCACGGCATCCGCAAAAGATGGCGCAGGAACGCCACGGTTTTCGGGCCGGTCCAGTGATGGCCGCCGTTGAAGCGGGCGATTTCCCGGCCGTCGCGGCCGATGATGAGAGTGGCGGGAATGCCGCGGACCCGGAGGCTGCGCAGGATGGTCTTGCGGGGATCGAAAAAGACCGGCAGGTTGCTCAGCCGATTCCTGCGGAAAAATTCCGGCGCCAGCCTTTGCCCCTTCTCCTCCACCGCGACCGGCAGCACCGCCAGCCCCTGCCCGCCCAGCATGTCCTGCAACCGGTCCAGGGACCGCATCTCCAGCCGGCAGGGCGGGCACCAGGTGGCCCATAAATTCAGCACCACCAGCCTTCCCCGGAAGGCTTCCAGGGAAACCGTCGCGCCACGGGCGTCAAGAAACAACACCCTGTCCAGGGAGCGGCGGGATTCATGCAGGATAAAGCCGGCAGGCGCGTCCGGCGGCGGCGCGGCCAGAACCGGCCCGGCCCCCGGTCCCGCCAGGACAAGAAGAATTGCAAGAAACCCGTATCTTTGCATATGATAACCGCGCGCGAGCAATCCATGAAACACAAGACCAGTAAAGAGAAAAGCGCCGGATCCCGCAACCGCCTGTGGGGGGGACGCTTTGCCGCCGGACCGTCGGCCATCCTGCGGGCGATCAACGTGTCGGTCGGCTTCGACCGGACGCTGGCGCTGCACGATATCCGGGGCTCGCGGGCGCATGCGCGCATGCTGGGCAGGCAGGGGATTCTCCCGGCGCCGGACGTGGACAGGATCCTGGCCGGGCTGGCGGCCATCGAGGCGCAGGTAAAGAAGAACACCTTCCCCTTTGAAGACGCGCTGGAAGACGTTCACATGAACATCGAAAGCCGTCTTTTCGACGCGATTGGCGAGGCCGGGAAAAAGCTGCACACCGCGCGGTCGCGCAACGATCAGGTGGCCACCGGGTTCCGCCTGTGGACGCGGGAGGCGCTGGAGCATCTGGACGAAAAACTGAAAGCCCTCCAGGCCGCCCTGATCGCCCAGGCCGGACAGCATGTCGACACGGTGATGCCGGGACTGACCCATTTTCAGACCGCCCAGCCGGTCAGCTTCGCCCATCACCTGCTGGCCTATGTGGAAATGCTGGGCCGCGACCGCGACCGGGCGCGCGCCGCCCGCGCACGGCTGAACGAATGTCCCCTGGGGGCGGCGGCGCTGGCCGGCACCCCCTGGCCCATCGACCGCCGCCAGACCGCGCGGGAGCTTGGCTTCGACGCCCCTTGCGCCAACTCGCTGGACGCGGTGTCGGACCGGGATTTCGTGCTGGATTATGTCCATGCCGCCAGCATGGCGATGCTGCATCTGTCGCGCCTTGCCGAGGAAATCATTCTCTGGATGAACCCGCAATTCGGCTTCGTGACCCTGGGCGATGATCTCACCACCGGCTCGTCCATCATGCCGCAAAAGCGCAATCCCGACGCGGCGGAACTGGTGCGCGGCAAGGCGGGGCGCGTGTTCGGCGCGCTGGTGCAGATGCTGTGCCTCCTGAAGGCCCTGCCGCTGGCTTACGCCAAGGATCTGCAGGAAGACAAGGAACAGACCTTCATGGTGGAAGAAACCCTTGATCTCTGCCTGTCCGCCATGACGGCCATGGTGGGCGGCCTGCGCGTGAACAAGGAAGCCATGGAAGAGGCGGCGGGCAAGGGCTTCGCCACCGCCACCGATCTTGCCGATTATCTGGCGCGTGAACTGAATCTGCCGTTCCGCGACGCGCATCACGTCACGGGCCGCATCGTGAAACTGGCCGAAGAGAAGGGATGCGGGTTGCCGGACCTGCCGCTTTCTTCCCTGCGAACGGTCGAGCCGCGCATTGGGCCGAACGTGTTCGAGGTGCTGAGCCCGAAAGCCTCCATGAGCAGCCGCGCCAGCCTCGGCGGCACCGCGCCCCTGCGGGTGAAGGAAGCGCTGGCCGAGGCAAAAAGGCGGTTTTTATGATACGCCCCTTCCTGGCCCTGATCTGCGCCGCGGCGCTGCTGGCAAGCCTTGCGGCCTGCGGCAGACGGCCTTCGGTGATGGACCCGCCGGAAGGATCGGACGCCGCCGCCTATCCCCGGTCCTATCCCGACACCGCGCTGGATCCGCCGGGTCATTACACTCCGCCCGGAAAATAGCCATGAACAAATTCATCGCCCGCCGCGAAGGACGCCTTTGCGTTGAAAATGTTGACGTGGCCGGCCTCGCCGGACAAACCGGCACGCCCTTTTACTGCTACTCGCGGGCGGCGATGGAAGAGGCCTGCCGCAACTTTGCCGCGGCCGTGGATCATCCGAAGGTGAAAATCCACTACGCGGTCAAGGCCAATTCGAACCTTGCCGTGATCCGCCTGCTCTCGAACCGCGGCTGCGGCATGGATGTTGTTTCCGGCGGCGAGTTGGCCCGCTGCCGGAAGGCGGGCGTCAAGGCCGGCGACATCCTGTTTTCCGGCGCGGGCAAAAGCGCCGAAGAGATCGAGGCGGCGCTCCTGGCCGGCATCGGCCAGTTCAACGTGGAATCCCTGCCGGAACTGGACGCCGTTTCACGCGCGGCGCAAAGACTGGGGCGGACGGCGCCCGTGGCGCTGCGCATGAATCCCGAAGTGGAGGCCGGGCATCACGCCAAGGCCTCCACCGGCAAGGAAGAGGACAAATTCGGCATCAACTGGGACCAGGTGGAAAAGGCCTATGCCGTGGCCGAAGCGCTGCCGGGACTGGAGCTGAAGGGCCTGAGCATGCATATCGGCTCGCAGATCGTCAGCGCGGCGCCTTATGTCCGGGCCGCCGCGCGCATGGAAGACATGATCGCCCGCCTTCGCAAGGCCGGGCATAGGGTGGAGCACGCCAGCCTGGGCGGCGGGCTCGGCATCTCCTATCGCGGCGAGAATATTGAACTGGAAGAGTACGGAAAGCTGGCGCGCGGCTTCGCGGAGCGCACGGGCTGCGCGGTGAAGCTGGAGCCGGGGCGTTTTCTGGTGGGGGAAGCCGGAATCCTGGTGACGAAGGTGCTTTATATCAAGCACGGCACGGTGAAGGACTTCATGATCGTGGACGCGGCCATGAACGACCTGATCCGCCCGACCCTTTACGATTCCTGGCATGCCATCGAGCCGGTGATCTGGAACCCCTCCGGTCCCAGCGATGTTTATGACGTGGTAGGCCCCGTGTGCGAAACCGGGGATTATTTCGCCCTTGACCGTCAACTGCCGGTTTGCCAAGCCCATGATCTTGTTGCCATTTTATGCGCCGGCGCCTATGGGGCCTGCATGGCCTCGACCTATAATTCCAGAGCCCTGATCCCGGAAATTCTGGTTTCGGGGAAGAATTTCGCGCTCATTCGCCCTAGATTAACGATTGAACAGCAAATGGCATGGGAGACTGTGCCGGACTGGCTCGAACGGCCCGTTGCGAAAGATTGATGCGCACAACCCTTCCCCTCCTTCTTCTTGCCGGCATCGGCGCCGGGGCGCTGGCCATCGGGTTCGCCCTGCGCGAGCCCGTGCCCGCGCCATTTGCATCCGACAGCACGTCCTGGGCCTATTCCAGGCTCGCGCCGCCGGGCGTACGCTGGTCCCCGGCCGGCAAGGTCCAGGCGGAAGGGAATCATTTGCGCCTTGCCTTCAAGGTTGAGGCCGCCGCGCCGCTGCAAAGCCTGGACATCCGGCTTTCGCCGCTTTCCTCGGAAAAGAACGGCGAATCCCTTGAGGAAACGCATAGCATCACCGGCTGGCCCGGCAGCAGCCGCGTGGTGGACTGGGACAGCGACATCGACCTTTCCGGCTCGTATCTGGCAGGCAAGCGCGTCTCGGTGCAGGTTGTCGCAACCGACATCGATGGGCGAACCGGAACAAGCCCGGTCCTCGCGCTGACCTTGCCGGAAAAGCGCTTCACCCAGCCGCTGGCGCGGGCGCTTTCGGTGCTGCGCCACAACCTGCAGGAAGATCCGAAGGGCAAACGCGGCGACGCCCTGCGCGCGCTGGCCGGGCTGTTGCAGCAGCGGCAGGCTTTTGAGAATCATGATCTGACCTTGCTGACCCTGCGCGCCGCCGCCGTGCGCATCGCCCTGGACGACAGCACGGAGGGACTGCAATCGGCGTTGAAACTGTTGTGGCACGCGGCGGTGCTGTTTGAGGAAGATTCCCCGTCGAAGGCGCATGTCGCCGTCCGAAGCCGCCCGTCCGGGATCCGGGACCGGAAACCGGACACGGACCGCTGATTTCCCGGCATTCGAATCAGGCCGCGTGCTGCAAGCTGGGATCTTCG
This sequence comes from Alphaproteobacteria bacterium, assembly GCA_028278105.1. Taxonomy (GTDB): domain Bacteria; phylum Pseudomonadota; class Alphaproteobacteria; order UBA9219; family RGZA01; genus JACQAB01. The sequence continues at coordinate 42,200 of JANQEX010000030.1, read as the reverse complement.
GCCAGATGCTGAATCATGATCTCGATGCTGTCTTCCCCGAACGCGGACATGCTGAGCAAAAAGCCGTCGATGACCGCGGGTTCGTCATCGACAACCGTGGCGCCGGCGGCGGCGAGCGCCGCGCGCGCCGATTCACACGCGCCCACTTCCCGGCCGGAAAGCCCTTCGCATGGCACCAGAAGCTCCACCCCTTCCGTCAGCGCGGCCACGGGCTTTTGCGCCTCGAAAAAATGACGGAGAATGCGGCGGGTATGAAGGTTGCCCTTCAGCTTCTCGACCGCGCGCGCGCCGCCGCAAATAACCAGCCCGTCGAAATCGGAACCCAGCGCCTCGGCCAGGTGAATGTCGACCGGGAAATAATGCCCCCAGTCCCTGTCATGCCAGCCATGGACAAGGCCATTTTCCGGCGCCACCGTTTTGAGAACGGCGCCCGTCCTGTTAAGGGTTTTCTGGATCCGGCTGAATATGTCTTCGGAAAAACCACTGGCCACCAATATGCAAATCTTTTTACCTGACAGGATATTCTCCATGCCGCGCTACCTTTCACGATGGGAAAAGATGCCAGGCCGGGATGCTCACGAGCGGGCGACCGCAGGCCTGAGGACGGAACTTATGCCCAAAACGGCGCTTTTCTTCAATCAAATAAATTACTTTCAGAAAATTATTGGACGGCCAGAACCTGATAAAAGTAATAGGCGTTGCCGCTGCCGTTAATATTGTCGATGCACCCGACCATTTTTCTGTCCAGGTTGGACGGCCAGTTGGCGGTGATGTTGACTTCCATGTTACTGCCGAAATCGCCATTCGTGTCGTTGGTGGCGTCGCCGGGATTGCCGGCCTGGGTGTTGATCTGGTTGCAAACGCCCAAGGTAACCCTCAGCAGGGCAATACGCTCCAGGGACGAGGTTCCAAGTCCCGTAATGTCCGCCCAGCTATAAATCCAGGATTGTGATCCATCGGAAGACAGCGTGGTGGCGGGCGGAATCAGCCCCCCGCCGGTGGGCGAGAACAGATCCGCGCTATTGACGGTGTTGGCGGAGTTAATGACGACATTCTCAACCGCCGTGCCAAGGGTGATGATGCGGTCCACGCCCATTTTCAGGTTCTGGCCGATCTGGATCAGCGCGGCGGCGTTGGTGCGGTTTGTTTCCTGGCTGGAGTTGGTGGAAAACGTGCTGGACCCCGCGGCGATGGCCGTGGCCAGAACGGCCAGTATCGCCACGATAAACAGGATCGGGCCGATGGCGACGCCGGACCGGGACGAAGGACGAGGCAGCATGAACAGAACCCTTTACAAAAACAGGCGCGGACCAAACATGTGTCGTTACGACAAACTTCTGCGCAAGTTTAGGCAATTCGCATAGGCTTGTCAGGCCATTTTTTGCACCGGGCCTGAAATGATGTTCCCGGACCGCTATTGCACGCCAAGAATCTGGTAAAAGTAATGAGCCGGCGTGCCATTGGTGTTGACGATACACCCCACCATCTTTCCGGCCTGCCCCGTGGGCCAGGTGTTGGTGATGTTGGCCTCCATGTTACCGCCAAGGTCGGCGTTGCGCGTGGCGCCCGCCGTGGCCACGCCCCCCGTCTGGCTGTTGATCTGGTCACACACCCCTTGCGTAACCTTCAAAAAGGCCACGCGGTCATTCGTGGTGGTGCCCAGATTGGTCACAACCGCATAACCGTATGCCCACGCGTCCGAACCGGTGGACGAAAGCGTTGTCGCGGGCGGAACCAGGCCGCCGCCGGTCGGCGAAAACAGGTCGGCGTTGTTTACCGTGTTGCTCGCATTGATAACCACGCTGGTCATCGGCGTGCCCAGCGCCACGATGCGATCCACGCCCATTTTCAGGTTTTGCCCGATCTGGATCAGGGCCGCGGCATTGGTGCGGTTTGTTTCGCCACTTGAGCTTGTCGCAAACGTGCTGGACCCCGCGGCGATGGCCGTGGCCAGAACGGCGAGAATGGCCACAATAAACAGAATGGGGCCGATGGCGATGCCCGCCGTGCGATTCATACGGGAAGGACTGTGCCGCATGCAAAACTCCAGAAGAAACAACCTGTAAAGCGTAGGTAGGGTTTGTTAAACAATTGTTACCGGAGAACCCAAAAGCGCAGAAACGAAATATGTCCGATTCGCAACGTAGAGCCGTTTTATTTGGAAACTTCGGACAAGGCTGCCTCCATACTTCCTTCCGATCCCGTTATGGTAATTGTCTCGGCAACCAGCTCCGCGGCCATAAGCGGCGTTCCGGGACATTCGGTGCCGGCGCAAAAGAAAATCATGTCCCAGCGAATGGTCGGCACCATGGAATCCGCAAAACCGATGGCGTTTAGCCAACTGCTAAAATCATCTCCATTGTTGCTGAAAATCCTCAGACCGGGCCGGGCCGTGACTTCGAAAGTCAGGGTTGGAAATTCCTTTTTGATTCGCTCGTAGAGCGGCATGTATTGCCCGCGCGTCAGCGGCGCGCGCGTGATTTTCGGGATCACCGGCTGCAAGGCGCGGGCCGTGTCCGCCTTCATCTTGAGATCGGCGGCCGCGCGCACCGACATGAAGGCGGCCCCGATTGACAGCGTGGCCACAATCCAGGTGATAAGGATGATCCAGAGGGTGGCTTTGTCGAGCATCGCCGCCGCTTTCTGGAAAACAGCCCCGGAAAAGTAGCGCGAGACCTCGCCCATGCGAAGATCCAGCCGGGCGGCGCTTTGCAGCGACGCCTGCGCCGGCTTTTTCAGGAATGACAGGCTTTCGTCCAGGGAGAACTTCACTTTATTTCTTTCTCTCGCACATAGGATCCCTTGGCATTGGCGATCACGAGACCGTCGGGCACGGCTTCAATGGTTTGCGCGCCCAGCTCCGAGATGCGCTCCGCCGTAAGATTGGCCGGCACGACCGCCCACCATTTCACGGCGTTGCCCTTGATCAGATAAAGCTTCAGCCAGCCTTGCAGGCCGACCAGCCCGTCATTGATCCGGTTAAAGGCGGCAATCTGCTGGCGCATGCCGCTGGCGCGCAGGACCAGGGCGGACTGTTGCAACTCATACGACGCCTTGGTGCTGCGCTGCCGCAGATCGTCCAGGTCGGCGTGATAGGTGATTTGCGCAATCGACGCCATGAACCAGACGAAAAAAGCGCCCGCGGTCACCAGCAGGCCCGACACCACCGAAAGCGCCCCAAGAAAGCGCCGGGCGCGGTCCTCCAGCAACGACAGGGATTCCCATTCCACGGCCTTCAGCTTGACGATGACGTCGGGCTGAAGATCGACGACGCCGGCACCGTTCATCTCGCGGGCCATGCGCTCGGCCTTGGCGCGGATGATGGACGGCGTGCCGCGGATGATCTGCAGGCTGTCCTTGTCCACCGCCATCAGCGCCGCCGCTTCGTCGCTGAAAAAGGTGTAGATCACCGGCGCGGGCCGCGCATCGGGCATGCCGGGCAGCAACGAGGCAAAGGGGCACCACGAGCGCGGGAAGGACGCAAGGTCCTGCGACCGGACGGCAAGATACCACACGCGCCCCTCCTGCGCGCGCCAGACAAAATGAATCCGCTCGGAATCGCAGGCCTCGGCGGCCGCCTGCCAGGCGAGCGCCTCCTCCTCCCCCTTGACCAGCGGCGACGAGCCGCCGATCAACTCGCCCGGAAAATGATAGGTCTGGACAAGGCCGGACCCGCTTTCGGCAAGGCCTTCATTCTCCGCGCCCGCGGCGCTTTCGGAAGCAAGATCGAAACTCACTGAATCTAACCCTGCACATTCTTGAGGCTTTCCATGAAGCCCTGGTTCTGGATCATCAGCAGCCAGATCATGGTCAGCACCACCGCGCCAAACAGCGTCATCATGATGAACAGGCCCGCCATCATGATCTTGCGCTGGCCGATTTTCGAGGCGCTTTTGCGCTCCTCGGCGATACCTTCGAACACTTCGGCCAACTGGTCAATGGACTGAATGCTCCGCACCTGATCCGTTTCGGCGCGGGTGAGCGGGTCGCGGGCCAGCGCCTTGGCGCTATCGACGCCCGCCATCAGCCGGTCAAGACAGCTTTTCCAGTATTTCCGCACCGTCGGCTCGATGCTGGAATCCATGATGATGCGGATGGCCTCGTCCAGCGGCACGCCGCCGCGCAGCAGGCGTGCCATGAGCATGCAACTGTCATGCATGTTGGAGTCGCGCATATAGGTGCTGATCAGCGGCACCTTCGCCACCATCCGCGAGGCGAAATGCTCCGGCTTGTGGCGGTTGCGCCAGAAGATCATGGCCAACAGGGTCAGGCCCAGGGATCCGCCCACGGTCAGAATCATGAGCGTGAAATTGACGATGCTGACCGCCTGGATGGCGGATTCGAACTCGGCCAGGGCTTCCTTGTCGGTGTTGTTCTTGGTCGCGGAATCCTTCAAATAAGGGATGAAGCTGAACTGCGCGCCGAAAATCGTGGAAACAATGGAGATGATGTCGAAGGACAGCCAGCCCAGCGCCGCCATCACCACCTTCATCTGCTTGCCCTTTTCCTCGACGTGCTGGATGGCCTGGTGAATCACGCCTTTCAGGTCGCCGGCCCGCTCGCCAGCGATGATGATGGCCAGCGTCGCGGCGTCAAGCAACTTGAGCTGCTTGAGCGCCTCGGAAAACGAGCCGCCGCCTTTCAGCACCGAACGGGTGGGCAGAAAGGCCAGGCGCTTGCGGGGATCGGTCTCCGCCTCGATGATGTTCAGCAGCGCGGTACCGGTCGAAGAGGTCGCCGACTGGAAACGCAGCGCGCGCAAAAGCTGCAACTGCCAGGCGGCGTTGCGCACGTCCATCCATTCGAACATCGGCGGCTTCCGCTCGTTGATCCGGATCGGCCACCAGCCCTTGGCCCGCAGGGTGTGCCGCACGTCGCCGGGCGAGGGAAGGTAAAAGTCGTCCTCGCGCACGGTGATGAATCCGCCCGGCATCGGCACGGCGTAACGCACGCTCCACAGCCTCATCGCCGCCCTGCCTTGGCGGCCAGTTCCTCGACGAGGAGCGAGGCGCCCATATGCGCGTCGATCACCCGCCGGCGGACAAGATCGCGGATCGACTGCTCGCGCGGAATGTAGATGGTTCCGGGAATATCGACGATTGAACTGGTGACGTTCGAGACGATCATCTCGGTCAGCGCCCGGCGGCTGGCCTGGTCTTCGGGCGGGAACAGCGCTTCCAGCGCCAGCGTACGGCCCAGAAAGCCGGTATGGTTGCAAAGATCACAGCCCTTGCGCTCGGCCACCGCCAGAAGATCGTCCGGCGCCACGCCGATATCCTGGCAGCGCGCCTCGTCGCCATAGGTTTCGGCGGCGCGGACCTTGCGGTGGCAGGCCGGGCAGACCGTCTTGACGAGGCGCTGGGACAGCGAGCCGATCAGCGCATGCCCCAGAATATACAGGCCGCTGGTGCGGTAGGCGCTGGACAGGAAGCCGTCCATGCGGTCCAGCACGTGCAGCGCGTCCACCGCGTGCACGGTGGTGATAACGAGGTGGCCCGATTCGGTGGCGCGCAGGGCCGCTTCCACCGTGTCGCTGTCGCGCATTTCGCCGATGATGATGATGTCGGGATCGTGGCGCATCAGGGCGCGGATCATGTCGGCGATGGTGTTCTTTGAATAATCGGTGACCGAGGTCTGGTCCACCAGCGGCATGTCGTATTCCACCGGCGCTTCCACCGAATAGACCGCGCGCGCCGAGCGGTCGATTTCCTGGATGATGCCGTAAAGCGTGGTGGATTTACCGGACCCGGTCGGGCCGCTGACCACGATCAGGCCGCCGTCCTTCACCGCGCCGTGCAAGGTGCGGCGCAGACGTTCGGCCACCGTCGGGGCGTTGGAAAAAAGCTCGTCGAACGAGCGCAGGTTGTCGCGGTCGAGAAGGCGAAGGGTGAGCTTCTCGCCGCTGGGCGCCACCGGCAGCGAGGCGCAGCGAATGTCGATCATGCGGCCCTGCCATTCGAAGGACAGGCGGCCGTCCTGGGGATGCTGGCGGTCGGCGGCGTCCATCTTGGCGTCGGTCTTGATGCGGGTGATGATGGGCGCCATCACGCGGTTGGGGATCAGGTGCTTGTAGATCACGTCGCCGTCCACGCGGTAGCGGATCCAGCAGCGCGCGTCGTCTTCCTGCAAGGTGAGGTGAATATCCGAGGTGCGGCCTTGCAGCGCTTCGGCCAGAATGTCGTGCACCGCCTGCTCGACCAGCGTGCCGTTGTCGGGATCGCGCGCCAGCGTGGCGAAAATGCGGATCAGGCGCTCGCCCGCCACTTCGGTTTGCTCGCGCATCAGGCGCGCCAGCTCGGCGCGGTCCCAGGGTTCGGCTTCGACACGGGTGACCACGCAGTTGCCGCGCTTGAGCGCCTGCAAAATGCGTTCCTGCTCTTCCACGCCGAAGCGGTCGCCCACCGCGATGCGCAACACGCCGCTTTTCAGGTCCAGCAGGCAAAGTCCCATCGCCGCCTGCACCGACGACGGCACATACAGGCGAAGATTTTGCATGTTCAGGTCGGCATGGCGCGTGCGATGGGCGTCCGCCGCGCCGGGAGCGGCCGCGCCCTTGTCCTCGTCTTCCTGGCGGAAGCCGTTGCGCTTGAGGATTTCCTCGACGCTCAGATGGCGGCCACGGGCGCGGTGCACCGCCTGCTCGGCCAGCGCCATGTTGAAATGGCGCGGCAGCAGGATAAAGCGGTTTTCCGGCGGCGATGTCGACGGGGCCGGAGCCGGTTGCTGTTCGACGATATCGTCCATGACATGTCCCCTAGCCTGATCCGGGAGGAAGCCCGTTCAGGGTCGGCGCGGCGGGAGGCGGCGGCAGGCTTGTTTCCGGCGCGGCCATGGACGGCGGCGCCGTGACCGGAGGAGCGGAAATTGAAGATGCCTCCGGGGCTGAAACCGTGCCGAGCGGCTCCGAGGTGCTGCTCGCCGAAGGGCTGGATGACGCGCCGCCAAGGGCGGTGGAGGATTTGCGTATGGTCGGGGCCTGCCGCAGCGCAAGCACCCGGCGCGCGCCGGAAATATTGACAACCGCGCGGGTGGGATCAAGCTGAAGCAGCGCCACGACCTCGTCATTGATCACGGCGGTCTCGCCGAGGCCGATCACATAGGTCTGGCCGTCCACGCTGCCAAGAATGGCGCGGTTGTTCACCGTGCCGATCAGGCTCAGCGCCGGGCCCGGCGTGGCGTCCCCGGCGCTTTTGTTCCGGGAAAGCCGGTGATCCTTGATTTTCGGCAGGCTTTTGACGATGTCCGAAACGGATGGCGGCGCGGGCGCGGACGGCGGCGCCAGGATCGCACCCGCGACGCGCGCCTGCATCTCTCCCCCGCCTTTCGGAACAAGCGATGCGCCGGAGGATCCGGAATCCGTCCGGGACGCGGAGCCGGACCCGCCATCCGTCCCCTCCTCATCAACCACCGCCTTGCCACGGATGGGCACCACGACAAAACCAAGATTGCCGCTGTGATGCACGATCAGGTCGGTGGCGATACTGCCGCGCCGCCGGGGCGTCCACATGATGGTGATGGGGCAGGATTCCCCGGACCGGAGCGAGTCGCCTCTCTGGCAGCCGGAATCGCGCAGGCGCAGGCTGGAATCGCCGTTATCCACCAGGTCGATGGAGTCGATGTCCAACGGGTCGCTTGAGTCGTTCTCAATCAGCATGGTGCGCGCCACGCTTTCCACGCCCACCCGGACGTCGCCGAACTCAAGCGCGGCGGCGATTTTTTTGCTGACCGTCAGCCCTTCGGCCCGGCCGTCGGTCTTGCCCAGGGTCGTGCCGAGGATCTCGCCCCGCGCGATGCGCCCCGGCCCCGAATGGTTCAAAAGCACCTCGACCGACCACGGGCCCGGACTGGTCGGCACCACTTCCATCGCAATCGAGCACCGGTCCAGCGGCGGCAGGGTGCGCAGGCTGCGGCAATCGTCGGCCAGGACCTTGCTGCGCACATTGCCGTCGGCATTGATCGTCAGCTGCTTGAGCTGGACCGCGTTGCGCGCCCCGTTGAAAAAAAACACCGTCACCCGCCGCGCCACGTTGACCAGCGTTTCGCCGGCGTCGGTCTGCGGCGGATCGGCCGCCACGGTGCTGGCCATCATGGCCGTGTTCTTTCCGTCCTTGCCGGGCATCGCCGAAGGATCAATAAAGGACGCGTTGCGGCCTTGCGCCGCCGTCGGCGCGGCCGCCAGCAGCACGGCCGTCAGTCCAAATGCAACAAATGTCGCGCCGCGCGGGATCATGGGGCCTTCACCTCACGTGCGAGCCCGGTTCCGGATGCCGCCTGCGCGACCGGCGCGGGGGGCGCGTGGATATTTTCGAACAGCTCGACCACGGCGCCGAATTCATCCTGAAGGGCGCCGGGATGGGCCGGCAGGGCAACATTTTCAACCGGCCGCGCCGGCGTCGCCGGCTCCGCGGCTGCGGCGGCGGCTTTTGTCTTTTGGCGCACGCGCTCGACCGTGCGGGTGACGGGCAGGTCGCGGTCGCTGAAGAACACCACCGACGGCTTTACCAGGATGACGGTTTCGGAATTGGACAGCACGTTGGACGAGAACAGCGGCAGGGTGCCGCCCGTGCCGCCGCCCGGCAGGCCGTCGCGCGCGCGCGTGTCGGTCGAGGTTTGCAGGCCGGCCAGCACCAGGTTGTCGCCGGGCCGGACCCGCAGCACGGTGTTGACGGTGCGGTCGTTGGTTTGCGGCAGTTGCAGCGTGGTGCCGCCCGCGCTGACTTCGTTGACCTTCACGAGATCGGTGGTCTTGATCTCAAGATTGGCGAAGACCACGCCGCTTTCATAACTGCCGGTGGCGACCACCGACAGGCCCAGCTTGAGGTCTTCGGTGGAAATCGTGTTGTTGCTGACGCCGGACGTGCTGCTGGTGCTGCCGGAAACGGAACTGACCAGCGTGCCCACCTGCGAGACGAAGCGCTGCACGCCGCCGGTTTCGAACTTGGCGCCGGTGCCCGACACGAAGGTAAGCTGCGGGCTGCTGATATTCTGCACGCGCCCTTGCGTGGACAGGAAGCCGAGCAGCGCGTTGGCGTCGACCAGCCCGGTGAACACCGCGCCCAGGCTGACGCCTGAGCCGGAAGAAATGGTTTTCAGGGCCGAGGTGGAGCTTAGCTTGAGGTTTTCGACATGGCCGCCGAACTTGCTGGCGTCCAGTTGCGACCAGTTGATGCCAAGCTGCTGGCTGTCGTCCAGCGTGACCTGCCAGATATAAAGCTGCAGCACGATCAGCGGCCGCCCGTTGCGCAACTGGGTGAGGTAGCTTTGCACCCGCTCCGACCCGTCGGAATCGGTGGTGTAGATAAGGTTCCCGCCGGTCTTGTCGACCTTGAACTTCCCGCCGATCAGGGCCTGAATGGTCTCGGTGATGGTGTCGTTGGCCGTGCTTGTGCCGCCGCCGACCGGCATGGGCACGGCGGGAAGCTCGACCACGAAGGTGTCCTCCTCCATCAGTTCCAGCGCCCCGTTGCGGTAGGCGCAGAGCAGCTTGGCGGCGCGGCAAATGCGGTCCACCACCCTGGGAAGCGGGCCTTTCAGGTTCATGAGGGTGACCGTGTGGTCCTGCAACTCGGCCTTGTCCCACAGCAGCGTGACGTCGGTGTCCGCCAGCACGGCCTGCAAGGCAATCGTGACCGGCACGTTGTTGAGGTTCGTGTTGCCGACCGTGACGGCCGCTGGCAGGTCGTCCGTGGCGCGCAGGCGCTGGGGCTTGAGCGCGGAGCCGAGTTGCAGGGTGACGATGGGCGGGTCTTCGGTGCCGCGCACGGTCTCCTTGCGGCCGGGAATGTCGTCGATCTTTACCTTGCGCTCGCGCACATATTCCGGCGGATCGATGCCGGGGCCCGTATAGGTGCAGCCGCACAAAAATCCGCACAGCAAAAGCGCGCACAGGCCGCGAACGGCCGGCCGCCGGAAGGCGGGCTTTCCTTCGGTATGAACCTGACGCGACGGATTCATTGCAGCGACCTGGGATAAGACGCGCCTCAGCCGCCGGGCTGATTCGCAATCCTGTTACGGCAATGAATCATTAAGGAGCGTTAAAGTTGACAAACGCTTAACAGCAGGGAGCCGCCTTTTTGGAATGGCCGCCGCATATTTTCCGGCGTTGCAAACCCGGCGCGACTCGGCGACATCCCTTAAACCGGTTCGATTCCGGTATGATGCTTGCCTTGAAAAATTACCCTAAAAATCAAGGCCAAGGTCAAGAGACGGCGCGCTGTGGGTCAGCGCGCCGACGGCGATCATCTCCGCCCCGGCCTCGGCATGGGCGCGGACATTGGAAAGGGTCACGCCGCCCGACACCTCGATCACCGCCCGTCCGGCGGCAAGCGCCGCCGCCGCCCTTACCTCGTCCGGCGAAAAATTATCCAGCATGATGATATCGGCTTTCGCCGAAAGCGCTTCCTCCACCTGCGCCCGCGTGTCGCATTCCACCTCCACGCGGCCCGCATAACCGGGAAGACCGCGGACCTTCGCCACGGCCTGGGCGATGCCTCCCGAAGCCGCGATGTGGTTGTCCTTGATGAGTACCGACTGATCCAGCGTGAAACGATGGTTCAGGCCCCCTCCCATGCGCACCGCGTATTTCTGCAAGGCCCGCAGCCCCGGCAGGGTCTTGCGCGTGCAGACGATCACCGCCCCCGTGCCCGCGACGGCGTCGACGAATTTCCGGGTCAGCGACGCGACGCCCGAAAGATGCGTCATGAAATTCAGCGCCACGCGCTCGGCCTTCAAAAGGCCAGGGACGGGCCCTGAAACGCGCGCCACGGCATCGCCGGGACGGACGGCGTCGCCGTCCTTTTTTTCGGCCTTGAAGACAAGGGCCGGATCGCTCAGGAAAAAAGCAAGGCGCGCGCATTCCAGGCCGCACACCACCCCTCCGGCGCGGCTGACAAGACGGGCCGCGCGGCTTGAGGCGGGATCGACCGCCGCCCGGCTGGTGATATCGCCCCGCGCGCCCCAGTCTTCCGCAAGCGCGGCGCGAACGATCTTTTCCAGTTCGGCGGACGGGAGGTCTTTGGAATTCAGGCTCAGGAAATCCGTTTTCCGGCCACTCATATCCCGGCCCCGGGCCAGGGACGGCCCAATTCCCCGGCCGCGGCGGCGCGGAAGGAATCAAGCGTGTAGAAACTGTGGCGCGCCTCTTCCTCCGGTTTCGGATGGTCGAGACGGAAATGGGCGCCGCGGCTTTCCGGCCGCCGCAGCGCCGAAAGCGCGATCATCGACGCCACCAGCACATGCGCGGCCAGGGGCGTGCGCGGCGGAATCGCGCCCGCGAACCCGGCCAGTTGCCGGAGCGCCTCGCGCATGCCTTCCTCGTCGCGCACGAGGCCCAGGCGGTCATACATGAGCTGCCGGAGCTGGGCGCGAAGAATAGGCTCTTTTCCGGCTTCCATGCCCTGGGACAGGCCGGGACAGTCTTCCAGACCCGCTGGCGCGCCGGCCCCGTCCTGCGCAAGATCGGCGGCGATGGCTTCGGCATACACCAGCGCCTCCAGCAGGGAATTGCTGGCCAGGCGGTTGGCCCCATGCACGAAGGTACAGGCCACCTCGCCGCAGGCATAAAGCCCGTCAAGACTGCCGCGGCCTTTTTCATCGACCGCCACGCCGCCCATGGCGTAATGCGCGGCGGGGGCTACGGGCAGAAGATCCTGCGCGGGATCAAACCCCGCTTCAACGCAAATGGCGCGGATCAGGGGGAAACGGTTCCGCTTCTTGCGAAAGATTTCACGGGTGTCCAGCGCCGGCTTCCGGCCTTCCTGCAACTGGCGCCAGATGGCGCGGGCGACCACGTCGCGCGGCGCCAGCTCGGCCTGCGCATGCTCGCCTTCCATGAAGCGTTCGCCCTCGGCATTGACCAGCGCCGCGCCGTCGCCGCGCAACGCCTCGGTCAGCAAGGGCAAGGGATCGCGGCCCGTGGCAAGGGCGGTCGGATGAAACTGCACGAATTCCAGGTCGGCAAGGCGGGCGCCCGCGCGGACCGCCATCGCCAGCCCGTCGCCACAGGCCGCCGGCGGGTTGGTGGTGCAGGAAAAAAGCTGTCCCAGACCGCCGGTGGCCAGCACGATGGCCGTGCAGGGCAGGCGGGCGAATTTCTTGGGGCCCGCCAGAATCACCGCCCGCGCGCGCCCCTCCGCCACGTCAAGATCCAGCGCCTGCCAGCCGGGAAGAAAATCGATGGAGGGCGTGGCGCGGGCATGGCGGATAAGGGTATTCATCACCACCGCGCCGGTGCCGTCGCCATCCGCGTGGACGATGCGGTTGACCCGGTGCGCCGCCTCGCGCCCCAGGACGGGATTGCCCTGATCGTCCCGGTCAAAAGGCGCGCCCAGTTCCGTCAGCCAGTCGATCTGCCTTTTTCCGTTCCGCGCCAGATGCAGGGCGCGCGCGCGATCCACGAGCCCGCCGCCGGCGGCAATCGTGTCTTCGGCATGGGCTTCGGCGCTGTCGCCCTTGCCAAGGGCGGCGGCGATGCCGCCCTGCGCCCAGGAGCTTGAATTGTTCTGGCCCATCGGCGCGCCGGCCACGAGCGTGACCGGCATGGGCGCAAGCCTGAGAGCCGTTGCCAGCCCCCCGATGCCCGCGCCGATGATAACGATGCCGCCTTTGTTTTTCATGGGGGCAGTCTAGAGGGAACAAAGGACAGTGAAAAGTGAAGAGTGAAGGGTGAAAAGTGAAAAAAGACCGTCATTCCGGGCATGGCGAGCGGATGCGAGCCATGACCCGGAATCTTTTGCCACTATGGAAAAGAGGTCCCGGATAACCGCCTGCGGCGATGTCCGGGATGACGCCCATTTTTTTCACTCTTCACCCTTCACTTTTCACTCCCCCAAAGCCGTCATTCCGGGCATGGCGAGCAGAGGCGAGCCATGACCCGGAATCTTTTGCCACTATGGGGAAGAGGTCCCGGATCATCGCCTGCGGCGATGTCCGGGATGACGCCCATTTTTTTCACTCTTCACCCTTCACTTTCCGCTCCTCCAAAGCCGTCATTCCGGGCATGGCGAGCGGGCGCGAGCCATGACCCGGAATCTTGTGCTTTTAAGGGAAAGAGGTCCTGGATAAACGCGCTTCGCGCGTTTTCCAGGATGACGCCCATTTTTTTCACCCTTCACCCTTCACTTTCCGCTCCTCCAAAGCCGTCATTCCGGGCATGGCGAGCGGGCACGAGCCATGACCCGGAATCTCAGGCCACTATGGGGAAGAGGTCCCGGATCATCGCCTGCGGCGATGTCCGGGATGACGCTTTTTTCACCCTTCACCCTTCACTCTTCACTTTTCCCTCTTCCCCTCCTTATCTCCTCCAAATATTCCAGATAGGCCCCGATCTCTTTCTCCCGTCCCCGGTCCGTGGGGCGGTAGAATTGCCGCCGCCGCATGCCTTCGGGAAAGTAGGACAGGCCGGCAAAGCCCTCCGCGGCATCGTGGTCATATTCATAGCCTTCCGCATAGCCCATTTCGGCCATCAGCCGCGTGGGCGCGTTGACCGCGTGGCGCGGCGGCATCAGCGAGCCGCTTTCCTTCGCGGCGCGCATGGCCGCGCCATAGGCCGCATAGCAGGCGTTTGATTTCGGCGCGCGGGCCAGATCGACCACGCTTTGCGCCAGCAGCAACTCCCCTTCCGGCGCGCCGAGGCGCTCATAGCCCTGCCAGGCGGCCAGGGTGCGCACAACGATGCCGGGATCGGCCATGCCCACATCCTCGCTGGCAAAACGCAGCATGCGCCGGGCGATGTAATGCGGGTCCTCGCCGCCCGCGATCATGCGCGCGAACCAGTACAGCGCGCCGTCCACGTCGCTGCCGCGCAGGGCCTTGTGCAGGGCGCTGACAAGATTGTAATGGCTTTCCTGCGCCTTGTCGTAAAGCGGGGCGCGCTTTTGCATGCGCGCCGCAAGGCCCCTGGAATCCAGAGGCTCCGGCGGCGGCGAGGAGAGCAAATCCTCGCACAGCGCAAGAAGATAGCGCCCGTCGCCATCGGCCAGGGCTTTCAGCGCGGCGCGCGCCTCACTCTCCAGCGGCAGGGGCTTGCCCGCATCCTCCTCCGCCCGCTTCAAAAGGATTTCCAGCGCGGCGTCCTCCAGCCGGTTCAGCACCAGGACCTGGCAACGCGACAAAAGAGCCCCATTGATCTCGAACGAAGGATTTTCGGTGGTGGCCCCCACCAGCGTCACCACGCCGCTTTCCACATGGGGCAGAAAGGCGTCCTGCTGGGCGCGGTTGAAACGGTGGATTTCATCAACAAACAGCAGCGTGCCCCGCCCGGCCTCGCGGCGTCTTGACGCCGCTTCGAACACGCGGCGCAACTCCGCCACGCCCGAAGCCACGGCCGAAACCGGCTCGAAGGTCAGGCCGGCCGCTTCGCCCAGAAGCCGCGCCAGCGTCGTCTTGCCGCTGCCGGGCGGTCCCCAGAAAATAAGCGAGGCCAGGCGGCCCGCCGCCACCATGCGGGCGATGGGGCCATCGTCCTTTAAAAGATGGTCCTGGCCCACCACCTCTTCCAGCCTTTCCGGCCGCAGCCGGTCGGCGAGCGGGCGGGGGGCCTGGGCCGAAAACAGGGTGCTCACGGTCCCACCACGACGGTGATGGCGGCGCCCCGGCGCGCAAGGGTGATGCGCCAACCCCTGGCGGAAGGCGCGATCAGCCCTTCAAGCCGCGCCACGCTGGTCACGCGCTTGCCGTTGACTTCCAGCACAAGGTCGCCGCGCCGCACGCCAAGCGCCGCGGCGGGGCTGGGCCGGTCAACCTTCAGCACGATCACGCCGCTGGAATCATCCTCCAGCCCCAGCTCCTGCGCGAGAGCCGGCGACAGGTTGGCCACATGCACCCCCGCCAAGGGCTGGCGGCCCTGCAACAGGCGCTCGCGCCGGGGCGGATTTTCGGGCGCGGCAATCAGGCGGAAATAGATTTCGTCTTCGCCGTTCTCGCGCCAGATGCGCAGGTTCATCTCCGTGCCGACCGAGGCCGTGGCCTGGCGGAACAGGAAAGCCTCGCGGTCGTCAATGGAATGATCGTTGACGGCAAGGATCACGTCGCCCGGCCGCAGGCCCGCTTCTTTCGCGGGCGAGGCGGGATGCAGCTTTTTCACGATCACCCCGCCGGGCCGGGACATGCCGATGGAGCGGGCAAGGCCGGATGTCAGCGTCTGCGCCGCGATGCCGGTCCAGCCGCGCACGACGCGCCCTTCCTTGCCCACCGAGGCCAGCACCGCCCGCACCAGGTTGGAGGGAATGGCAAAGCCGATGCCGATGGAGCCGCCATCGCGCGAATAAATGGCCGAGGGCACGCCGATCAGCTTTCCTCCGGCCGAGACCAGCGCGCCGCCCGAATTGCCGGGATTGATGGCGGCGTCGGTCTGGATGAAGTAATTCACGTCGCCCGCATGCACCGCCGCCGCGCGCGCCACCGCCGAGACAATGCCAAGGCTGACCGTCTGCCCGACGCCGAAGGGATTCCCTACGGCCAGGCACAGATCGCCCACCGCCACCGCGTCGGAATCGGCCAGGTCAAGCTTCGGGAAGCGCACGCCGGGCGCGTTCATGCGCAAAATGGCGATGTCGGTGCGGGGATCGGCGGACACCACCTCGGCCTCGAATTCGCGCCGGTCGGCGAGCGCCACCGTCACCTTTTGCGAGCCTTCGACCAGATGGTTGTTGGTGACCACCTCGCCGTCCGCGCTGACGATCACGCCGGAGCCCAGCGAATGCTGCGCCCGCTCGCGCGTGAGTCCGCCCGGAAAGGCGTCGCCGAAGAAATGGCGGAACAACGGATCATCCATGAAAGGCGACCGGACCCGCCGCACCGTGGCGCGGGTGTAGATATTGACGACGGCCGGCGAAACCTTTTTGACGACCGGCGCGAAGCTGAGCGCGATCTCCGCCCGGCTTTTCGGCGCTGCCTCCTGCGCATGGGCCGGCGCCGCCATCCATAGAAGCGCCAGAAGCAGAAGGAAAGTTTTCGGCGGGAATCCCATGAGCTTTTTATGGCAGGAAAAAATGGCGAGACTCCGTCATTTTGCGCCCCACGGCACAGCCTGCAAGTCCCCGACAACAGGTTAAACGGATTTATTGCTTTTCAACTCTCCAGAGCCATCTAAGCCGCCAAAGGTTGCCATCCTTTCGGGGTTTTGCTCATTGTCAGCTTCCGTGACAACTGATCTTCCAGGTCCGCGATTGTTTTCAAAGACTTCTTGATCTCGCTTCCCTCATTCCGATGCTCCCTATAGAGAAGGCGCATTAAGGCTTCCGCAGCTTTGGGGAACCTGGTTCTGCCGTTTTCCCATCGATTTACCGACTGCCATCCCACGCCCAGAAAATAGGCCAGGGTCGCTTGCGACATGAGCATCTCATGCCGCAAAAAGCGCAGCTCTTTTCCGGTTAAATCCTTTTTATGTTCCACAAGAAAACGGCCGATGGCATCATGAAGGTCCTCGATGTTCTTGATGGACACCTTGTTGCCAACAATCTCGAAGCCATTTTGCAGGTAGACATTGTCCAGCCCGCATTCCCTGTAGCGATATGCTTTTTCGTTTGCTGTCATGGCTCCCTCCTAAATCACCGTGACCAGGTCAAAGTGATTTTCCTTAACAGCGACCACCACCTGCACTTTCCTCCCCGCAGTCTTTCTGTAAAGCTTTATTCTCCAGTCTCCCCATTGATCCAGCTTCGGCCCCCCGACCGGTTCTCCATTTTTAATCACATCCAGCACTTGCCTCATGCTCACGTTTCTTTTTTCAAGACGCTCTTGAAAATGAGGATGCTCGAATTTCATATTCCCGGAATCCCTTTCCAGTAAGCCCCGTACCTTCTCGGCCAGTTCCTGGGCCGTCGGCCCTTTTCGGGCTGATTCTGGAAAACGGATGATCTCTGCCATCCGCCTATTAATATGGTATGTA
Source organism: Alphaproteobacteria bacterium (assembly GCA_028278105.1). Classification (GTDB taxonomy): domain Bacteria; phylum Pseudomonadota; class Alphaproteobacteria; order UBA9219; family RGZA01; genus JACQAB01. The sequence continues at coordinate 25,312 of JANQEX010000030.1, read as the reverse complement.
TACTACACCTGTCAACTTGACATATTATTAAAGCCATCAACTTCTCAACTATTTGTTTTTCATCGTTTTTTGAAGAATTTTCAAGCCAAGTTTCGGAAAAAGCGGCGCGATCACCCTCAACGCCACCGTCAGCAGCGCAAACAAAGGGTGCAAAGGCTTATGCCATACGGCAAGCCTCTTTCAGCCTTCCAGAAGCCTCAGGCCCACCACGCCGCCCACGATCATCGCCACGCACAGAAACTGCGGCAGGCTGAGCGTTTCACGGAAAATGACAAAGCTTCCGATCAGGACCATCACGGCATTGATGCCCACGAAAGCCGCATAGCCGATGTTTATCGGAAGGGTTTTAAGCGCAAGATTAAGGAAAAGGGGCGAAACCAGCATCAGCAGGATCGTCAACCCCGAAAGAAACGGCCGCGACACATGAAGGCCATGGACCTTCAACAGGCCCACCCAGCCGATCTCGAAAAACCCGCCGCAAAGAAGATAAAGCCAGGCCATGACGCTCCCGCCCGGAAAAGCCCGTCAGGGCGAGGACCCGGCCCGGCCGGGCGCCGTGGGGTGCCCGTCCGGCAGGGTCGTGGCGCAGCGGCGCAGGCAAGCGCGCAGCGCGCGGTCGCAGGCGGCCGCCGCGCCGACCACATGGCGCGGCTCGCCGTAATTTTCCAGCCGCGCGCTGCTCGATTCCATGCAGATATCATGGCCGCGGTTGCAGGATTTGATGCAAAGCTCGTTGGCGGTGTAGGCGTCGTCATGCGCAAAATCGCGCTGCGCCGGAAGCGGCGAGACCGGCAAAACAATAAAGGCAAACAGGACAAAAAACGGCAGGCCCCCCGCCATGGCAGGGCGCATGGGAAAAGGCGGATCAGGCCGCTTGCGTGGCATCGGCGTCTTCGGCGGTTTTGGTTTTTTCCGGGCCGCTGTCCTTGCCCTTGGCGTCCGCGTCGCGGTCCATCAGCTCGATGACGGCGGTCGCCGCCGCGTCGCCCGCGCGGAAACCTGATTTCAGCACACGGGCATAGCCGCCCGCGCGCGTCGCATAGCGCGCGGCCAGAGGGCCAAACAGCTTGGCGACAATCCCGGCGTCGCGCAGTTCGGCGAAGGCCAGGCGGCGGCGGGCAAGGCCGCCCTTTTTGCCAAGCGTGATCAGCTTTTCCACCACCGGCTTCAACTCCTTGGCCTTGGACAGGGTGGTGGAAATCTGCTCGTGCTTCAAAAGCGCCACCGCCATGTTGCGGAACATGGCCTTGCGGTGGCTGGAGGTGACGCCGAGCTTGCGGTTGGCTTTATGGTGACGCATTTGAATCTAACCGGGAAGGTTCGGAGGTTCGAAGGTTCGGAGGTTCGAAGAAACTGCGAACCTGCGCACCTTCGTGCCTTCGAACCTTAAAACGGTTCCTCCATCTTTTTCAAAAGCTCGTCGATATTTTCCGGCGGCCAGCCGGAGACTTCCATCCCAAGGGTCAGGCCCATTTGCGCCAGGACTTCCTTGATCTCGTTGAGGCTCTTGCGGCCGAAATTGGGGGTGCGGAGCATCTCGGCTTCCGTTTTCTGCACCAGGTCGCCGATATAGATGATGTTGTCGTTCTTGAGGCAGTTGGCCGAGCGCACCGAAAGCTCCAGTTCGTCCACGCGGCGCAGCAGGTTCTTGTTGAAGGGGAACTCGTCGCGCGGCGATTCCGCGATATGCGCCTTCGGCTCCTCGAAATTGATGAAGAGTTGCAACTGGTCTTGCAGGATGCGCGCGGCGATGGCCACGGCGTCCTCCGGCGGGATGGTGCCGTTGGTCTCGACCTGCAGCGACAGCTTGTCGTAGTCGGTCACCTGGCCGACGCGGCTGTTTTCGACGCGGAAAGACACCTTGCGCACCGGCGAATACAGGGCGTCAATCGGAATAAGGCCGATGGGACTGTCTTCCTTGCGGTTCTGGGACGCCGGCACATAGCCCTTGCCGGTTTCCACCGTGAACTCCATGGACAGATGCGCGCCGGCATCCAGCGTGCACAGGACCAGATCGGGGTTGAGGATGTCGATGTCGGCGCCGGTCTGGATGGCGCCGGCCTTCACCTCGCCGGGACCTTCGGCCGCAAGACGCATCCGGCGCGGGCCTTCGCTGTGCATGCGCAGCGCCAGGGCCTTCACGTTCAGCACGATGTCGGTGACGTCTTCCCGCACGCCGGGAATGGAAGAGAATTCATGCAAGACGCCGTCGATCTGGATGGCGGTGACGGCCGCGCCCTGCAGGGACGACAAAAGCACGCGGCGCAGCGCGTTGCCGAGCGTGGTGCCAAAGCCGCGCTCCAGCGGCTCGGCCATGAGCGTGGCGCCGCGCGCGGCGTCGTCGCCGGTGTTGATCCGCTTGTTGGCCTGAATGAGCTGTTTCCAGTTTTTCTGCAACATCAGCGACATGATGGACGTTCCCTGCCTTTGAGTAAAACCTGTCTCGACTAGACCCTGCGCCGTTTGGGCGGACGCGCGCCGTTATGCGGAATGGGCGTCACGTCCCGAATGGCGGTGATGATGAAGCCCACGGCCTGCAAGGCGCGCAGCGCGGATTCGCGCCCCGCGCCGGGTCCTTTCACTTCCACCTCGACGGTGCGCACGCCGTGCTCCATGGCCTTGCGGCCGGCGTCCTCGGCGGCGACCTGCGCGGCATAGGGCGTGGAACGGCGCGAGCCCTTGAAGCCCATGGTCCCGGCCGAACTCCACGCCACCGCATTGCCCGCCATGTCGGAAATGGTAATCAGGGTATTGTTGAAGGTGGCGTTCACATGCGCCACGCCCGCCACCACGTTCTTGCGCTCGCGCTTCTTGGTGCGGGGGGCCGCGGATTTGGCGCCTTCCTGTTTTGCCGGTTTCGGATCAGCCATGTCTATATGCCCTTATTCCTTGCATTCTTCGCTTTCTCTCCTCAATTTCTTCCGGGGGCGCCCGCAACGCTTTCACTTCCCAGCAATCCCGCGATGGAGGTTCAATCGTTTCCGCACGATAAAAATCATGGGGCAACCGTCGAGCACCCGATGGTCTTTCCGTTTCCCTTCCAACAAATCGGCGTCCCATTCTCGCTCCGGTTTTTACTTCCTGGTCGCCATTTTCTTGCCGGCGATGGGCTTGGCGGGGCCCTTGCGGGTGCGCGCGTTGGTATGCGTGCGCTGGCCGCGCACCGGCAGGCCCTTGCGGTGGCGCAGGCCCCGATAGCAGCCGAGATCCATCAGGCGCTTGATGTTCATGGCGATGTCGCGGCGCAGGTCGCCTTCCACCTTGTAATTCTGGTCGATGAATTCGCGGATTTTCAAAATCTCGCCATCGGTAAGCTGGTTGACGCGCTTGGCGTCCGGGATTTTCAGCGCGTCGCAAATGGCGCGCGCGCGCTTCGGCCCCACGCCATAGATGTAGCGCAACGCGATCCAGACCGGCTTGCCCGTGGGAATGTTGACGCCTGCGATACGTGCCACGCTTGCTCTCCTGAAACAATCCGCTTTCTTTTCCGTAAACGAAAACGCCCCTCTACCCGGTCCCTCTTGGGACAGGCGGACGGGTTTTGCCGTTTGACCGGAATGATGATCGGAACCCCTTGCCCGGCTTTAAGCTCGCCTTGCAATCCGCCGCGAAACTAACGGCGCGAGGGGGGGTGAGTCAAGAACTTATCCCCCGATTTAATCCCTGTTTCCAAAGGGTTTTATGGCGGACGAACCGGAAAAGGCCGCTTTATTCGCAGGCTTTCAGCCGCGCCGGTAATTCAACGGTCAACCGGGTGCCTTTATGCATCTCGGAAACCAGGCGGGCGCGGCCGCCCAGATTCAGCACCTGCTGGTAAACGGCGGCAAGGCCCGCCCCGCGGCCGGAGAGAAGGGAGGTTTCCTCCTTGGTGGAAAAACCACGGGTCAAAAGCTGCTGGATGACCGTGGTATCGTCGTCGAAGCGCCAGTCGCCTTCGGGATCAAGCTTGGACAGGCGTTCGCGCACCTTGTTCGGATCGATGCCGGCGCCGTCGTCGCTGATGGTGATGATCAGCCAGTCCTCGCTTGAACTGTCGCTTTTGCCGCAACGCACATCGACAACCACGCTGCCTTGCGGGTCCTTGCCCTTGGCCATGCGGCTGAGCGGCGGCTCGATGCCGTGATCGACGACGTTGCGCACCACATGGGTGAGCGCCAGCAAGAGGGGTTGCAGCGGGCGGGCGGGCAGGCGCACATCCTCGCCGGTAAAGGAAATGGGCCGTACGCGCTTTTCCAGTCTTTCCGCCAGCGGCAGCATGTGGCGGTCCAGCGTTTTCAAAAGACCGAACAGCGGCACCGACAACACCCCGGCCTGATAGGCATAGATCAGGTCCGGCGAAACATTGTGCTGCTTCAGAAGGCGCGCGAAGCGATAGATGGATTCCTCGTCCACCTCGATCAGGCCGCGGGATTCGGCGCCGGCGTCGGCGCCGGCGATATCGCGCAACGTGTTCTGGATGCGGCCGAATTCGCGCTGCACCAGGGCGCGATTGCTGTCGATACAGGAACGGGCTTCATCAAGCGGACGGCTTTTCCCGGTTTTCAATTCCTGTTCCAGGCCGTGCAGGGCCGTGGCCAGCGCATCCATCTTGAAGTGCAAGGCGGCGCCCTTGGCCGTGTGGACCTCGCGGAAGAAATCGGGCGCAAGGACGCCTTCATCAAAGCGGGTCAGGCGCTCCAGCAGGGTCGAAATCTGCTTCATGGTTACGGCAAAGGCCGGGCGCTCGGCGAAGATGGCGCAGACCATGGCGGCGAATTGCCGTTCCTGGTCGGCGCGCTTTTGCGCCTCCATTTCCTCGGTGCGGTCCGTTGCGATCAGCACCACGCGGGTCAACAGGCCTTCCTTGTCGCGCACCGGCCGGTAGGTGAGTTCCACGGTCCGGGCGTCGTCGCGCGCGGCGCGGTCGGGCAGAAACCGCACGGCATCCTCGAAGCTCAACGCATGGCCTTGCATGAAAAGAATGTCCAGCCATTCCACGAACTCGGCCGCCGGAGAGCCCGTCACGCGCAGCACCTCGGTGACGGGCCGGTCCGCGACGTCGTCGACGCAAAGCAGCGCATGGCAGGCCTGCGAATAGACCGGCCCGCATGCGCCCTTCGCGTCAAAGCTCAAAAAGCCCTGGCCCAGGCTGTTGATCAGCACCTCGGTCAGGCGGGCCTGGTCCAGCAACGCGCGGTGCGCGCCGAGATTTTGGGCATAGAGCGCGCCGGCGCCCACGGCCACCGTCACAATGATGCAGGCCGCCACGAGGGGCGAGCTGAGGCCGTTGAACCCGAAGACCGGCAACAGCAGCCCGGCCGTCAGCACCATGCACATCAGCAACAGGCCGCCGAGACTGGTATGGATCAGTTCGATCTGGCGGATGGCGGGGGAGGGCTTGCGGAATGGCGGCATGGAAGGACCCGTCAGGCGCCGCCGTTTTCCCCGCCATCGCGGTGAACCGCCAGATGGACCTGGAAGGCGCTGCCATCCACATCAAAAGGCATCAGCATGTAGCGGCCTTCGTGCAGGTGGTTGATGAAATGGCTGGGGCCGCGCACCACGCTGGGCAGGCTGAGGCGGATATTGTGGCCGCGCTCGTTCAGCCGGGTCTTGATCTGGCCGAAGACCATATTGGTGATTTCGCCAACCGAATCCGCGGCGATGTCGGGCGTGACCTTGATATCCCCGCCAATCAGGCGGGGAACGATTTTCTGCATGGTGTCCAGGGAAAAACACACGGTCAGCGTGCCTTCCAGCCGGTCCTGCGTCAGGCCGACCAGGCCGGAGACATCCCCGCCCAGACGCACCGGCCCCTCGGCAACGGAATAGCGGCCGGGGACGACCTTGATGCCGAAGGTCATGCCGAAAGAGTCCGCCACGGCCTGCGCAATATCGCGGGCCAGTTGGTCGCCAAGGGAAAGGGTAAGATTCCGGCTCATGAAACTGTCTAGATCTTCCCGACCCGCCGCTCTTCCAGCCATTCCGTGATCTCGCGGATCTTGCGCGAGAATTCGGCGGGCGAGATGGGTTTCAGGATGTAGGAGGTGGCGCCCATCTTGATCGCCTTCATGATATTCGCCTTTTCGGATTCGGCGGTGAACATCACCACCGCCGAACTGCGGTAGATGGGCTTGCTGCGCACATAGGCCAGCACGTCGATGCCGGAGAGCGTGGGCATGTTCCAGTCGAGAAACAGCGCGTCATAAAGCAGGTTTGTCTGGAAGCTGCTGTTGATGAAATCGATGGCCTCGTTTCCGTCATTGGCCATGTCGACATGCTTGAAGCCGGCATCAAGCAGGCTGCGGCGCACGAATTGCCGGATCAGAAAATGATCGTCGGCGACCAACAGGCGAAGGCTGGGAAGATCAAGGGACACGGGGGAAACGACCTGGAAACGAAGGCGGGATGCGAAGCATCCTATCTTCTGCCACGAAATGGTTGCCGGGCGGTTAACCTGGAACAGCTTTGCCGGGGATTGCCGGCCCTATCGACCCTTGAGACCCTACAATTAAACCGCTCCCAAAACCTTCTCGATCTGCAAGGCGACCGCGTCCACTCCGGCCATGCCGTCCACTCTCCTTAATATGCCGCGCTTTTCATAATAGGGAATAATGGGCGCGGTTTGGGCATGATAGGCCGCAAGCCGCGTTTTCATGGTTTCGGCGTTGTCGTCGGGACGGCGGATAAAGGATGTTCCGCCACATTTGTCACACACCCCCGGCTTTGCGGTCGGCTTGAAGCTGTCGTGATAGCCTTCGCCGCATTTGGCGCAGGTCATGCGGCCGGTGATGCGCGTGATGAGGGCCTCTTCATCCACCGCCATCACGATTACATGGCCGAGCGACAAGCCCTTTTGCTCCAGCATGGCGTCCAGCGCCGCAGCCTGGGCCACCGTGCGGGGGAAACCGTCCAGAATAAAACCGCGCCGGGCTTCCGGCTTTTGCAACCCGTCGGCGATCATGCGAATCATCAGGTCGTCGGGCGCCAGCTTTCCGGCTTCCATATAGGTTTTGGCCTCGCGCCCCAGGGCCGAGCCCTCCTTCACCGCGGCGCGGAGCAGGTCGCCCGTGGAAAGCTGAATCAGCCCGTGCTTTTCTTCCAGAAGGCGCGCCTGCGTGCCCTTGCCGGCGCCCGGCGGGCCGAGAAGAATAATGGGGTTTGCTGCCTGTGCTGTCATGCCGATGCCGGGGTATCGGGTGCTGGGGGATTAGAGGATATTGGGGTGGAAAGTGCGGATCAATACCCTAATACCCCAATACCCGAACACCCCAATATCCTCTAATCCCCCAACACCCTATTTCTTTCCGGTCAGATTGGCCTTCTTGATGAGCCCCTCATACTGATGCGCGATGAGCTGGGCCTGGATGCGCGCCACCGTATCCATCGTCACCGAGACGACGATCAGAAGGCTGGTGCCGCCGAAATAGAAGGGTATGGCGAATTCCGCCGTCAGGAATTCCGGCAGCAGGCAGACCAGCGCCATGTAGACGGCGCCCACCACCGTCAGACGGGTGAGGATGTAATCCAGATAATCGGCGGTGTTGTTGCCGGGGCGGATGCCGGGAATGAAGCCGCCGTATTTTTTCAGGTTGTCGGCCGTGTCCTTCGGGTTGAACACCACCGCCGTGTAGAAAAAGCTGAAAAAGATGATGAGCGCCGCATACAAAACCATGAACAGCGGGCGGCCATGGCCCAGATGGGTGGAAATCCACTGCGCCCAGTCCTGGGTGGCGTCGGCCCCCGAAAAGCCCACCAGCGTCAGCGGCAGGAGCAGCAGCGAGCTTGCGAAGATGGGCGGGATCACTCCGGCCGAGTTCAGCTTGAGGGGCAGATGCGTGGCCTCGCCGCCGAACATCTTGTTGCCGACCTGGCGCTTGGGATACTGCACCAGGATGCGGCGCTGCGCGCGTTCCACGAACACCACGCAGGCGATCACCACCATGATGATGGCCGTCAGAAAGATGATGGAGCCCGCCGACAGCGCGCCGGTGCGCGACAGCTCCAGGGCCCCCGCGATGCTGCTGGGCACCCCCGCGACGATGGAGGAGAAGATAATCAGCGACGTGCCGTTGCCCACGCCGCGGCTGGTGATCTGCTCGCCCAGCCAGACAAGAAACATGGTTCCCGCCGTCAGCGTCACGGTCGTGGTAAAACGGAAAATCAGGCCCGGCTCCGGCACGGCGGGACCGGAGGGACCCATCATGTGTTCCAGCCCCGTGGACAGGGCGAAGGACTGCACCAGCGCAAGGGCGACGGTCAGGTAGCGGGTGTACTGGTTAAGCTTGGCACGGCCCGCCTCGCCCTCCTTTTTCAGCGCCTCCAGCTTCGGCACCACGGCGGCCATGAGCTGCACGATGATCGAGGCCGAGATGTAGGGCATGATGGACAGCGCGAAGATGGTCATGCGGCTGAGCGCGCCGCCCGCGAAGATATCGACCATGCCCAGCACCCCGCGCGACTGCTGGCGGAAGAACTCCTCCAGCACGACGGGATCGATGCCCGGCATGGGGATATAGGTGCCCACCCGGTAGATGACGAGCGCCACCAGGGTGAACCACAGGCGCTTTTTCAGGTCGGTGGCCTTGGAAAAGGCGGAGAGGTTGACGCTTGCGGCAAGCTGTTCTGCGGGAGAGGCCATGATTGAGGGTGCCGGGTATGGGGTTTGGGCTGGAAGCTCAGGACCGGGGGATTTGCATTATTTAAATTAAGGGCATGTCCTTGCAAAGGGCAATGCCCAAAAAGCCTTTTCCTCCGGCCCGTCTTCGCCAGAACTTCGGCGGGTCTCTCCGGGTAATGCGCCCGCCGAAGCCCGGAGAGCGGAGGCGAAAGAGGGTTTCGGGGAGGAACGGCCTTTCCTTAAAAAGAAGCGTTTCCAGTCATGCGCGCTTATGGCCCTGGAATCCGGACCATCATGAAATCGACGCGAGTCCGTTATGCCGCCTTTTCGGTCTCTTGCGTGGTTTTCACGCTGCCGCCCAGCTTTTCCACGGCGGCGATGGCCGATCTGGAGGCGCGGGTGACAATGATGGTCACTTTCGTCCTCAACTCGCCCTTGCCCAGCAGATGCACGCCGCCTTCGGCGCGCGGCACGATTCCCCTGCCCACCAGCATGTCCTCGGTGATGGTCTCGGACGCATCCAGGCGCCTGTCATCCAGCGCCTTTTGCAGCCGGCCCAGATTGATGATCCCATGCTCCACGGCAAAAATATTCCTGAAGCCGCGCTTGGGCAAACGGCGGTGAATGGGCATCTGCCCGCCTTCAAAGCCCTTGATGGCCACGCCGGCGCGCGCCTTCTGGCCCTTCACGCCGCGGCCGCAGGTCTTGCCCTTGCCGGAGCCGATGCCGCGCCCCACCGTCATCTTCTTGCGCCGGGCGCCCTTGTTGTCACGAATTTCGTTGAGCTTCATTTTTTTCTCCTTTGGAGAGGTTCAAAGGTTCGAAGGTTCAGAGGTTCGTAAGCATTTCACCTTGAACCTATGAACCTCTGAACCCCCGAACCTCTAAACCTTACTCCTCCTTCTCGCCTTCCTTCTTCACCGGCCCGCCATATTCCTTCTGCTTGCCGATGACGTCGCTGACCTTCTTGCCGCGGCGGGCGGCCACCTGGCGCGGGCTCATGGTGGCGGTCAGGGCCGCCAGCGTGGCGCGGATCATGTTGTGCGGGTTGGACGTGCCGACCGATTTGGAAATCACGTCCTGCACGCCCAGCGCTTCGAACACCGCGCGCATCGGACCGCCGGCGATGATGCCTGTGCCGGGGGGCGCGGCGCGCAGCACCACCTTGCCGGGGCCGAAATGGCCGAAAACATCGTGATGCAAGGTGCGCCCCTCGCGCAAGGGGATGCGGATCATGCGGCGGCGCGCGGCGTCGGTGGCCTTGCGCACGGCGTCGGGCACCTCGCGCGCCTTGCCGGAGCCGAAGCCCACCTTGCCCTTCTGGTCGCCGATGACGATGAGCGCGGCGAAGCCGAAGCGCTTGCCGCCTTTCACCACCTTGGCGACGCGGTTGACGGCCACCAGCTTCTCGATGAACTGGGGCTCGTCATGCGCGCGGTCGGCGTTGTCTTCTTCGCCTTGTTTGCGGGGACGTGCCATGTCTGTTTCCTGTCTTCTTCCTGTTAACCTGTTTTGAGGTTCGCAGGTTCGAAGGTTCGGAGGTTCAAAATTAATGACGTCACGAACCTCTGAACCCCTGAACCTTCGAACCTGCGAACCTCCGAACCTAAAATTCCAATCCACCTTCGCGGACGCCGTCGGCCAAAGCCTTGACGCGCCCGTGATACAGGTAACCGCCCCGGTCGAACACCACCTGCTTCACGCCGGCCTTCACGGCGCGTTCCGCCGCAAGCCGGCCGACCGCCTGCGCCGCCGCGCGGCTGGCGCCGCTTTTCAGCTTTCCGCGCAGGTCCTTGTCCTGGCTGGAGGCCGCGGCAATCGTGACGCCCTTCCCGTCGTCGATGACCTGAACCGAAATGTGCTTCGCGGAGCGGAACACCGAAAGGCGCAGCCGGCCCTTGCCGGTTTCCCCGGCCCGCTTCAGGCGGGCGCGAATGCGCTGCCTGCGCCGCGTGAAACTTGTCTTGTCTTTCATCGGACCATCTCCTCAAAAACCTTCTTTTGCCTTCCCGTCCCTTTTCCCGATCCCCGCTTTCGCGGGGATAAAGGTTTTTCCAGGTTCAACGGACAATTACCAACACGAACATTCCCGCCCCGGCTTTCGCCGGGGTAAACTCCAGCGGGAATCTCATTTGTTTTCAAAAACAAACGGGATTCCGGGTCGCGGTTGCCGCGCAACCTTGCCCGGAATGTTCATTTAATCTTTCCAACAACTTGAGTTCAATTGTCCATTGAACCTAGCCCCTAGATCCTAGCCTCTAGCCCCTATTTCTTCTTCCCTTCCTTGCGCTGGATCCACTCATTCGCGTAGCGGATGCCCTTGCCCTTGTAGGGTTCGGGCTTTTTCAACGCGCGGATTTCGGCGGCCACCTGCCCCACCCGCTGCCGGTCGGCGCCGGAAACGGAAAGCGTGGTCGGCTTTTCGGCCTTGATCGCCACATCGGGCGGGATGGGAAAGCGCACTTCATGGCTGAAGCCAAGCTGCATCACCAGATCCTTGCCGGCAACGGCGGCGCGGAACCCCACGCCTTCGATCTCAAGCGTCTTTTTAAAGCCTTCGCTCACGCCCTGGACCATGTTGGCCAGCAAATTGCGCGAGGTGGCCCGGATCATGCGCGCGCGGCGGGATTCGTTCCGCGCCGCGACGGTGATCGCGCCGTCTTTCAGCGCAAGGTCCACGTCGCGGTCCAGCGTGAGCGCCAGCGCGCCCAGCCGGCCCTTGACGGAAACCGCCTGGCCCTTGATGTCCACCGTGACGTCCTTCGGCACGGCGACCGGTTTTTGTCCTATGCGCGACATGTTCACACCTTTTTGAAGCGAAGAATAAAGAGTGAAGAGCAAAGGGAAAACCCCCTCGCTTCATCGCCCTCTTTCACCCGTTCACTTCGCTTTCCTTTCACTTCCCGCTCTTTGCTTTTCACTCTTCACTTTTCCCCCAAGCATCAGAACACCCGGCAGAGGATCTCGCCGCCCACATGGGCCGCGCGCGCCTCGTTGTCCGACATCACGCCGGCCGGCGTGGACAGGATGGAAATGCCAAGGCCGTTATAGACGCGCGGCAGGTCCTTCAGGCGCGCGTAAACGCGGCGGCCCGGCGTGGACACGCGGTCGATGCGGCGGATGGCGGCCTCCCCCTCGTGATATTTCAGCTCGATCACCAGCGTCGGGTGGCCGCCGCGGTCCTCTTCGGAGAAGCCGCGGATATAGCCCTCGCGCAGCAGCACCTCCAGCACGCGCTTGCGGAAGGCGGACGACGGCGATTCCACCGCCGCCAGCTTCGCCGACTGGCCGTTGCGGACGCGGGTGAGCATATCGCCAATGGGATCCGTCAGGTTCATGTCTGTTGTCTCCTTCAAACTACCAGCTTGACTTCACGCAGCCGGGGATGCGGCCCATCGCGGCCAGATCGCGCAGCTTGATGCGGCAAAGCCGGAACTTGCGGTAAAAGCCGCGCGGACGCCCGGTGAGTTCGCAACGGTTGTGAATGCGGGTCCGGCTGGAGTTGCGCGGCATCTGCGCCAGCTTCAGCGTGGCGGCAAAGCGCTCCTCGATCGGCAGGGTGCGGTTGGCGGCGATGGCCTTCAGCCGGGCGCGCTTGCCGGCATGGCTTTTCACCATGCGGCGGCGCTTGAGGTCACGCTGGATGCTGCTTGTTTTTGCCATAAGTCTGCTCCGTTACTTCATGAAGGGCATGGAAAAGCCCTCCAGCAGGGCGCGGGCCTCGTCGTCGGTCCGGGCCGTGGTGACGAAGATGATGTCGAGGCCGCGGATGTCGCCGATCTTGTCGTAATTGATTTCGGGGAACACGATCTGCTCCTTCAGGCCCATGGCGTAATTGCCGTGGCCGTCGAAGCTGCGCGTGGAAACGCCGCGGAAGTCGCGCACGCGGGGCAGCGCCATGTTCACCAGACGGTCCAGGAACTCGTACATCCGCGCGCGGCGCAGCGTCACCTTGCAGCCGATCGGCAGGCGGGCGCGGATCTTGAAGCTGGCGATGGCCTTGCGGGCGCGGGTGACCACGGCGCGCTGGCCGGCGATCAGCGTCAGCTCCTCGGCCGCCTGCTGCACTTTCTTGTTGTCGTTGACGGCCTCGCCCACGCCCATGTTGAGCACGATCTTTTCCAGGCGCGGCACTTCCATGACGTTGCGGTAAGCAAACCGCTCCATCAGCCTGGGCCGGATGACCTCTTCGTAATATGTCTTCAACCTTGCCATGACCTGCTCCTATATGCGGCGGATTTCTTCGCCCGATTTCCGCGCGACAAGCGATTTCTCGCCGCCCTTCAGAACCTTCACGCCGACACGCGCCGCCTTGCCGCCCCTGGGATCCACATGCGCCACGTTCGAGACATGAACCGGCGCCTCGGCGCGGCGGATGCCGCCCGCGTCGCGCGCGGAAGGCCTGGCATGGCGCGCCACGATGTTCACGCCCGCCACCACCACGCGATTCTGCTTGCGCAGCACCTTCAAAACCTCGCCGGTCTTGCCCTTGTCCTTGCCGGACAGGACAATGACCTTGTCGCTTTTCTTGATCCGCGCCGCCATCACAGCACCTCGCCCGCCAAAGAAATGATCTTCATGAAGCCCAGCGCGCGCAACTCGCGCACCACCGGCCCGAAAATGCGGGTGCCGATGGGCTCCTTGTCCTTGTTGATCAGCACCGCCGCGTTGCGGTCGAAGCGGATGACGCTGCCGTCCTCGCGGCGCACGTCGAAGCGGGTGCGCACGATCACCGCCTTGTGCACGTCGCCCTTTTTCACGCGGCCGCGCGGAATGGCGTCTTTCACCGACACCACGATGATGTCGCCCACGGTTGCGAACTTGCGCCGCGTGCCGCCCAGCACCTTGATGCACTGGACCTTGCGCGCGCCGCTGTTGTCGGCAACCTCAAGGCAGGTTTCCTGCTGTATCATCTCACACCATTCCTTCTCCTAACCGGCCTTGCGGGCGGTCTTTTTGGCCGCGCGCGCCTGCGCTTCCGTCCTTGCCGGCGCGTCGCCCACCAGAATCCAGCTTTTGCGCCTGGACAGCGGGCGGCATTCCACGATCTCCACCGTATCGCCCGGCTTGGCGCGGCGGTTTTCGTCATGCGCCAGATATTTCTTCGAGCGCTTGACGAATTTCTTGTAAACGGGGTGCATCACGCGCCGCTCCACCAGAACCGTGACGGTCTTGGCCGCCTTGGCGCTGACGACGACACCCTGTAAAACCCTGCGTGGCATGTTTGGACTCCTTTAAATCTCTCAAGCCGCTTTTGCCTTGCGTTTCATTTCGGCCAGCAAGGTCTGCACCTGCGCGATTTCGCGCTTCACCTGCGCCACCCGCGCCACGTTGGCAAGCTGCCCCGTGGCCTTCTGGATGCGAAGGTTGAACTGCTCCCGGCGCAGATCGGCCAGGCGGGTCCTCAGCTCGCTGTCGGACCTGGCGCGAAGATCGCCGATTTTGGCGCGGGTTGATTTGGGGGCCATGATCCTTCTCCTTACGCCGCCTGCCGCGTGACGATGCGGGTTTTCACCGGCAGCTTGGCCGCCGCCAGCGCGAACGCCTCGCGCGCGATTCCGTCCGGCACGCCGTCGATCTCGAACAGGATGCGGCCGGGATGCACGCGCGTCACCCAGTATTCGGGCGCGCCCTTGCCGGACCCCATGCGGACTTCGGCGGGCTTGGTCGACACCGGCACGTCGGGAAACACGCGGATCCATACGCGGCCCTGGCGCTTCATGTGGCGGGCGATGGCGCGGCGCGCGGCCTCGATCTGGCGGGCGGTGACGCGCTCCGGCTCCAGCGATTTCAGCCCGTAGGAGCCGAACGCCAGCGTGAAACCGCTGCGGGCCGCGCCGTGAATGCGGCCCTTATGCGCCTTGCGGTATTTGGTTTTCTTTGGCTGCAACATTTTCTTGCCTTGTTCATGCCCGCGCAGGCGGGCATCCCGTTTCCTTCGTTTGATTGTTTGTTCTCATTCCGTCCTCAGTTCCTCACGTCCGCTGCGGCGCGCCTTCGGCCTGGCGCTTTTCGATGGCGTAGGGGTCGTGGTCGAGAATCTCGCCCTTGAAGATCCACACTTTCACGCCGCAGGTGCCATAGGTGGTGAAGGCGGTGGCGGTGCCGTAATCGACGTCGGCGCGCAGCGTATGCAAGGGCACGCGGCCTTCGCGGTACCATTCCATGCGGGCGATTTCGGCGCCGCCCAGACGGCCGCCGCAATTGATGCGGATGCCAAGCGCGCCCAGGCGCAGCGCCGACTGCACGGCGCGTTTCATCGCGCGGCGGAAGGCCACGCGGCGCTCAAGCTGCTGGGCGATGTTTTCGGCGACCAGCCTGGCGTCCAGTTCCGGCTTGCGGATTTCGACGATGTTCAGGTTGACTTCGGACGACGTCATCCCGCCGATGTCGGACCGCAGCTTTTCGATATCGGCGCCCTTCTTGCCGATGACCACGCCGGGACGCGCCGAGTGAATGGTGATGCGCGCCTTTTTCGCCGGGCGCTCAATCACCACGCGGGACACGCCCGCCTGCTCCAGCTTCTCGGTGAGGTAGGCGCGGATCTTGAAATCCTCGTGCAAAAGCGCGCCGTAATCCTTGCCGGCGAACCAGCGCGAATCCCAGGTGCGGATGATGCCGAGGCGCAAGCCGACGGGGTTGACTTTCTGCCCCATGTCAGGAGTTCCTTTTCGTTTTAATTGCGGCTCGCTCTGCGCTGCGCGCAACCGCTCGCTCGCGGGGGTTGACTTTCCGGCCCATGTTACACGTCCTTTTTCCGGTTTTCCGTTTTCTTCTTCTTTTCTGACTTCCGACTTCTGGTTTCTGATTTCTGGTTTCTGGCTTCCGGTTTCCGGTCCTCCTCGCGCACCACCATGCGCAGGTTTGAAAACGGCTTTTCCACCGGCGCGCCGCGGCCGCGCGCGCGGGCATGGTAGCGGCGCATGACAAAGGCGCGGCCCACCGAGGCCTCGGCCACGACCAGACGGTCGACGTCGAGCTGGTGGTTGTTCTCGGCATTCGCCACCGCCGATTGCAAAACCTTCTTCACCTCAAGCGCCATGCGGTGCTTGTCGAAGCTGAGCCGCCGCAGCGCCTCGCCCACCTTGCAACCGCGGATGAGCCGCGCCACGAGATTAAGCTTGCGCGGGCTGGTGCGCAGGGTGCGGGCAATCGCCAGCGCCTCGTTGTCCTTCACCTTGCGCGGATTGGCCTGTTTTCCCATGGCGGGCCTACTTCCTTTCCTCGGTTTTCCTGTCGGAGCCGCCATGCGCGACGAAAACGCGCGTGGGGGCGAACTCCCCGAACTTGTGGCCGATCATGTTCTCGGTCACCGACACGGGGAGGAACTTGTGGCCGTTATGGACGGCAAAGGTCAGGCCCACGAACTGCGGCAGGATCGTGGAGCGCCGCGACCATGTCTTGATGATGTCATGACGGCCCGAGGCGCGAACCTTGTCGGCCTTCTTGAGCAAATACCCGTCCACGAACGGGCCTTTCCAGACTGAGCGTGCCATAAGAGCCTTCTCCTCTACCGGGATTTCTTCTTCTTGCGCCGCACGAGGATCATCCGGTCGGTGCGCTTGTTCTTGCGGGTCTTGGTGCCCTTGGTGCCCTTGCCCCAGGGGGTCACGGGGTGGCGGCCGCCGGAGGTGCGGCCTTCGCCGCCGCCATGCGGATGGTCGATGGGGTTCATCACCACGCCGCGCACGGTGGGGCGCACGCCCATCCAGCGCTTGCGCCCGGCCTTGCCGAGCGCGACGTTGACGTGATCGGGATTCGACACCGCGCCGATGGTGGCCATGCAGTCCTCATGCACCAGGCGGACCTCGCCTGAGGCCAGCTTGATCTGCGCCCGGCCGCTGTCGCGCGCCACGAGCTGGGCATAGCCGCCGGCCGAACGCACAAGCTGCCCGCCCTTGCCGGGACGCATCTCCACATTGTGGATGATGGTGCCCATGGGCATGTTCTTCAGCGGCATGGCGTTGCCGGGCTTGACGTCGGTCCGGGCGCCGGCCATCACCGTGTCGCCCGCCTTCAGGCGCTGCGGGGCGAGGATATAGCTCATCCGGCCGTCGCCGTAATCGACCAGCGCGATGAACGCCGTGCGGTTGGGATCATATTCCAGGCGCACGACCGTGCCCTCCGCGTCGCGGATGCCGCGCTTGAAGTCCACCTTGCGGTAAAGCCTCTTGTGCCCGCCGCCGGCATGGCGCACGGTGATGCGGCCGGTATTGTTGCGGCCGCCGGCCTTGCGCAGGCCTTCGGTCAATCCCTTCACGGGACGGCCTTTCCAAAGCTCGCTTTTATCGACCAGCACCAGCGTGCGGAGTCCGGGGCTTGCCGGTTTGAAAGTCTTGAGCGCCATGATTCCCGTTCCCTGATTCTGCTCCTAGATGCCCGCCGAAACGTCGATGTTCTGGCCTTCCGCCAGGGTGACATAGGCCAGCTTGATATCGGCGCGGCGCGCGGACCGTCCGCGGAAATTTTTGGTCTTGCCCTTGCGGCGCAGGGTGTTGACGCCCACCACCTTGACCTTGAACAGGCTCTGGATGGCGTTCTTCACATCCTGCCGGGTGGCGGAAAGCGCCACCTCGAACACCACCTGGCCATGGGCGGAGACGCCGGTGGCCTTTTCGGTGATCATCGGGCGGATGATGGCGGCGTAGTCGCGCGGCTTCGGCGCGGCGGGCGCGGTTTCGTCCTTCTTCGCGGCGGGTTTCTTCGGCTTGAACATCAGACGGCCTCCTTCAGGCGCCCGGAAAGCTGCTCGACCGCGTTCCGGGTCAGCACCAGAACCTCGCGGCGCATGATGTCGTACACATTGGCGCCCTGTTCGGGCAACAGGTCCACGGCGCGCAGGTTGCGCACGCTTTTGGCGAAGTTTTCGTCGGGATTGGCGCCGTCGATAATCAGCACCGACGCCCGGCCCGCGATCCTGTTCAGCGCCGCGGCCGCCGCCTTGGTCTTGATGGCGTCCGCCTTCGCGGCGTCCAGCACCACCAGCTTGCCCTCCTCCCGCTTCGAGGAAAGGGCGCAGCACAGGGCCTGCGCGCGCACCTTCTTGTTGAGGCGGGTGGCATGGCTGCGCACCACGGGGCCGAAGATCACCGCGCCCGTGCGGAACTGCGGCGAGCGCAAACTGCCCTGGCGCGCGTTGCCGGTGCCTTTCTGGCTATAGGGCTTCCTGGTGGTGCCTCTTATCTCGCCGATCTGCTTGACCTTGTGCGTGCCGGCGCGGCGCTTGTCGCGCTGCCACTGGATGGCGCGGGCCAGAAGATCCGCGCGGACCTTCACGCCGAAAACCTCCGGCGCGAGATCCAACTCGCCCACCGGCCTGTTCTCCAGATTGATGATTTTGGCTTTGATGCTGGTCATGGCCTATTCCTTTTTCGCCCCGGCCCCTTCTGTTCCGGCCCCTTGCGCTCCGGCTTCAAGCGCGGGCGCGCTTTCGGCCGCGGCCGCGGCAGAGACTTCGGCTTTTTCACTTTTCTCGCGCAGGCCGGCGGGAAACGGCGCGTCCTTGGGCAGGGCCTTCTTCGCCGCGTCGCGCACCCTCACGAACGATCCTTCGCAACCGGGCACCGCGCCGCGCACGAACAGAAGCCCGCTGTCCGCATCCACCGACACCACGGAAAGATTGGGGATCGTGCGGCGCGCATCGCCGAGATGCCCGGCCATTTTCTTGTTCTTGAAGACGCGGCCGGGATCCTGGCGGTTGCCGGTGGAGCCGTGCGAGCGGTGCGAGATCGACACGCCGTGGCTGGCCGGAAGCCCGCCGAAATGATGGCGCTTGATGACGCCGGCAAAGCCCTTGCCGATGGTGGCGCCGGTCACGTCCACGAACTGGCCCGGCACGAAATGCGACGGCGAAAGCTCGGCCCCCACCTCCAGCAGCGCGTCTTCCGAGACGCGGAATTCGGCCAGCTTCCGGCGCGGCTCGACGCCCGCCTTTGCGAAATGGCCCCGGAGCGCCTTGCCGACATTCCTGGCCTTAACCGCGCCATAGCCGAGCTGCACGGCGGCATAGCCGTTTTTTTCCGGGCTGCGGACGGCGACCACCGCGCAGCCGTCCATTTTCAGGACGGTCACGGGCACATGACGCCCCTCGGCGTCGAAAATTTTGGTCATCCCGACCTTTTCTGCCAATACTCCGGTACGCATCTCGTTTCCTTTCGGAGTGAAGGGTGACCGGAGTGAAGAGTGAAAAGTGAAGAGTGAAAAGGGCTTGCCGCCGCGACGGCGCCGGTTCTTCATCTTCATTCCATTCCAATCCTCAACCCCTCCTTTTCACTCTTCACCCTTCACTTTTCACTCTTCACTTCCCACTCAACCCTGCAACTTGATCTCCACATCCACGCCGGCTGCGAGGTCGAGCTTCATCAGCGCGTCAATCGTCTGCGGCGTGGCTTCCAGAATGTCCAGAAGGCGCTTGTGCGTGCGGATTTCGAACTGCTCGCGCGATTTCTTGTCCACATGCGGGCCGCGGTTGACCGTGAAGCGCTCGAAGCGCGTGGGCAGCGGGATCGGCCCGCGCACCGACGCGCCGGTGCGCTTGGCGGTGCTGACGATCTCGCTCACCGACGTGTCGAGCACGCGATGGTCGAACGCCTTGAGGCGTATGCGGATAACCTGTGCATCCATGGCTCTTCGCCTTTCCTGAACAACCCTGGAAAAAGCCGCCTCACGCGGCGCAATCTTCTCACCCCTCCCTTTGGGAGGAGATAAGATGTTGCGCCAAAAGGTAGCGGGTCCGTTTGCCTTTATATTCATGCCCGCGAAGGCGGGCATCCCATTTGTTTTATAGAAAACACCTGGGACCCCCGCCGGAGTTTGTCCCCGCGAAAGCGGGGGCGGGGGTGATTTATCCAAACTGACCTCTTACCTGCCAAAAGCGCCTTGTTCCATTCAAAAACCTCCAGCCCTGACGGACGTGGCGGAAATTCCCCCGTCTCCGTCATGAGGCCGTTGAACCTCTTTGCTGAACCCGGCCGGACGTCCGGCGAAAAAACCGGACGGCCCGGACCCAAACGTCATCTACTCCATGATCTTGGCCACCACGCCCGCGCCCACGGTGCGGCCGCCCTCGCGGATGGCGAAGCGCAGGCCCTCATCCATGGCGATGGGCGCGATCAGCTTGACCTCGATCTGGATGTTGTCGCCCGGCATCACCATTTCCGTGCCCTGGGGCAGCGCCACCTCGCCGGTGACGTCGGTGGTGCGGAAATAGAATTGCGGACGGTAATTGTTGAAGAACGGGGTATGGCGGCCGCCTTCCTCCTTGGTCAGCACGTACACTTCCGCCTTGAACCTGGTGTGCGGCGTGATGGTGCCGGGCTTGGCCAGGACCTGGCCGCGCTCCACGTCCTCGCGCTTGGTGCCGCGCAGCAGGGCGCCGATGTTGTCGCCCGCCTCGCCGCGGTCCAGCAGCTTGCGGAACATCTCCACGCCGGTCACCGTGGTCTTGGTGGTGGGCTTGATGCCGACGATCTCGACTTCCTCGCCCACCGTGATGACGCCGCGCTCGACGCGGCCCGTGACCACCGTGCCGCGGCCGGAGATCGAGAACACGTCCTCAATCGGCATCAGGAACGGCTTTTCGACGTCGCGCTTGGGCTGCGGAATGTAGCTGTCCACGGCTTCCATCAGCTTGAGAACGGACTGCTCGCCCAGTTCCGGCTCCTTGTCCTCAAGGGCGCACAACGCCGAGCCCTTGATGATCGGAATCTCGTCGCCGGGGAATTTATAGGCCTTCAGCAGGTCGCGGATTTCCATTTCCACCAGCTCGACGAGGTCCTTGTCGGCCATGTCCATCTTGTTCATGTAGACGACGATGGCGGGCACGCCCACCTGGCGGGCCAGCACGATATGCTCGCGGGTCTGCGGCATCGGGCCGTCGGCGGCGGAGACCACCAGAACGGCGCCGTCCATCTGCGCGGCGCCCGTGATCATGTTCTTCACATAGTCGGCGTGGCCGGGGCAGTCGACATGCGCGTAGTGGCGCTTGGGCGTTTCGTACTCCACATGGGCGGTGGAGATGGTGATGCCGCGCGCGCGCTCTTCCGGCGCCTTGTCGATCTGGTCGTAGGCGGTGAAGCTCGCCCCGCCGGCCTTGGCCAGCACCTTGGTGATGGCGGCCGTGAGCGACGTCTTGCCATGGTCGACGTGACCGATGGTGCCGATGTTGCAGTGCGGCTTGTTGCGTTCGAATTTTTCCTTGCTCATGTGTTACTCCTCTTTTGAGCCCTGTTTTTCACCCCTGGGTTCGCGGGTCCGGGGGTTCGAGGGTGCGAGGTGACAAACAAACCGCGAACCCACGAACCCTCGCACCTTCGTACCCTAACTTGCCAACTTGGTGCGAACCTCCTCGGCGACATTCTGCGGAACCTTGTCGTAATGATGGAACTCCATCGTGTAGCTGGCGCGGCCCTGCGACATGGAGCGCAGCGTGTTGATATAGCCGAACATCGAGGCCAGCGGCACCATGGCGGTGACCACGCGGGCGTTGCCGCGGCTGCCCATGTCCTGCACCTGGCCGCGGCGGCTGTTCAGGTCGCCGATGACGTCGCCCATGTATTCTTCGGGCGTCACCACCTCGACCTTCATGATCGGTTCCAGCAGGCAGGCGCCCGCCTTTTGCATGCCTTCGCGGAAGGCGGCGCGGGACGCGATTTCGAAGGCGAGCGCGGAGGAGTCGACGTCGTGATAGGCGCCGTCCACCAGGCTGACCTTGAAATCGATCACCGGGAATCCGGCCAGAACGCCGGTTTCCTTGGCGGCCGCCAGGCCCTTTTCCACGCCGGGAATGTATTCCTTGGGCACCGCGCCGCCGACGACCTTGTTTTCGAACTCATACGGCGTGCCCGGCGCGACCGGCTCGAAATCCAGAATGACGCGCGCGAACTGCCCCGCGCCGCCCGACTGTTTCTTGTGCACGTAATCGACGGTGGCCTTCCGGGTGATGGTTTCGCGGTAAGCCACCTGCGGCGCGCCCACCGTGGCATCCACCTTGTAGGTGCGGCGCAGGATGTCGACCTTGATATCCAGATGCAGCTCGCCCATGCCTTTCAGGCGGGTCTGCCCCGTCTCGTGATCGGTGGAGACGCGGAACGAGGGATCTTCCTGCGCGAGGCGCTGAAGCGCCACGCCCATTTTTTCCTGATCGGCCTTGGTTTTCGGCTCGATGGCCACCTCGATCACCGGATCGGGGAATTCCATCTTCTCCAGAAGAATGGGCTTGTTCTCCGCGCACAGCGTGTCGCCGGTGGTGGTTTCCTTGAGCGAGGTGAGGGCCACGATATCGCCCGCCCAGGCTTCCTTGACCTCCTCGCGCGAATTGGCGTGCATCAGCAGCATGCGGCCGATGCGCTCGCGCCTGTCCTTGGTGGAGTTGGCCACGTAGGAGCCGGATTCCAGCTTGCCCGAATAGACGCGGAAGAAGGTCAGCGAGCCGACGAAAGGGTCGGTCATGATCTTGAACGCGAGGCCCGAAAACGGCTCGCCGTCCGAGGATGTGCGGGTGTCGGGCGCGCGCGTGTCGGGATTTTCGCCGGCCACCGGCGGCACGTCGAGCGGCGAGGGCAGGTAATCCACCACCGCGTCCAGCATGGGCTGCACGCCCTTGTTCTTGAAGGCCGAGCCGCACAGCACCGGCACGAAGGCGCGGGAAATGGTGCCCTTGCGGATGCAGGCTTTCAGCGTGGCGATGTCCGGCTCCTGCCCGCCCAGATAGGTTTCCAGGGCCCGGTCGTCCATTTCCACCGCCATTTCGATCATCTTCACGCGGTAGTCGGCGGCCCTGTCCTGCAAATCGGCGGGGATGCCGGCTTCCTCGAACTCGGCGCCCAGCTTTTCATCCCTCCAGATGTAGGCCTTCATTTTCAGAAGATCGACGACGCCCCGGAAATCATTTTCCGCGCCGATGGGAAGCTGCGTCACCAGCGGCCGCGCGCCCAGGCGCTTGACCAGGTCATCGACGCAGCGGAAGAAATCGGCGCCGATCTTGTCCATCTTGTTGGCGAAGACGATGCGCGGCACCTCGTATTTGTCGCCCTGGCGCCAGACGGTTTCGGTCTGCGGCTCGACGCCCTGGTTGCTGTCCAGCACGCAGACCGCGCCGTCCAGCACGCGCAGGCTGCGCTCCACCTCGATGGTGAAATCCACGTGGCCGGGCGTGTCGATGATGTTCAGGCGGTGGCCTTCCCAGAAACAGGTGGTGGCGGCGGAGGTGATGGTGATGCCGCGCTCCTGCTCCTGCTCCATCCAGTCCATGGTGGCCGCGCCCTCATGCACCTCGCCGATCTTGTGGCTTTTGCCGGTGTAATAGAGGACGCGCTCGGTCGTCGTGGTCTTGCCCGCGTCGATATGGGCCATGATGCCGAAATTGCGGTATTTTTCGAGGGGGTATTGGCGGGGCATGATGCGTTCCTGAAAAATTCCTCACCAGCGGTAATGGGCGAAGGCCTTGTTGGCCTCGGCCATGCGGTGGGTGTCCTCGCGCTTCTTGATGGCGCCGCCGCGGTTGTTGAGGGCGTCCAGAATCTCGCCGGCCAGGCGATCGATCATGGTCTTCTCGCCGCGCGCGCGGGCCGCCTTGATGAGCCAGCGCATGGCCAGCGCCACGCCGCGCTCCGGGCGCACGTCGACCGGCACCTGATAGGTGGCGCCGCCCACCCGGCGCGAGCGCACTTCCAGATAGGGGCGCACATTGTTGAGCGCCTTGTGGAAAAGCTCCAGCGCGTTTTCGGCGCCTTTGAGCACCTTGGTAATCTTGTCGAGCGCGCCATAGACGATGCGCTCGGCCACCGATTTCTTGCCCTGAAACATCAGGACGTTCATGAACTTGCCCAGCACCAGATCGCCGAATTTGGGATCGGGCAGGATTTCGCGTTTCTCGGCTCTGTGACGGCGTGACATGGGATTTTCCTGACAATCTCGCGTTCAATCTCGTTCGTGTTTAATCTCGTAATTGGCTTTTCGTAACCTGTTTCCCGTTCTCTTCTTTTCTGGATCCCGGCTTTCGCCGGGACGGGGTTTTTCCAGCTTCGCTCCGCTCGGCAGGAAAAGCCCTCATTTCGGCCGTTTCGCGCCGTATTTGCTGCGGCGCTGGCGGCGGGCCGTGACGCCCTGCGTATCCAGCGTGCCGCGGATGATGTGATAGCGCACGCCGGGAAGGTCCTTCACGCGGCCGCCGCGGATCATCACCACGGAGTGCTCCTGAAGGTTGTGCTTTTCGCCCGGAATGTAGCTGATAACCTCGAAGCCGTTGGTCAGGCGCACGCGGGCCACCTTGCGCAGGGCCGAGTTCGGCTTCTTGGGCGTGGTGGTGTAGACGCGCGTGCACACGCCGCGCTTTTGCGGGCACCGCTTCAGCGCCGGCACCTTGTCGCGCGCGCCGGGCGCGGTCCGCTTCTTGCGGATGAGCTGGTTGATCGTCGGCATTTCTTCGTTACCCAACCTTCAAAAAAATTCGCGCGGTCATTCGCGCAATCCACAAAACAAAAACGCCGGAAGCGCGTGGCTGTTCCGGACTTGGTGGAGAGAAACGGAAGACCGCAACGGCTCCCGCGCCTTCTCTCGAAAATCATGCCCTGCGGATTTGGATCAGCACATCCTGACCCGCGTTCAGAGCCCTTAAGGAAACCTCAAAAGCGGGCGGATACTAGGGATTCGGCTTGTGGGCGTCAAGCATGTAAATGAAGGGGCAAGAGGGTCGAAAAGAGGGTCGGAACAAGGGGTCAAAACGTGAGGCGTTGTAACTCTTAACCAAAATTGCAAAACTTGCTTTTTACCTTCGACCCTTTTGACCCTATCGACCCTTTTGATCGACCCTCCTTCATGCTCCGCCTTTTTGTCGAAGACAGCCTCGATGCCGGCGCCACGATAGCGCTGGGCGACGCGCGCCATCATTATCTGGCCCATGTCATGCGCCTCGCGGCGGGGGAACCTCTTTTGCTTTTCAACGGCCGCGACGGGGAATGGCACGCGGTGGTGCAGCGGCTTGAAAAAGGGGCCTCTTTTTTGCAGGTGCGCGAGCAGACACGGCCCCAGGCCTCCGGCCCCGATCTGTGGCTGGCCTTCGCCCCCATCAAGCGGGGGCATGGCGATCTGGCCGTCGAAAAAGCGAGCGAGCTTGGCGTGTCCCGTCTGCTTCCCGTTACCACGCAACGCACGGTCATTCCCCGCGTTCCGGTTGACCGCTATCGCGCGATTGCCATTGAGGCTTCCGAGCAATGCGGCCGTCTTACCGTGCCGGACGTCGCGCAGGCCCAGCCGCTTCTTCGTCTCCTGGATGGCTGGGACGCCGCCCGGCCCCTTCTGCTCTGCGCCGAGGCGGGCGAGGCCAGGCCTTTCCTGGAAGCGGTCAAAAGCCTGAAAACCGGCAGCCTGGCAGTCATGACGGGACCGGAAGGAGGCTTCACGGAAGAAGAATTTGGCGAATTGCGGGCAAGGCCCTATATCCATCCGGTGCGCCTTGGTCCCCGCCTTCTGCGCGCCGACACGGCATCCATCGCGGCCCTGGCCCTGGCGCAGGCCGCCTGGGGCGACTGGAACCGGAAACCGGAAGCCGGAAACCAGAAATCAGAATAGAATCTCAAGACAAGCCGGTTCCTTGTTCACTCTTCACGCTTCACTTTTCACTTTATCATTGCATCACTCCTTCCGCATGCCCGCTGCCGCCGCCGAAGACTTCACGCCCATCGAAAGCCGCGCCCAGCTCGCGCGCCTGATGGA
>JANQEX010000062.1 GCA_028278105.1 Alphaproteobacteria bacterium | reverse complement strand
AGAGATCCTGAATAAAGCTCGCGCCGCTCGCTTTTTCAGGATGACGCCTCATGGGGCACTGATTTCTGACCTCTGATTTCTGATTACTGAACGTCATCCCGGAAACCGCCGCGGGCGGTTATCCGGGACCTTTTTCCCATAATGGCACAAGATTCCGGACAAGAACTCCTGCCGCTTGCCCTTTCCGGAATGACGGCTTGAGGAAACGCTTTACTTTCCCTCATAAAAAGCTATTCGTAACAGGATCGCGCAAGGGAACATATTTCGGGGCATGATATGGTTGTCGCAAAACCTGTTAAAGTAACTCGGTTCATTAAAAACGTCGCGGTTGCAACTGCGGCGGTTGCTGTCTTCGGCGCGTCGGCGGCAACGATTGTTTATACGCTTCGCCCTCTCGCGCCGCGCGCCCTGTATCCACCGTCAATTTCGGTTGCCCTGGGCCGGCCCGTCCACGTACCGCCTATAGTCCCAACCCTTGCCAGAAACGATGCTCCAGCCGCGCGTCACCCGTAAGCCCGTAGAGCGTGTTGATGCTGACGATGCCGGTGGGGCTGACGCCGTTGATTTCGGATAAATAGTCGCCAATGATATCCAGCCCCACGAAGTAAAGCCCAAGCTCGCGCGCAACCGGCCCGACGGCTTCGCAGATTTCAAGGTCGCGCGCGGTCAGGTCGCAGGCCGCGCCCGTGCCGCCCTGCGCGAAATTGGCCAGGAAACTGCCCTTCGCCGGAAGGCGGTTGACCGCTCCCGCCACCTCGCCGCCAAACAGGATCACGCGCTTGTCGCCCTTTTGCACTTCGGGCAAATAGGGCTGGAGCAGAAGCGGCTCGGCGGTTTTTGCGAAATAATCATCCAGAAACGCCGCCAGCGCCCCCTCGCCCCCGGCAAAGCGCCACACCTCGCGTCCGGCATTGCCGTAAAGCCGCTTGACGACAACCTGCTTGTGCCCGGCGCAAAAAGCGTCGATGGCGGCGCGGTCGGCGGTGATCCGCGTGGGCGCCATCAGATGCGGGAACCGGGTGACGCCCATCTTTTCCGGGCTGTCGCGCACGCCCGCGGGATCGTTGACAACGCGCACCCTGTCCTTCACCCGGTCCAGAAGCCAGGTGGTGGTCAGGTAGGTCATGTCGTAGGGCGGATCCTGCCGCAGAAGGATGACGTCGACACTGCGGGAAAGATCAACCGTTTCCAACGGGCCCACGACGTCCGCCGCCGCGCCGTTTTCGTGCAGCGTGAGAGAAGACGCCCCGGCATGAAGCCCGTCGTTTTTCCAGACCAGCCGGTCCGGGGTGTAGTGCAAGAGACGGTGCCCCCGCTCCTGCGCGGCGAAGCCAAGCGCGAGGGTGGAGTCGCTGGCGCGGTTCAGCTTTTCGATGGGGTCGGCTTGAAGGGCGATGACGGCCATGCGGGTCAGTAGGGCAGAAGACGGAATTGCAGCGCAAGAGCAAAGTGATGGGTGAAAAGTGAAGAGTGAAGAGTAAGAAAATCACGTCATCCCGGAAACCGCCGCAGGCGGTTATCCGGGACCTCTTTCCCATAAGGGCACAAGATTCCGGGTCATGGCTCGCTTCCGCTCGCCATGCCCGGAATGACGGTTTTGGGGGGGAAAGATCCTGAATAAAGCCCGCGCCGTTCACTTTTTCCAGGATGACGCGGTTTGTCTTTCACTTTTCACCCTTCACTTCTCACGCCTTGCGCTTCTCTTTTCTACTCCCCAAACGCGTTGCGGATATGGCGTGGCCAGGGCGTGAACAGGACCACGTCGCAGCGCAGGTGCCGGCAAAGCGGATAACGCGCCGCGAGATGGGAAAGGGCCGCCCGCAGACGCCGTTGCTGGGTGATGGAAAGCGCGGCCTTCGCCGCCGCCTCCCCGCCCCGCGCCTTGACTTCCACCGCCACCAGGGTCCGGCCTTTTTGCGCCAGAATATCCACTTCGCCGAAAGGCGTGCGCCGCCGCCGCCCCAGGATGCGGTAGCCTTTCAGAAACAGGAGAAAGGCGGCCCAGCCTTCCCGTGTCTTGCCCTTGCGCGCGGCCCTCAGCCCGCGCGTGATGCGGGAGAAGGAGACCCGGTGGTGCGGCACGGCGCTCATTTTTTCCCCGGCGCGCGCAGATGCAACAGACGCTGGTAAAGCTCGCGTTTGGGCAGGCCGGTCTTGCCCGACATGATCGCGGCGGCGTCGCGGGCCGAAAGATTCTTGCGCGCGTCCAGCAACAGGCGGTCGATTTCGGCCCGGTCGGTTTCGTCCTCGTTTCCGCCAGCGGGCGGGGCGACCACCACCACCATCTCGCCGCGCGGCGTCTTTTCGCCAAGGCTTCCGGCGAGTTCGGCCAGGCCGCCGCGCCGCACCTCCTCGTGCCGCTTGGTGAGTTCGCGCGCAACGCAAGCCTGCCGGTTGCCCAGCGTGGCGCGCATGTCTTCCAGCGCGTCCCGGATCCGGTGCGGCGCCTCGAAAAACAGCAAGGTGGCCTCAAGGTTTTTCAGCCTTTCCAGCGCGCGCCGCCGCGCGCCGCTTTTGGGCGGCAGAAAGCCCACGAAGTAGAAAGGCAAAGGCGGCAGCGCCGCCAGTTGCAGCGCCGTCAGCGCCGCGTTGGCGCCCGGCAGGCTGGTCACGGGGAGCCCCTCCTGCGCCAGCCGCGCCACCATCGCCTGTCCCGGATCGGAGATCAGCGGCAGGCCTGCGTCGCTGACATAGGCCACCGCCTGCCCCTTCTTGATGCGCGCCGCGAGGACTTCCGCCGCCGCCTTTTCGTTATGCGCATGGGCGGCAATGCGTTTCTTTCCCTTGATGCCATGCAGGGCCAGAAGCTTTTGCGTCCGGCGCGTGTCTTCGCAGAACAGGACATCCGCGTCCCGCAGCGTCTCCAGCGCGCGCAAGGTTATATCCTGCGCGTGGCCGATGGGCGTGGCCACCAGGTAAAGGCCGGGCGGCAGCCTGGCTCCGGTTTCTCCGGCGGCCGGGAGCGCGCTTTTCCCGGTCTTCCGCCGTTGCGGGACGGCGCGCGGGACGCTAGAGTCTTTGCGTTTCTTCGGCATGCGGCATCATCCGGTAATGATAAATCATACGCACATTCCCGCGCATGCGGGAATCCCATTTGTTATTTTTGAAACCAAATGGGATTCCGGGCCGGGGCGCCCTTCGGGCGCTTGCCCGGAATGTTCATGATGGTCGAGCAGGCATCCTGTTGCGAGGACCGCAAAGGCATGGTTAAACAATTCATGTCTAACACGGAGCGCGGTGAATGCGGAACATTCTTGTAGCCTTGAGTCTCTTGCTGCTTTCGGCCTGCGCCGGCGCCGGCATGGACGGGCTGTTTGGCGAATCCGCTCCTCCCGCCGCGCCTCCGGCGCAGGCGGCGGCCCCGCCCGTTCCGGTCACGCTCCCGCCGCCGCCCACGGCGGCGGTCAAGGTGGCGCTGATCCTGCCACTTTCCGGCACGGACGCGGCATTCGGCAAAAGCCTCCAGCATGCCGCGGAACTGGCGGTGATGGATATCGGCCATGGCGCGTTCGAGCTGATGCCGCGCGACAGCCGCGCCACTCCTTCCGTTGCGCGGGACGCCGCCCGCGATGTGCTGGCGCGCGGAGCGCAGATCATTGTCGGTCCGCTTTACTCCGGCTCGGTCGCGGCGGTGAAGCCGCTGGCGGCGGCTGCGGGGGCGCCGGTGCTGGCCCTTTCCAATGACGCCACGGTCGCGGGTGGCGGCGCCTGGCTCATGGGCTTCTCGCCGGTGGAGCAGGTGCGGCGCGTGGCGTCCCATGCCGCGGCGCGCGGCATCAGGAATATCGCCGTGCTGGCGCCGTCCACGCTTTACGGCGATCTGGCTTTGGCGGCGCTGAAGCAGTCGGACGCGGGCATGAACGTGGTGGCTCTCGCCCGCTACCGGGACAGCGACGCGGCCATCGCAGCGGCGGTGGCCAGCATCGCCGGAAACCGGCGCGGCGCGCAGGCGCTGTTCCTGCCGGAAGGCGGCGCGCTCCTGCGCAAGATCGCGGCGCGCCTCGCGCGGCACGGCATGGCGGCGGGCCGGATGCAGCTCATCGGCACCGGCCTTTGGGACGATAAGGACGTCGCCGCCGACCGCAATCTCTGGGGCGGCTGGTACGCCGCGCCGGATCCGGCGCCGCGCGCCGGGTTCGCGCGGCGCTATGCGAAGAATTTCGGGGCAAGACCGCCGCGCCTTGCCAGCCTCGTGTATGACGCGGTCTCCCTGGCCGCGGCGCTGGCGGGCAAGGGCGTGGCCCCGCCCTACACCGAAGCCGCCCTCACCCGCCCCGACGGCTTCGCGGGGGTGGACGGCGTGTTCCGCCTGACCTCCCGCGGCGTGGCCGAGCGCGCGCTGGCGGTGATGGAGATATCCCGCGGCCGGGCCCGCATCATCAGCCCCGCGCCAAAGCGGTTTTGATACGCTTCGGGGGAATGAAAAGTGAAGGGTGAAGAGTGAAAAGTTAAAGAAACGGCGTCATCCTGGAAAACTGATCTCTGATTTCTGACCTCTGATTCCTGAATGTCATCCTGGAAACCGCCGCAGGCGGTTATCCAGGATCTCTTCCCCATGATGGCGGCGACCTGGCAGGTCAGGTCGATTACCGCCCCATAGTCCCGCAAGGGATCGGACGCCCCATTCTCAAAAGACTTTTGGCAGGCCGCTTTGCAAGCGCGGGAGCGCGTGGTAACCTCCCGCGGCCTGGGAAACGGGCCGCGGGTGTAGTTCAATGGCAGAACATCAGCTTCCCAAGCTGAGAGCGAGGGTTCGATTCCCTTCACCCGCTCCGATTCAATAATAAACTGGGTCCCCGCTTACGCGGGGATGAAGGTTTTTCTAAGCTCGCTTCGCTCGCCAAGAAAAGCCCTTCAATTCCCTTCACCCGCTCCGATTCAGGGGTCAGAGGCCGGAAATCAGAGATCAGAAAGAAGCCTGATTCTGGCTTCGTATGAACGGCGCATTCCTGAGAAAGCAAATCGGCGAAGCCGGTTGCACGAAGCCTTCGGTTTCATGCGGGGCCCCCGCTTTCGCGGGGGTGAAGGTTTTCGTAAGCTCGGCTTCGCCTCGCTAACGAAAGCCCTTCAGTTCGATTCCCTTCGCCCGCTCCGGTTCAGGGGTCAGAGGCCGGAAATCAGAGATCAGAAAATACGGCGGTTTTGCCGCAAGGCCGCCGAATCCCGCCCTTGTGCGCCGGCGCGGCGCGCCCTATGGTAAGGGGATGAATGCCGACATCATCATCTATGCGCTGATCGCCCTGTTTTTGGGCTGGCGGCTTTTCTCGGCGCTGGGCCAGCGGGGCGAAGGCGACGCGCCGCCGCGGGAAAAGTCCGGCGAGGAAAAAGACATGCTGGCCCTGCCCTTCACCCCGCAGACGCCGGAACCCGCGCCAAGCCCGCTATCGGCGTTCGACGAACCCGCGCCCGCTTCTCTTGCCGGCGGGCTGCACGCCTTGCGCAAGGCCGAGCCGTCTTTCGACGAGAAGTCTTTTTTGAAAGGCGCGCGCGTGGCGTTCGAGATGATCGTGCAGGCCTATGCCGCGGGCGAGCGCGCGGCGCTGCGCCCCCTTCTCAGCCCCGCGCTGTTTGATGCGTTTTCATCCGGCATCGCGGCCCGCAAGAGCGCGGGCGAGAAGCTGGACCTTCGCCTCCTGAAAGTGATCGACGCGCAAATCACCGCCACCCGCGTGGAAGGCCGTTTCGGATTCGTGACGGTGGAATTTGCCAGCGACCAGGTCAAGGAAACGCTTCCCGTCAATGTCGTGTCCGCGCCCGTCGGCGGCAAGCCTCCGGCCAAGCCGGAGCGGGTGACCGATATCTGGGTCTTCCGCCGCGAGCTTGGCGCGGCCGATCCCAACTGGATGCTGGTGGAAACGCGCACGGACTGATAAGCGGAAAGTGATAAAGTGAAGAGTAAAGAGTGAAAAGAAAAACCGCGTCATCCTGAAAACCGCGAGAGCTGAAAAGCCCGAAGCGGTTATTCAGGATCTTTCTCCGGTTAAAGAGATCCTGAATAAAGCTCGCGCCGCTCGCTTTTTCAGGATGACGGCCTTGGGGAAGTGAAAAATGAAGAGTGAAAGCAATAAGCGTCTTCCTGGAAACCGCCGCAGGCGGTTATCCAGGATCTCTTCCCTGATTATGGCCTGAGATTCGGGACAAGGGCGATCACCCGCCTGGCCTTTTTAGAATGACCGCTTCAGGATTGAAAATGCATAATGCTGCAATAGTATAAAAATCAATGACTTGGGTAACTGTTTCACGTGAAACACTCTTGATGGCTGAACAAGCATCGACTATTTTCAACTATTGGTTGTTCTTTCCTGCCGGGGAGAGGGTTTGATCCGCTTCCAGCGCCCCAACACCCGAATACTCTAGGTTCAATGGACAATTAAACTCAAGTCATTGAAAAGACGAGATGAACATTCCGGGCAAGGTTGCGTAGCAACCGCGACCCGGAATTCAGTTTGCTCCTGAAAATAAATGGGATTCCCGCTTTCGCGGGAATGTTCGTGTTGGTAATTGTCCATTGAACCTAACGCCCCAATACCCTGGCTTGACCTCAACGGGCAAATCAGCCAGAAAATGTGGTCTCCATAAATCAGGCCTGCCCGTGAGCCCCCCCGCCAACGAACCTTTCGGACCGCCTGAATTTCAGCGCGAAACAGGCGTCAGCGACGCCCGGCTTGAAAAATTCACCGCCTATGCCCGCCTGACCGCGGAATGGAACGAGCGCGCCGGGCTCGTGGGCGATTCGACCCTCGCGCCGCTCTGGCGCCGGCATTTCATGGATTGCGCCCAGCTTTCCCCGCTTCTGCCCAAAACCCCGGCGCGGATCGCGGATATCGGCAGCGGCGCCGGGTTTCCCGGCATGGTGCTGGCCATGCTTGGCGCGCCGGGCGTCACCCTGTTTGAGCGTAATACCCGCAAGGCCCGGTTCCTGCAGCTTGTGGCCGAGGAAACCGGGACGGATGTGGAAATCCTCAACATCACCTCCGAGGAATATGCCGGGGGGTCTTTCGATATCGTAACGTCACGCGCGGCGGCGGGGCTTTCCGATCTTCTTCTTGCCTCGAAAAAGCTGCGCAAGGCATCCACAATTTATCTTTTCATGAAGGGTAAAAATGTTGACGCCGAAATAAGGGAAGCGCAAAAAGACTGGGCCATGCCCAACATGCGGCGCATCGCCAGCGTCACCGACCGCGAGGCGGTCATTCTTCGTCTGGCCGGCGTTGAGCCGCTGCGGTAATTCGGTCAAAACGTCTGTTTATGGAATTATTTTGCTTAAATGAAATTCTCATCCAAGCAGAAACTGGAATACAGCATGTTGCCAAAGGCAACATGCAACCGGCAAAGCCGGTTGCTGGATTCCGGCGTTCGCCGGAATGAGCTTTGGGGTTGTGACTGACAGGAACAACAGTGACCGCGCGCAACACAAGATCATCCGCCTGCCGCATCATCGCCGTCACCAACCAGAAAGGCGGCGTGGGAAAAACAACGACCACCGTCAACCTCGCCACCGCGCTTTCCGCCGTCGGCAAAAAGATTCTGGTGGTGGATGCCGATCCGCAGGGCAACGCCTCCACCGGGTTCGGCGTCGCGCGCAACCAGCGCGGCATCGGCACCTATGACCTGCTGTCCGGTGAATCGCGCGTGAGCGAGGCGGTGCAGGCCACCGTGATCCCCAACCTGTCGCTCATCACCTCGTCCACGCCGCTCGCGGGCGCCGAGATCGAGCTTGTCTCCGCCGCGAAAAGGGAGTTCCGCCTTCGTGACGGCCTCAGGGAATGCCATGGCGTTTACGACTACGTTCTGATTGATTGCCCGCCCTCGCTCAACATGCTGACGATCAACGCGCTGGTGGCGGCGGACGACGCCCTGGTTCCCCTGCAATGCGAATTCTACGCGCTGGAGGGCGTCTCGCAGCTTTTGCACACGATTGACATGGTGCGCGACAGCCTGAATCCCAAACTGGAAATCGGCGGCGTGGTGCTGACCATGTTCGACCGGCGCAATTCGCTGTCCGAAAGCGTGGCCGCGGATGTGCGCGGCTTCTTCGGCGACAAGGTGTTCGAGACCATGATCCCGCGCAACGTGCGCGTGAGCGAGGCGCCGAGCCACGGGCTGCCGGTTCTGGTCTATGATTTGAAATGCCCCGGCGCGCAGGCTTACCTGCATCTCGCCCGCGAGGTGCTGGACCGCAACGGCGACGGCCGGGGACGGAAAGCGGCTTGATGAGGTTCGAAGGTTCGGAGGTGCGAAGGGTCGAAGTGACATGGCCTGTCATGCGAGCGGCCGGAGGAGGCGAGCAATTCAGGGACATATGTCACTTCGACCCTTCGCACCCCCGAACCTCCGTCCCTCCGAACCTTTTCATGAGGAAAAAAACATGCCCATCCAGGGATCGAACATTCCCGTTTATCCGGAACAGAAGGCCGCGCGGCTCGGCAAGGGATTGTCGGCGCTGTTCGGCGACGCCGCGGCTCCCGGCGCGACCGGCATGTCCGGCGAAAAAAGCCGCCTTCTGCCCATCGACCACATCACGCCCAATCCGCGCCAGCCGCGCCGCCATTTCGACAAGCCGGCGCTGGACGAGCTTGCGGCCTCCATCAAGGAGAAGGGACTGCTTCAGCCGCTTCTGGTGCGTCCGCACGGCAAGCGCCCCAACACCTACGAGATCGTGGCGGGCGAGCGCCGCTGGCGCGCCGCGCAAAAGGCCGGGCTGCACGATGTTCCCGCCATCGTGCGCGACATCACCGACCGCGAGGCGCTGGAATGCGCCCTCATCGAAAATGTCCAGCGCGAAAACCTCAACCCGCTGGAAGAGGCCGAAACCTATCAGCGCCTGATCGCCGATCTGGGCCATACCGCCGAGACGGTGGGCAAGGCTCTGGGCAAGAGCCGCGCGCATATCGCCAACATGCTGCGCCTCAACGCCATGCCCGAGGCGCTGAAAAAACTGGTGCAGGACGGCCGGCTGACGCCCGGCCACGCCCGCGCGCTTCTGGGCAGCAAGACGCCCGAAATCCTGGCGCGCGACGTCATCGCGCGGGAGCTTTCGGTGCGCGGGACGGAGGAGCTTGTCCGCGCGACGCAGGAAAGAAAAAGCGCAAGACCGGGCCGCGGCGCGCGCAAGGGCGCGGCTCCTTCCGGCGCGGCTTCCGCGAAAAAAGACGCCGATGTCCTGAAGCTGGAACGCGACATGTCGGGCTGGCTTGGGCTGAAGGTCACGATCACCCCGCAGGGCAAGGGCGGCAGCCTTTCGATTGATTACGACACGCTGGACCAGCTTGAAGACGTGCTGGGCCGCCTGTCGCAGCCGGTAAAGAAGTAGAAAGGTTCGGAGGGACGGAGGGTCGAAGGGTCGAAGGTTCAAAGTGACATATGTTTTTAGAATTGCTTCGCTCCCTCCAGCCACTCGCATGACAGGTCATGTCACTTCGACCCTTCGACCCTCCGTCCCTTCGAACCTTGATAACCTGTGCTCCATTTTCTGCTTTTTGCTTTCAGGCTTCGGAATTACAGTCAGGCATCTATTGCATACAAGAGGATTTTCAACATGGCCTCCGCGCCCGTTTCCAAAAGTTCCTTTCTGGATTTTCATGCGGACTCCCTGATTGAGCCCGTCGACGTGCTCGTGCGCCTTGGCGTGTTGACGCCCGGCCAAAAAGACCGGCTGACGCCCGCACAGCTTGAAACGATCAACTGC
>JANQEX010000002.1 GCA_028278105.1 Alphaproteobacteria bacterium | reverse complement strand
GAGCGAAGCGAGCTTTATTCAGGATCTCTTTAACCGGAGAAAGATCCTGAATAACCGCTTCGGGCTTTCAGCCCTCGCGGTTTTCAGGATGACGTCATTCATACACTGAAAACCGGGCGCCGCAATCAGTACCGCCGCGCCTCGATGGCCTGCGGCGGCAAGGACGGCTCGCCGTTGGACACGCCGGATGCGGGAACGGGTCTTTCATGCGCACGGTCGTTGTGCGGCGTGAGTCCCGCGAAATCCTTCCGCGCGGAAAAAAGAAAGGCGCTGCCATGTCCCGCCTTGCTGTGGCCGTCCTCGGTGGACGCGGCGCGGAAATAGCTCATGGCGAAAACGCGCATCGCCGCGGTGAAGGATGTTTCCGCCGGCTTGCGCCCGGCGACGATGTCGCAAAGCTGGTGGATGGACAGCTTTTCCCGGCGGCAGATTTCGATCAGCGCGTCCCACATCGCCGGCTCAAGCCGCATGGAGGTGCGGTGCCCGGCGACGGTGATGTTGCGGCTGATAAGGGTGGAGGGCTGGGTGCTGGACGGCGCCCTTTGCGCGGCGGCAGGATGGGTCGGGGACATGGGAACGCTCCGGCGGGAAGACGGGGGAGGGAGGGACCAAAGACCGGGAAAAGAACAGAAGGAGATTCTTCCCGGCCATCCGCTTGTAGTCTGAACAGGCAGGACAATTTATCCGTGTACGTGAAACAACTAATAAAAGCAAACAAATAAACAATACAACTGTAACTAGAGAGATTTTTTCGATATATCATTATATGTCAGTTGTTTATGATTTTGCCATAAAAAGCGCAGAACGTTTTTATACAGGAACAAAAAAATACGTTAATCAGGAATACTCGCGTATAAGGCGAATCAGGTTTCACCGGGAGCCTTCAGGCGCAGGGAAAGGGCATGCACCCGCTCGTTCATCTCCGCGCGCAGAAGGCCGTAAACCAGCCGCTGGCGCTCCAGCCGGTTTTTGCCCGTGAACGCGGGCGAGACCACTTCCAGATAAAAATGCGTCTCGCCTTTTGCGTCCACGCCCGCATGCGCGGCGTGCCGCGCGCTGCGGTCAATCAGCGTAACCCGGCAGGGCGCGAAAGCCTTTTCGATCTTGGCGCGGATGCGCGCGGCGTACATGTTCATCATCTCTTTAACGGGAGGGATATCCTGAATAAAGCCCGCTCCACTGGCTTTTTCAAGATGACGCGCTTGTCCTGCGCGGGATACCCTTTTTTTCCCATTCACGGTCCATTTTATGCTATTCTGCCCGGATGCCCCGGATCCGCCGCCTTAACCCCGCGCCCGCCGATATCCCGCGCCATTTTTTCCAGCGCCTCATGCCGGAAACACGGCCCGCGCCGGTGCGCGTCTGCGAGTATCCCGGCTGTTCGAAACCGGGCGACTACAAGGCCCCGCGCCGCCATTTCCGCGAGGAACGGCAAGGCGCGCCGCAGAGCATCATCGAGGAAAAAGAGGCCGCGCATCGCTGGTTCTGCCTGGAGCATGTGAAGGAATTCAACGCCGCGTGGAATTATTACGAAGGGCTGGACGCGGCCGGGATGGAGCAGGCCATCCGCCATGATACGGTGTGGAACCGTCCTTCCTGGCCTTTCGGCCATTGGGGTCCGCGCCGGCGGAAGAGGTATTCGGCCGTCAACGGCAACGGCCGGGAAAAGACCGGCGCGCGGGAAGAAGATTCCGCAAGCGCCCGGAAAAACCATGCCACGGCCCGCGCGGCGCTGGCCGAGCTTGGCCTTGAGCCGCCGGTGGAATTTCCGGCGGTCAAGCGCCGTTACCGCGAACTGGTCAAGCGCCATCATCCCGATGTGAAGGAAAACGGCCATGGGCCCGCCGCCCGCGCCGTGGATGGCGAGGCCATGCTCCGCCTCAACGCCGCGTTCACCTTTCTGAAGGCCCTTTATGCGGAGCGGCGGTGATTTGAAAGCCTGTTTGAAAAAGCGCCACAATTCCTTTCGGCAATCCCTTCAGGCATGAATGCCCAGGCGGAGCACGGCAAAACAAAATCCCCTCCCTCTGGCCCGCCTTCGCTAAAGCTACGGCGAGGTTCTTGAAGAAAGCTCGTCCGCCGTAGCTCGCGGAGCGGAGGCGGAGAGGGGTTTGGGGAGGGAAGACCTTATCCATAAGAAAAAACGTTTCGAATAATACGCCCTCATGAACCCTCCCCTATCCCCTCCCAGAGGGAGGGGAATATAAATTCGCACCCCTCTCCCTTTGACCCGCCGGAGCCTTGGCGCAGGCGGGCCAGAGGGAAGGGGATTCCGGGGAATTCTGTAGTTGCCAAACGCGGAACCATCCCTTTCAATAAGCCGGTCTGGTTTTTTTAAGCTAAGGACCTTGCAATGCTCGCCGCCGCGCCAAGCGATTACGAAAAAAGCCTCCCCGATATCCGCCTTTCGGTGCGGCAAAGCTTCGGCCTCGACAGCGACCTGGCGGTGCCGGCCTTCTCCGCCGCGTCCGAGCACGTGCCCGACCTGGACGAAAACTACCGTTTCGATCCGCCCACCACGCTCGCCATCCTGGCGGGCTTCGCCCATAACCGCCGGGTGATGGTGCAGGGCTATCACGGCACCGGCAAGTCCACGCATATCGAGCAGGTGGCGGCCCGGCTCAACTGGCCCTGCATCCGCATCAACCTGGACAGCCATATCAGCCGCATCGACCTCGTGGGGCGCGACGCCATCGTGTTGCGCGACGGCATGCAGGTGACCGAGTTCCGCGAAGGGCTGCTGCCCTGGGCCTTGCAGCACGCCTGCGCGCTGGTGTTCGATGAATACGACGCCGGGCGGCCCGATGTGATGTTCGTGATCCAGCGCGTGCTGGAAGCCGAAGGCAAGCTCACGCTTCTGGACCAGAACCGGGTCTTGAAGCCGCATCCGGCCTTCCGGCTGTTCGCCACCTCCAACACCGTGGGGCTTGGCGACACGTCGGGCCTTTATCACGGCACGCAGCCCATCAACCAGGGCCAGATGGACCGCTGGAACATCGTCGCCACGCTCAACTACCTGCCGCCCGCGCAGGAGGTGGCGATCAGCCTCGCCAAATGCCCGGAATACGACAATGACGCCGGGCGCAAGACGGTGTCCGCCATGGTGCAGATGGCGAATCTGACGCGCACCGGCTTCGTGCAGGGCGATCTGTCCACCGTCATGTCGCCGCGCACCGTGATGAGCTGGGCGCAGAACAACCTGATCTTCAAGGACCTGTCCTTCGCGTTCCGCCTGACCTTCCTCAACAAATGCGACGAGACCGAGCGGGCGATCCTGGCCGAATATTACCAGCGCTGCTTCGGGCAGGAGCTTGCGCCCGAACGCGGCGCGGCGGACATGGCGGGGGAAGAGTGAGAAGTGAAGGGTGAAGAGTGAAGGGTGAAAAGAAAAAAACCGCGTCATCCTGGAAAACGCGCAACGCGCGTTTATCCAGGATCTCTTTAACAGGAGAGAGATCCTGAATAAAGCTCGCGCCGCTCGCTTTTTCAGGATGACGGTTTTGGGGAAGTGAAAAGTGAAGAGTGAGAAGTGAAGAGTGAAAGCAATGGGCGTCATCCTGGAAAACGCGCAACGCGCGTTTATCCAGGACCTCTTTAACAGGAGAGAGATCCTGAATAAAGCTCGCGCCACTCGCTTTTTCAGGATGACGGTTTTGGGGAAGTGAAAAGTGAAGAGTGAAAAGAAAAAACCGCGTCATCCTGGAAAACGCGCAACGCGCGTTTATCCAGGATCTCTTCCCCATGGATGGCGCAAGATTCCGGATAAGGGCTCGCGGTCGCTCGCCCTTTCCGGAATGACGGCTTGGGGGGAGGCTGTTAGGTTTTTTCACTTTTCACTCTTCACTTCCCCAAAGCCGTCATTCCAGACATGGCGAGCGTGAGCGAGCCATGATCTGGAATCTCGTGCCCTTATGGGAAAGAGGTCCTGAATAAAGCTCGTTCCGCTCGCTTTTTCAGGATGACGCCGTTTGTTGTTTTACTTAATGCCGGAGGCGCGCCATGATGCCCGTTCTTGTCCTTGTGCCGTTTCTTGCCGGAGCCGAGCCGCCTTCGCGGGCCGCGCCCGTCCATCCCGTCGATCTGCGCGGCAGCATCGAGCGCGGCTGGGACTGGACCACGCGCAAGACGGGCCGCGCCTGGCGCGACACCGAAAAAGGCGTGGGCGACCTGTTCGGCTATGACGCGGAGGCGGTGCAGACTTATGGTTGCACCGATCCCGCCTTCTTCATCATCGGCTATGAGCACCAGACCACCGGCGAAAGGCATCTGGCCCTCAAGGGCGTGTTGCACACGCCCTCTCCCGGCTTCCGGGCCAGCTTTGGCATGACCGGCGTGCAGGCGCCGCAGGCCCATGCGATCCTGAGCGTCGGCCAGCCGGTCACGCCGCAATACCGGCAAAAGCCCGGCAACAACCGCGTGAAGGTCGAGGAGCATTTCAACCTGCCCGAAGAGGTGGGCCTGTTCCGCGTGAAGGTTCTGGGCATGCGCGCCGCGCCCTACGAATTCACCTGCGATATCTCCCCGCCGGTGATGAAATGATTCAGGGGTCAGGGATCAGAAATCAGATGTCAGAGATCAGAAGTCAGAGGTCAGAAGATAGAACTCATGACCGAATCTCCTGACGCGGCCGAACTTTTCAAGCGCGCCACCACCGCCACCGCGCGGACGCTGGCGGGGGACGATGAAGCCGAAGTGGTGTTCTCGGCCGACACTCCCGGCCTTGCGCAAAAGCGCATCCGCCTGCCGCATCCCGCGCGCGGCCTGCCGGAAGCCGACCGCGCCCTGATCCGCGGCGCGGCCGACGCCGCCGGCCTGCGTCTTCGTTTTCATGACGCGAAGCTTTTCCGCGCCCACAGGCCGGCATCGGGCCTGGCGCAGCAGATTTACGAGGCGCTGGAACAGGCGCGGTGCGAGGCGCTGGGCACGGAGGCCCTGCCGGGCGTGGGACGGAACATCGCGGCGGTGCTGGACGAGCGCTGCCGCCGCCAGGGTTACGGTCAGGCCGAAAGCCGGGCGCAGGTGCCCTTGCACGACGCCATGCGCTTTCTGGCGCATGAGGCGCTCTCCGGGCAAAAGCTGCAAGGCGCCGCCCTTCGCGCCGCCGGCATCTGGCGCGGCTGGGTGGAGGAGAAAATCGGCCCGCATCTGGGCGGCTTGCCGCGGCTTCTGGACAATCAGGAAAAATTCGCAAGCGAGGCGCGGCGGCTCCTGCGGCAGATGCAGCTTGATTTTCCCGGCATGCCCGAAAACGAGGAGGACGACGGCGCAACGGCTCCGCAAGCGGCGGACAGTCCGCAACAAGGCGGGGATGACGAGGCAGGCGACGATGGCGGCGCGCAAACCCGCAAGCAGGCGGCGGGCGAATCCATGAAGGACGCCGAGGGCGGCGTCACCGCCGGAGAAGGGCAAGAGCAGGATTCGCCGGACATGGGCGAAACCTCCGCCGCGCGCGAGGATTTTGATGGCGGCGACGACGACGCCCGCGCGGCGGAAGGCGGCGCGGCGCTGACCGTCTACGCGCCCTACACCACGGCGTTCGACGAGGTGGTGGGGGCGGAAACCCTCTGCCCGCCGGAAGAACTGCAACGGCTGCGCGCCCAGCTTGATGCGCAGCTCCGCCATTATCAGGGCGTGGTGGCGCGCCTGGCCAACCGCCTGCAACGGCGGCTGCTGGCGCAACAGGCGCGCAGCTTCGATTTTGACCAGGAGGAAGGCCTGCTGGACGCCGCGCGGCTGTCGCGCGTGGTGGTGGATCCTTCCGCGCCCCTGTCGTTCAAGGTGGAGCGTGAAACCGAATTCCGCGACACGGTGGTCAGCCTGCTGATCGACAATTCCGGCTCCATGCGCGGACGGCCCATCACGCTGGCCGCGATTACCGCCGATATCCTGGCGCGCACGCTGGAGCGCTGCGGCGTGAAGGTGGAGATCCTGGGCTTCACCACCCGCGCCTGGAAAGGCGGCAAATCGCGCGAGGCCTGGCTCAGGGCCGGCAAGCCGCCGTCGCCGGGACGGCTGAACGACCTGCGCCACGTGATCTACAAGGGGGCCGAGACGCCCTGGCGAAGGGCGCGCAGGAACCTGGGCCTGATGCTGCGCGAGGGGCTGCTCAAGGAGAACATCGACGGCGAGGCGCTGCTCTGGGCCTGGCGCCGCCTGCTCGCCCGGCGCGAGGACCGGCGGATTCTCATGGTGATTTCCGACGGCGCGCCGGTGGACGACGCCACGCTGTCGGTCAATCCCGGCTCTTATCTTGAGGACCATCTGCGGCAGGTGATCGGCGGGATCGAGGCGGACGGCGGGATCGAGCTTGCTGCCATTGGCATCGGCCATGACGTGCGGCGCTATTACGCCCGCGCCGTCACCATCACCGACGCCGAGCAGCTTGGCGGCACCGTGATGGGGCAGCTGGCGGAGCTGTTCGAGATTCAGTAATCAGAGGTCAGAGGTCAGAGATCAGAAATCAGAAGCCGGCTTTCAGGGGGCCGTGCCCCCTAATGCGTCATCCTGAAAAAGCGAGCGGCGCGGGCTTTATTCAGGATCTCCATCCTATATTGGCCTGAGATTCCAGATCATTGCTCGCTTACGCTCGCAATGTCTGGAATGACGGCTTTGGGGGAGGCTGTCAGGCTTTTTCACTCTTCACTTCCCCAGAGCCGTCATTCCGGAAAGGGCG
>JANQEX010000079.1 GCA_028278105.1 Alphaproteobacteria bacterium | reverse complement strand
AAGATCGCCCAGGCGAGTAATTTGGTAGTGTCTCACTTTGAAAATCACCCCCGCGACGGCGGGGGTCCCATTTGATTAAAAACAATGGGATGCCCGCCGGAGCCTGTCCCCGCGAAGGCGGGGGCGGGCATGATGTTTTTTTAAACTGAGACACTACCAGTAATTTTAATGGCTTGTCTTGCGTGTGTTTTTTGTATTAGGTGCACAGGACCTGTTGTCGAAATAGCCAAGATTGCCGGCGTAATGCTGATAGCACGGTTTCTCCTTCCCTTGCTTTTGAGCCTCGCGGTCCTGACTGCGATTGCAACGCCTTTAGCGGAAAACCTGCTCGCCAACTGGTTCCGCCGCGACGTAAGCGCGCGCGCGGAAGTGATTTTCCGGGCGGTTGAAGCCAGGCTGGACGAACATCTGCAAGGCGGCGCAAGGGCGGCGGAGCTGAAAAAGCTGTTCAACAAAATCGCGCGCGACGACCATGTGGCCGCAGCCGGCATCTGCACGGACGGCAAGCCTGGCCCGCGCAGTGATTTATGGCCCCCTTCCCTGCCCTGCCCGCCCTCCGGCGTCGCGCGTTACCGCAGCAAGGCCGAGGATGGCCGGCCCTTGCTGTTCAGCATTTTTCCCGTCGGCGCCGGGCAGATAAAATCCGGGTTCATCCTTGTGCACGATCTCAGCTTTTTCCGGCATCGCGCAATGATGACCTGGCTCTATGTGATTGTCTTCATGGTGCTGGTTTCGCTGACTGTCGTGCTGGTCACGGTCCTGACCATACGCCTGACCATGCGCG
Source organism: Alphaproteobacteria bacterium (assembly GCA_028278105.1). GTDB lineage: Bacteria > Pseudomonadota > Alphaproteobacteria > UBA9219 > RGZA01 > JACQAB01. The sequence goes on along the minus strand of JANQEX010000079.1, from coordinate 7,330 downwards.
ACTGGCTGCGGCGCCTGCGCGGTCTTTTCAACGATCCCGATTTGCGCGTGATCGGAAAGAATCTGCCGCGCGAGCTTTTGCCCGTCATCCGCGACGTGCGCCAGCTTATGCGCGAGACGCGGCTTGTCGCCGGGCCGGAATCCCTGCGCATCAACTGGGCCCCGCAATCCCTGAAAAAGCTTTTGGAAAACGAGTTGCCGGGACAGGAAATCATCGTCGTTTCCAATCGCGAGCCCTATATTCATCACCGGGAAGAGGATGGCCGCGTCGTGCTGCAACGCCCGGCCAGCGGGCTTGTCACCGCCCTGGAGCCCATCACGCGGGCCTGCGGCGGCGTGTGGATCGCCCATGGGCACGGCAATGCCGACGCGGACGCGGTGGATGAGCATGACAATGTTTCCGTGCCGCCGGAAAACCCTGAATACACCTTGCACCGCGTCTGGCTGACGCCGGAAGAGGAAGAAGGCTATTACTACGGCCTTGCCAATGACGGGCTTTGGCCGCTTTGCCACATCGCTTTTGTACGTCCCAATTTCCGCGAGTCCGACTGGGAAGCCTATAAAACGGTCAACAGGAAATTCGCCAACGCCGTGGTGAAAATGGCCAGGACCGCCAATCCCCTGGTGCTGGTGCAGGATTATCACTTCGCCCTTTTGCCGCGCTATGTGCGCGACAAGCTGCCGGACGCCACCATCATCACCTTCTGGCATATTCCCTGGCCGAACGCCGAAGTGTTCAGCATCTGCCCCTGGCGCGAGGAGATTCTGAAAGGACTTCTGGGAAGTTCGGTGGTGGGATTCCACACCCGGTTCCACTGCAACAATTTTCTGGACAGCACCGACCGTTTCCTGGAAAGCAATATCAGCCGCGATCAGTCCTCGATAAAACTGGGCGGCGACGAAACGCTGGTCCGCTCCTATCCCATCTCCATCGCCTGGCCGCCGGAAGGCACGGTGGGGCTTCCCGATGCCGGGACCTGCCGTGAAGCGGTCATCCGCCGCCACAACCTGCCAAAAGACGCGCTGATCGGCGTGGGCGTCGAGCGTTTTGATTATACAAAAGGCATCGTCGACCGTTTGCAGGCGGTGCGCGATGTGCTGCGCCAGCGGCCGGACCTGCGCGGGCGGCTGGTGTTTATCCAGGCCGCCGCCCCCACCCGCTCGCGCCTGCCGGCCTATCAGCAGATACAGGACGAGTGCGCCGCGCTGGTCGAGGACGTGAACCGGGAATTCGGACGCGGCGATTACAAGCCCATTCTGCTTCTGGTGCGGCATCATATGCCGTCCGAGGTGTTCGAGATGTTCCGCGCCGCCGATTTCTGCATCGTCAGCAGCCTGCATGACGGCATGAACCTCGTCGCCAAGGAATTCGTCGCCGCGCGCGAGGACGAAAAAGGCGTGCTGATTCTCAGCACGTTCGCCGGCGCCTCCAAGGAACTGATGGATGCCCTGCTGGTCAATCCCTACGACATCGCGGGCACGGCCGAGGCCATGCAGCGGGCTCTCGCCATGCCGGAACCCGAACAGCAGGAGCGCATGCGCCTGATGCGCGAAATGGTCCGCGACAACAATATCTATTACTGGGCGGCGCGCATTCTTCTGGACGCGGGCCTGCTGCGCAAGCGCGGACGCATCGAACGGCTTTTGACCGAACAGCGGCTTGAGGCGGCGGAGGATGCCGATGAAGCGCTTCAACCTTGAGCCCGCGCGTGACGCCCTTTTTCTGGACATCGACGGAACACTGATCGACATCGCCCCCACGCCGGAAGAAGTGGTGATTCCCGAAGGGTTGGTCCGGCACCTGCATCGCCTGCATGACCGCCTTGGAGGCGCGCTTGCGCTCATCAGCGGACGCAGGCTGGCTGATATCGACCCTATGCTGGACGCGAATGATCTTCCCGCCGCCGGCGCGCATGGCGCGGAATTCCGTCTGAAGGGCGGCGAAAAGCCGCAGCCGCCCGCGCCCCTGCCGGAGACACTGACAAGGGACATCGTCCGGTCCTTCGCCGGTCATCCCGGCGTTACGGTGGAGGACAAATCCTGCGCCGTCGCCGTGCATTACCGCCGGACGCCCGCCATGGAGCAAACGGTAAAAGAACGGATCAGGGAAATCACCGAAGGGCTTGCCGAACCATTCAAGATCCTTCACGGCAAAATGGTGGTTGAAATCACCCGCCCCGGCGACAACAAGGGCGGCGCCCTGGAACGTTTCATGCAACACCCGCCTTTTGCCGGCCGCAGGCCGGTTTTTCTGGGCGACGACGAAACGGATCTTGCCGCCATCGACGCCTGCCTGCGCCTCGGCGGCGCGGCCGCGCGCGTGGGTGGTTACGAAGGAACGCCCGCGGCCCTTTCATCACCGGAGCATGTCCGGAAATGGCTTCTGGCGCAGTTGGCTTAGGAAGAGCGCGCTTTCGCCGTCCGGCTTTCCCTGGGCTTTGCGAAATACAACACGCCGAGCCCCACCAGCGCCGACAACGCCGAGCCGCCCAGCACGCCGAGCCGGACCTCGTTCAGAACTTCCTGGCTGTAAAAAGCCAGCGTACCGATGAACAGGCTCATGGTGAAGCCCACGCCCGTCAGAAGCGTCACGCCATAGAACTGCATCCAGGTGCTTTTTTCGGGCAGCGCCGCCCATTTCATGCGGCAGGCCACCTGCCCCACGGCATAAACTCCCATCTGCTTGCCGAGAAACAGCCCAAGGGCAATGCCGCCCGCCAGCGGCGTGAACATGTTTTCCAGACTCATGCCTTCGAAAGACAGTCCCGCGTTCGCCAGCGCGAAGACCGGCATGATGAAATAGGCGGAAACCGGGTGCAGCGCATTTTCCAGGCGATGCAGGGGCGACCGTTCCCGCCGGTCGCCGACCGGGATCATGAAGGCCAGCAACACGCCCGCAAGCGTGGGATGCAGGCCGGAATGCAGCACCGACACCCACAACACGAAACCCAGAAGCAGGAAAGGCCATAATATCTTCACGCGCGAGATGTTCATCGCAAAAAGCACGCACAGAACGCCGGAGGCGAACAGGAAGGGATCGATCTGGATCTTCTTCCCGTAAAACAGCGCGATAATCAGGATGGCGATCAGGTCGTCGATAATGGCAAGGGCGGTCAGGAACACCTTCAGCGACAAAGGCACGCGCGGCGCCAGCGCCAGAAGGCCAAGGGCAAAGGCGATGTCGGTCGCGGTGGGAATGGCCCAGCCGCGCCAGTTTTCCGGCGCTTCACGGTTCAGCAGCATGAACACCAGGGCGGGGGCGATGATCCCTCCCGCCGCGCAGAAAGCCGGCAGCGCCGCCTTGCGCGGGCTGGACAACTCGCCCCCCAGGTATTCGCGCTTGATCTCCAGCCCCACCACCAGGAAAAACAGCACCATCAGCCCGTCATTGATCCATTCGGCCAGCGCCATGTGCAGGGAAACGCCGCCCAGGGCAAAACCAAAATCGCCATGCAGAATGGTCCAATAATCGTCGGCCAGGGGCGAATTGGCCAGCACCATCGCGGCGGCGGCGGCCAGCAACAGCAAAAATCCGCTGAAATATTCACTGACCAGAAATCGTGTAAATGCGCGTACAGGCATGGGAGGGAGGGGGGTGCTTTTCCAGACACTCAGACAAATAGAAAAAATTCTTTTCCAATGAAACAGATTCTCTGCACCAGGAAAAGAATTCTTGAAAAAAGCCTCCAATTAATGGCTTGAGGGCGAGGCATCCTCATGGCACTATGTAAAACCATGCTGGCCGCCGCGCAACAGTCTCAATCCTTTCCTGGGGAAAATCCAGCCATTACGGAAGGCGAAGCCGCCTATCTCGGCCTTCTTTCCCACATTCTGCAACACGGCATCCGGCGCGAAGACCGCACCGGCACCGGCACCCTGGCCAGTTTCGGCCACCAGATACGCTTTGACCTGCGCAAGGGCTTTCCGCTCCTGACAACCAAAAAGCTGCATCTGCGCGCGATTATTCACGAACTGTTATGGTTCCTGAAAGGCGACACCAATGTGCGCTACCTGCAGGAAAACAAGGTCACGATCTGGGACGAATGGGCCGATGAAAACGGCGATCTTGGTCCCATCTACGGCCAGCAGTGGCGCGACTTCGGCGGCGAAACGCTGGGCAAGGGCAAGGGCCTGGATCAAATCACCGAACTGGTGGAGCGCCTGAAACGCGATCCCAACAGCCGCCGGCACATGGTGGTGGCGTGGAACCCGCTGGCGCTTGCGAAAATCAGCAAGTCGCCGCCACCCTGTCATGCGCTGTTTCAGTTTTTCGTCGCGGATGGCCGGCTTTCCTGCCAGCTTTACCAGCGTAGCGCCGACATGTTTCTTGGCGTGCCCTTCAACATTGCAAGTTATGCCCTGCTCCTCATGATGGTGGCGCAGATCTGCGGGCTGAAGCCGGCGGAATTCATACATACCTTCGGCGACGCGCATATCTACCTCAATCATATTGAACAGGTAAACACGCAGCTTTCGCGCGACATCCGGCCGCGCCCGGACATGACGCTCAATCCCGCCCGCGCGTCGCTTTTCGACTTCACCTTTGACGACTTCACGCTGACGGATTACAACCCGCATCCACCAATCCACGCGCCCATATCGGTATAGCGATGATTGTGCTCATCGCCGCCTGCGCCGGAAAAAATCGCGTGATCGGCAAGGATGGCGATCTGCCCTGGCATTTTCCAGGCGACCTGAAATTTTTCAAGGAAACCACCCTGGGCCATGCGGTGCTGATGGGCCGCGTGACCTATCAATCCATCCTCAAACGCCTCGGCAAGCCTCTGCCCGGACGCGAGAATTATGTCTTGTCGCGCGATCCATCCTTTATGGATGCGCGCGTGAAAATTATCCGCGACCTTAAGGAGATTGAGGCCTGGCGAAAGGATGACAACCCGCTTTTCGTGATCGGCGGAGCAAAAATATTCGCGCAAACGCTCCCCATCGCCGGCCGGCTGCTCATCACGCAGATAGAGAAGGATTTTGCCGGCGACGTGTTCTTCCCGGAGATCGACCCTGCCCGCTGGCGGCTTGAGAGCGAGCACGGCATGACCGAAAACGGCGTGAAACTCGCCTTTCAGGACTACCGCTTAGCCGCTTGATAAATAAGCATAATAAAGAAAGAAACTTTTTCGAACCTCTTTTCTGCTATATATTGGCCCTGCCGGGCAACCGGCTATGGCGATAAACGCCGCGTGGAATAGGCAAAACGGACCCGGGGGCAGTACCCGGCGCCTCCACCATCAGAGGTCAGAACGGCATTTGTTTTCTGGTGACCGGTTTCTGATGACTGACCTCTGACATGGGGGCGAACCAGGATCGACGTTTGCGGTAAAGACGTGGTCTTCACCCGGCATGGCTCCGCCGTTATCGGGCCGAACCATAGATGCGAACGACAACGTTCCTTCTGAAGCTGTTGCTCTGGCTGCCTAGTCCTTTGGGACAAAGCGATAGAGCGTTAGCTTAGCGGCACGGGGGGCGCCGGGCAACAGAAGCCCCCCACTTCAGAAACCGGAAATCAGAAACCAGAAGATGTTTCTTCTGAAGAATTTTTTGTTGTTTGAATGGATGATAAAAATGTGTAGCCTTTTCTGACTTCTGGTTTCTGACTTCCGACTTCTGATTTCCGGCGTCTGACATGGACGAAATCCGCTACGACATCATGGTTGAAAGCGCGTTGCGCCGCGTTGTGTCCGACACGCTGCGCTCGGTCGCCGAAAAGGGCCTTCCCGGCAACCACCATTTCTATATCTCGTTCCTGACCGAATATCCGGGCGTGCAGATCCCGTCCTATCTGAAAGAGCAGTATCCCAGGGAAATGACCATCGTCCTGCAATACCAGTATTATGGCCTTGTGGTCAGTTCCGAAAGCTTCAGCGTCACGCTAAGCTTCAACAATGTGAAGGAAAGGCTTACGATCCCGCTCTCGGCCATCACCACTTTCGCCGATCCTTCGGTCAATTTCGCGCTCCAATTCCAGACGGCCGATGACGACGAGGAGGAAGAGGACCCCCCCGCCCTTCCCCCGCCCGCATCCGACAAGCCCGCCGCGGAAGAGGAAAAAGGCGTGGTTATCAGCCTGGACCAGTTCCGCAAAAAGCCGGCGGAGGAAAAATAGAATCCAGGGGTTAGGATATAAGGGAATATGGCAGCAGAGTCTTATCTCCTAGACCCTAGACCCTAGACCCTAGACCCTAGACCCTCGCCTACGCGGCGCGGCTGAACCGCTGCTTGATGCCGCCAATCGCGCGGCCGAATTTCATGACATTTTCAATGCGCCGGCGCAGAAATTCCTGCGTCTGCTTCTGGTCCTTGCTGTGATCCCTCAACCAGAAACGAAGCGTGGCGATATAAACACCTGAAAGCAGCAGGCGTTTGGTGTAGTAGTTATAGTCGGTGGAACGGTCTCCCGCCGCGCGCCAGACGGCGTCGGCCGCATGGCCCAGCGCCGCCAGCCCGCGCCAGCCGTTCCACGGCCACAACTGACGCGCAAACAGCCTTTGCACCGCCGCGCGATGCGGCAACATGGTGTCCAGCCTTGCCATCACGCCGTAAAAGACCTTGTCGCGCACGCGGGCGGTTTCAAAATCGGTCCGCGCGGCTAAACGGGAATGCATGCCCTCATCGACCCACAAGTGAAACGCATGGGTGAAATCGGCAAGCCCGCCGGGGAAATAAAGCTGGAAAACGCCTTTTTGCCCCCCATCCCGCTCGGCCTCGGACAATGCTCTGGTGGTCCAGCCAAACGCGGCGATTTTCTCAAGGCCCTTGGCCAGAAGGTCAGTTTTTGTGAAAGAATGGGGCTTCATGCCTGTAATTTAACGGTTTTTTGCCGCCATGCAAGGCCGGGCGCACCCCCTCCATGGAAGGAAATCAAAGTTATTGCCTTGATTAAGGGCTTTCTGCTATCCAGTCGCCTTTCAAGCCACGGGTTCGTGAAAGGCGGAGGGTTTTCTTGCAGGTCAGCGTTCGTGATAACAATGTCGATCAGGCGCTGCGCGCGCTGAAGAAAAAGTTGCAGCGTGAGGGCGTGTTCCGCGAAATGAAGCTGCGCCGCAACTACGAAAAGCCGTCCGAGCGCAAGGCGCGCGAAAAAGCTGAATCCATCCGCCGCCAGCGCAAGGTGGAACGCAAGCGCCGCGAGCGTGAAGGATATTAATCGGCTTTCCAAAACATTTAAGTTACGCGGTCGTTCCGGTTTTCTGTTGCCAGGCTAAACTTTTATCAGTTTTTTGGTAGTGTCTCAGTTTGAAAAACATCATGCCCGCCCCCGCCTCCGCGAGGGCAGGCTCCGGCGGGCATCCCATTGTTTTTAATCAAATGGGACCCCC
>JANQEX010000077.1 GCA_028278105.1 Alphaproteobacteria bacterium | reverse complement strand
GTCCAGCATGAAGCCGGAGGCTTCATGCAACCGCCTTCGGCGGTTGCTGGATTCCGGCTTGCGCCGGAATGAGCAGTTATCTGTTTGGTTTGATTCATTGCTAATTGAGTTCAGACCCTAACTTCCTTTCGCCAGAACCAGATTGTCACGATGAATCAGTTCGGCGGGGCCGGAGTAGCCCAGAAGGGCCTCAATCTCATCGCTGCGGCAGCCAAGAATTTTTTTTACCTCGCCGCTGTCATAGGCGATCAGGCCGCGGGCCAGCAGGACGCCCGACAGGCCTTTCACCTCCACCGCGTCGCCGCTTTCAAATTCGCCCTCGCAGGATTTCACGCCGGCGGCCAGGAGGCTTTTGCCGCTGTTCAGGGCCTTTGCCGCGCCGTCGTCGATCACGAGGATTCCGCGCAGGCGCATATGGGCGGCAATCCAGCGCTTGCGCGCCGCCATGGGCGTGGTGGAAGGCAAAAACCAGGTGTGGCGCGCCGATTTCTCTTCCAGCTCGCGCAAGGGGTTACCGGAAAATCCGCGCAGGATCGCCATGCGGCATCCCGCGCCGGTGGCGATTTTCGCCGCCATGATCTTTGTGCGCATGCCGCCCGAAGCGATGGCCTCGTTCGCGCCGCCCGCCATGGCTTCGATTTCGGGTGTAATGTCCTTCACTTCGGGAATGAAAAGCGCATCCGGGTCCGATTTCGGGTCGGCGCTGTAAAGCCCGTCGATGTCGGAGAGCAGGATCAGCGTGTCCGCGCTGATCATTTGCGCGAGGCGCGCGGCCAGGCGGTCATTGTCGCCGATGCGGATTTCCTCGGTGCTGACGACGTCATTCTCGTTCACGATGGGCAGCGCGCCAAGGCGCAGCAACTCTTCCAGCGCCGCGCGGCTGGTCAGATGATGCCGGCGGTCCTCGGTGTCGGCCAGCGTGAGCAGCACCTGCGCCACGGCGAGTCCCTGCGGGCGGAAGGCCTCTTCCCAGGCCTGCATCAGTTTCGGCTGGCCCGCGGCGGCGGCGGCCTGCTTCTCTTCCATGTGAAGATGACGTTTTACGCTTTGCCGGGAAAGGCCGATCAACTCGCGCCCCAGGCCAATCGCGCCGGACGTCACGATAAGAACCTCGCGGCCCTTCCCGCGCCACGCCGCCACCTCGCCCGCAAGCGTGGCCAGCCATTCGCGCCGCGCCGCGCCATGGCCATCCACCAGCAGCGCCGAGCCGATTTTGATGATGATGCGCCTTGCTGTCGTCAGAAAATTCATTTCAGATCGCCTTGTCCGGGCCGGCATTCTCCAACAGGCATTCCCGCCCCGGCTTTCGCCGGGGCAAGCTCCAGCGGGAATCCCATTTTATCTTCGAACAAAAAACAAACGGGATTCCGGGTCGCGGTTGCCGCACAACCTTGCCCGGAATGGTCATTTGGTCTTTTCAATGACCTGAGTTTAATCGTCCATTGAACCTACGCATCTTTCTTATTATCAATGATTTTCCACGCTTCCCAAAGCAATTCCTTCACGCCTTCGCCGGTCACGGCGGAGACGGGATGAGGCGTGCACCCACGCAGGCCGCGTTTCAGCGCGGCGAGTTTGGCCTTCTTTTCGTCCACGCTCAAGGCGTCGCATTTGTTCAGGGCCACAAGCTGCGGCTTTTCGGCAAGCCCGTGGCCATAGGCCTTCAACTCGGCCTGGAGGATTTGGGCGGCCGTCACCACGTCGTCCCGCGTGCCGTCAATCAGGTGGATCAGGACGCGGGTGCGCTCCACATGGCCCAGAAAGCGGTCGCCAAGGCCATGGCCCTCATGCGCACCCTTGATCAGGCCCGGAATGTCGGCCAGGACAAAGGAGACGTCGTCCGAAAGCCGCGCCACGCCCAGATGCGGCGCAAGCGTGGTGAAGGGGTAATCGGCGATTTTCGGCCTGGCGGCGGTGCAGGAAGCGAGGAAAGTGGATTTGCCCGCGTTTGGCAGGCCCACAAGTCCCATATCGGCGATCAGCTTCAGGCGCAGGATGATGGCGCGCTCTTCGCCCGGCCAGCCCTTGCCCGCCTTGCGCGGCGCCTGGTTGGTGGCGCTTTTGTAATGCGCGTTGCCGAAACCGCCGTCGCCGCCTCTGGCCAGCATCACGCGCTTGCCGGGCTGGTCCAGGTCGGCCAGAAGCATTGTCTGGTCCTCGTCGAAAATCTGGGTTCCCACCGGCATGCGCATCACGATGTCTTTCCCGCCCGCGCCGGTGCGGTTGCGGCCCGCGCCGCCGCGGCCGTTGCCGGCGGTGAAATGCTGGCGGTAGCGATAGTCGATCAGGGTGTTGAGGGCGGCCGCGGCCTCGGCAATCACGTCGCCACCCTTGCCGCCGCCGCCGCCATCGGGCCCGCCGAATTCGATGAATTTCTCGCGCCGGAAACTGACCGAGCCCGGCCCGCCCTTGCCGCTTTTGATATGAACCTTGGCCTGGTCGAGGAATTTCATGGGGCCCACCCTTCAGCGTCATGCCAGCGAAAGCTGGCATCCAGATTCATATCGCCGCGGACGCGGCTTGATGCTGGATTCCGGCTTTCGCCGGAATGAGTTTCGGGCTTTCCGTTATTCGCCCACGCTGACGAACTGCTTGCCGCCCTTGCCCACATGGAATTTCACGGGGCCGTCTTTCAGGGCAAACAGGGTGTGGTCGGTGCCGATGCCGACATTGCGGCCGGGATGCATTTTCGTGCCGCGCTGGCGCACCAGGATGTTGCCGGCCCCTGCTATTTCGCTGCCGAACAGCTTCACGCCAAGGCGACGTCCCTTTGAATCGCGGCCGTTGCGCGAACTGCCGCCAGCCTTCTTGTGTGCCATGACCGTTCTCCTGACAATGATAAAATCCCGGATTGCGGCTTGCCTAAAGCACACCTTGGTCCGGGACGCATAATTTCGTCATGCCGCCTTGATGCCGGTGATTTTCAGGACCGTCACATGCTGGCGGTGGCCTTTCTTGCGGCGGGAATTCTGGCGGCGGCGCTTCTTGAAGACCAGCACCTTGTCGGTGCGCTCATGCGCCACCACGTCGGCGTGGACGGAGGCGCCTTGCACCAGCGGGCTGCCGAAGGTCAGGACAGAGCCCTCGCCAATGGCGACCACTTCCGGGATATGGATACTTTCGCCGGCCTCGGCTTCCAGCTTTTCCACCCGCACCACATCGCCTTCCGCGACCTTGTATTGCTTGCCGCCGCTTTGAATAACCGCGTACATCTGACAATCCTTCCCAAACGCGCCCGCCGGCCTTGCCCGGACAGGGTCCAAAGCCGGTTGGGACGGCCGTTTTTTACAGAAAAACCGGAGGCTTTGTCAATTTTTTTGAGGTTTTTCGTGAAAAGCCGGAGCCCTGGTCAGGTTAACGACGGAAAAGCGTTGTTAACTGACGCAATCACACTATTCCAGTTTCCAGATTCCGGCTGCCGGAACAGGCGCAAAGAGGGATACCACGGGCTGTCATCGCGGCCCAGAAGCCAGCGCCAGTCGGGGCTGGAGGTTACCATGACCCAAACAGGGATGCCGAGCGCCCCCGCCAGATGGGCCGGGGCGGTATCAACCGTAATCAGCAAATCCAGCTCGTTCAGGAACGCCGCCTGATCGGCAAGGTCTTTTATCTTCGGGTCAAGGTCCGTCACGCCCCATTTTTGCAAAAGGGCGCGGTCCGCCGCGCCGGGACGATATTGCAGGCTGTAGAACGCCGCCGCGCCCGATTTGACCAGAGGCTCGAACATCTCAAGCGGGATTGAGCGTTCGTGATCGCGCTTGTGCCGCGGGTTGCCCGACCAGACGAGGCCGATTTTCTTTCCCTTACCCTCAAGCGTGCAGGCCGGATCGCCCGCGCGCGGGTTGGGCAGATAGGGCGTTTTTGCCGGGATGGTCTCCAGGCCGATGCCGAGAAGCCCCGGCAGATCCATCACGCCGCAGACAACATCCACGCCTTCGGGAACGGTTTTGCGTCCGTCCCAGGCATGCGCCCCGGCCGCGTCCCAATCCGCGATCAGCGGCAGAAGCGGCGGGCGGGCGTAAACAAGAACGCGGGCGCCCTTTTCCTTCAGCAAGGGCGCGAAGCGCAGCATCTGCAAGCTGTCGCCGTAGCCCTGCTCTTCATGCAGCAGGATGGTTTTGCCCTCCAGATCGCGCCCATCCCACATGGGTCCGTCAAGGCGAAGGCCGCGGAACTTCTGTAGCGCGTGCCAGCGCCAGCGGTAGCGGCGGAAGCCGTCATGCAGGTCGCCGCGCACAAGCTGAACCATGGCGCGGTTCCAGGGCGCCGGAGCGCCGGAAGGATCAAGCGCGAAGCAAAGCGCATAGCATTCCTCGGCGGCGTCCAGACGATTGCGGGCAAGCGCGAGGACGCCAAGGCAGGAGAAAGCCTCGGCCATGTCCGGTTCCTCGGCCAGAAGCCCGCGCAAGATCGCGCCACTCTCGGCCAGCCTTCCCTGAAGCGACAGGCTGGTGGCAAGGGTCAGGAAACTGTTGATGCCTTCCTCGTCCAGATTTTTGAACAGCCCCGCGCGCGAAAGCCAGCCTTCGGCCCTGGCGTCCAGCCCCAGCTTGATTTCGGCGGCGCGTTGCGCGGCTTCGAAGGCGGCGGGCAAATCGTTCAGTTCAAAAGCGGCGTCGGTCAGGTTGAGCAGTGTCTGCACATGATTGGGATTCAGCGCCCGCGCCGCGTTAAACAGCTTGCGGGCTTCCTGCGGTTTACCCTTTTTCAAAAGCATCGCGCCCAGATTATTCAGCGCCAGAAAATGCGACGGGTTGATTTTCAGCGCGCGCTCATAGCTTGTCGCGGCGTCGCCGGTCTTGCGCAAGGCGCGTTGGGCATTGCCAAGATTGTACCAGGCCTCGTCCCAATCCGGTTTGAGCGCGATGGCGCGGGCGAAGGCCGCTTCCGCCTTTTCGGGATTGCCCGCCTTGTCCTGCGCGTTGCCAAGATGAAAATGAAACAGCGCCGCTTGCGGGTCCAGCTTCAGCGCGGCTTCAATCGCGGCGACGGCTTCGGGGTGCTTTTTCCGCTCCGACAGGGCGCAGCCCAGCAAGGCCAGCGCATCGGCGTTTTGGGGATCGGATTCCAGAATCCGGCGATAGGCGGCCTCGGCCTTGTCGAAAAGACCCAGCCGGTGCAGCGCCATGGCCTGTTCAAGCGCGGCGGCCATGCCGGTCAGCCGTCCCTGGCGTTTTGCCGCGCGGCCTGCGGCGCGGAGGCGGCGATCAGCTCCACCTCCACGCTTTGCTCCCGCCGCGCCTTGTAACGCCGTTGCAGCCACATCAGGCCGATCAGGTCGAAGATTCCCACCAGCGCCCTTTTGGCATTGCCGTATTTGGAAACGCCATGGCGGCGGTCGCGGTCATGAACGGGAACGTAAATGATCTCATGTCCGTATAGGCGGAACAGGGCGGGCTCGTAGCGGTGGATGCCGTCGAAATAGGGCAGGGCCAGGTAGGCGTCGCGGCGAAAGGCTTTCAGCGCGCAGCCGGTGTCGGGGCAATCGTCTTTCAGCAAAAAGCGGCGCAGGGCGTTGGCGAAGCGGCTGGCCCATCGCTTTGTCCGCGTGCCCTTGCGGTTGACGCGCACGCCGCTGACCAGAAGATTGGCCGCGCGCCCCTTGCTCCAGGCGATATCCAGCAGCTTGCCGATATCGGCGGGGTCGTTCTGGCCGTCGCCGTCCATGGTCACGATCCAGGCCCCGCGCGCGTGGCGCAGGGCGGTCCACACGCCCTGGCTTTTGCCATGGCGCGTTTCGTGGCAGATCAGGCGGATGGCGGGATTTTTTTGCATGGCGCGCAGGATTTCATCGCGCGTGCCGTCGGTGCTTTTGTCGTCGACAAAGACAATCTCATAACCGCCGGGGCCGGCGAGGCCTTCCATGGATGCCGCGATTTCATCGCACAGGGGCAGGATGTTGCCTTCCTCGTTGGCCACGGACAGGACCACGGACACGGCCAGGGAAGCCGGGGCGGGCAGCGCGTGCCCCGCGCGCGGCAGGGCATGGGTCAGGGTTTGCAGGGAAGGTGCCGCCGTTGACATGTCCATGTGTATAGCCGCCTGCCGGTTAAAACGCGAGCCTTCCGCGTCATGGCGTGTTCTTGCGCAAAAGCTTGCAATTACCGGCATATGTGATTAGTTTCCTGCCTTCCCGAAAGGCAGGCGTCCCAGGGGGACATGCCGTGGAATCGCGCCCGTAGCTCAACTGGATAGAGCATCTGACTACGGATCAGAAGGCTAGGAGTTCGAATCTCTTCGGGCGCGCCATTTTTAAGAAGCTTCTTATCATCGCCGAAATTGTTGCGGTTTGACGCCGTTTTCTAATCAGCTATAATGGACGCGCTACGCGCCGCTGCTATCGGTATGTTGCGGTTTGACGCCGTTTTCTAATCAGCTATAATTACGAACCTCCGTCCCTCCGAACCTTGACTGTTGCGGTTTGACGCCGTTTTCTAATCAGCTATAATTTCTCTATGCCGCTTGCGCGCGCATCGCCAGTTGCGGTTTGACGCCGTTTTCTAATCAGCTATAATGCAGACAACAGCGCAGGCGGCAGCGCAGCTGTTGCGGTTTGACGCCGTTTTCTAATCAGCTATAATTGAGTATTGGCAGTCGAGTGCGTTGTTTGGGTTGCGGTTTGACGCCGTTTTCTAATCAGCTATAATCAAAACGGATAAATACCGAACGGTTTTGTCGTTGCGGTTTGACGCCGTTTTCTAATCAGCTATAATGAGCCTCCTGAACAGCCAGGCCGAGCTCAAGTTGCGGTTTGACGCCGTTTTCTAATCAGCTATAATAATCGCATATTGCAGCCGCCCACGCCGCGAGTTGCGGTTTGACGCCGTTTTCTAATCAGCTATAATCGTTCCAGTCTATTTCGGACGCGGTGAGCAGTTGCGGTTTGACGCCGTTTTCTAATCAGCTATAATTTAATGGTCAGTCACATTGGGCAGTGCGCTGTTGCGGTTTGACGCCGTTTTCTAATCAGCTATAATAGATTACGTAATCGTCCGCACCTACAGCGCGTTGCGGTTTGACGCCGTTTTCTAATCAGCTATAATGAGCCGTAGCTACGCCGCCGACCACCGTAAGTTGCGGTTTGACGCCGTTTTCTAATCAGCTATAATGCGTTGTTTGGCGATGGCGAGCAGGGGTCTGTTGCGGTTTGACGCCGTTTTCTAATCAGCTATAATCGTGTCATAAAAATGATGGATACTGCCGTCGTTGCGGTTTGACGCCGTTTTCTAATCAGCTATAATGCCTTTGAGATAAGCCCTTGAAACAGAGGGCTTATCTTTTCTTTTTTTGCTGAAAATTCGGGGAAAAAAGTCATATCAACACCAGTTGATCCGGATTTTTTGTTGGTGGTTGCACGGCCCTGTTCTGGATATTGATGATTTCGGAAAACTGTTTATCCGTGAAAAAAAGAATACTGACGCGCCCGCCTTTTGGCGCATTCTTTTTGATGCTGTTCACATAGGGCGTTGTGTTGCTTCTGTCCCCACAAAAACGAAAATACACTGAAAACTGCGACATTTCAAATCCTTTATCGAGAAGGAAATTACGAAATTTCGTTGCCATCTTTCTTTCGGCGGACGTCATGACCGGGAGGTCGAACATCACCATCATCCACATGAGTCGGAACCTGCTGTAAGGGACCTGGCTCATGATGTTTCGAGCCAGAGCGGGGGTTGGGGGCTGGGAAGTTCAAGGCTTTTTTGTTTATCCATGAAAATGAAAGCGAGGCCTGTTGCCGCATCCTGAATATTGTTTCGAAGGGTTGTCATGCCTTTTTCCGTTGCAATTTCCTTATCCAGAACGGCGACAAGCTCCCGTTTGGTTTCCGCCGTCACTTCTTCCTGTTTTCGCTGTTTCAAATGCCACGCGGCGAAATCAACAAAAGGGCGGTAGGGTTCCATCAGGTCATCGACCAGGCGCATGGGGTTGCCGGCATTGGAATGATGTATGCCAAGCGAAGGGTGCAGGCCCGCGCCCATAATGGCTCTGGCGACGCATGAACGGATAATCATATATCCGTAGTTAAGGAGTGCGTTTATCCCGCCCGCGGTCTGGTCCCTGCGAAAGTCCGTTCCGAACAAGGCCTGCCAATAACGCCGCGCCGCCTGCGCTTCAATGTTTTCAGGATCACCCGAACGCACAAACCTGACAAGGGCCTTGACCGGCGCCGGGTTTGCGCCAACAGCTTCCAGAACGGCGGCCTGCTGGGTAATCTTCACCTGAACGATTTGTTTCCACAATTGCTTGCTTTTTGGTTTTGTCGCCTCGATCTGGGCATCCATGCGGGAGGACTGGTTGTAGTTTCCCTCCAGGGACCAAAGGCACGCAACAGGAACAAAATTCGACCCACATGCGATAAACGGGGTATTCCGCGCCGCCAGTTGGACAAGAAGATTGTTGCTGAAGGTCAGGCCATGCGCGCAGGAGATAACAGCGCCTATGTCATCAAGCGCTATTCTGGCCTGCTCTTCTCCATGCGCGCTGATGCACATAAAGCCGCGTTCAACATAAAGGTGCCTGTTATCCGTTGTTATTTCTATGATGCGGGCAAGCATTATCCCTGTTCCTATGCGACTCTGGCCCTTGGGTCACGCACGCGGCCAATAATATCAACGGAAATTTTTCGCAAATTTGCCGCTTGCATGCGTGAAACAAAAGCACACCAACTAAGTTTGTCGGCCTCTTCCTTCGCAACGGTGTGCTTGCGGAAGTAGATTCGGCCGCCATGGCCTTTTGCAATTTTTTTCACGCGCGCGATGACGGTTTCCCCATCCTTCTCGTAGGCAACCATGTCGTCTATTTGCAGGCGCATGACCCGTTTTGCGGCAGGATTCTGTTTTTTCCATTCGGGCACAAAGTCCTTCCGGTGCGCGTCATAGTTCGAAATCACCTCGCATTGCCATTTGCCGGCAAGCCTGCCCTTGTCAGGACAATAAATTTCCGCGCAGTAATTTCCGCCGGTTGCATAGTATTTGTAGGGATTGTTTTGCTGATGGCCGGAGGAAATGCCAATAAGGGTGTCCTTGCTCCGCTTAATGTGGACACGAACTCTTCTCGTGCCTGTCCGTGCCGTGAAGGCCGCGAGGGCCTGTTTCCACTCCGTGCTTTTTTCTTTAAGGCCTTTTACGGCCTGAAGCAGTTCATTGCGGATAACGGCGTCGGCTATTTCCTCTATATGCTTGATCTTTTCAAGACTTTCAACGGGCCTGCGGGTTGCGACAAGTACAGTGTTATTTCCTTCTCCCTTGCCGATAAATCCGCAAGCCGTTTGATCGTGCAGCGGGGCAATGGTGTAGGGCGGGGCTGCATGGACGGCTTTTTGTGCATTGCCGTGATCCGGTTTGAAGGAAACAACCAGGGTCTCCAGATGATTGACCAGTTTTTCCCTGAATTCGGGAAAAGGTTCTTCCAGACCTTCCACGAGTTTCTGGCGTTTTTCCCAAAGCCCCTCCGTGGTTTCCATGCGTCGGGCGGCATCCGAAACCTTTCTCAATAAGCCCCGGTCACCAAGGCCGACAACAAAAGCGTCAACCGCATGATGACGATGATCGGCCCTGTCCTTGGAATCGTCCTCGCCAAGGAGAGCGTTCAGGCCCAGCTTTTTGCGAAGCAGCGCCGTAAGCTGTCCGTTTGACGCCCAAACACTGCTTTTGCCTTTCTCGTTATCGTAGACAGCGGATAGATAGGCTTTGGCAAGACGCGACATGTAGCGTGTGTCGTTCAGCATGCGGGCAATGACGCCGTCTTCGCCTTCCATCCGCGTCCATGCGTCTTTTTTAAACCGCCATTGCTTGTTTGCAGGCAGATTTTGTACACGGGCCATAATATCCGGCCAGAAAGGCTCGTGACCAAAAGCGTCGAAAGGAGAGCGGTTGCCTTTCTTCCGGTTCCAGTCGACACGGGAGAGAACCTTGTTGGCCCTTCCATCGTTAAAGCTGCGGGAGAAGGGCAGAAGATGCTCTTCCTCGAATTTTCCTGAAAAAATGTCCGCGGCGGAAATTTGCGTGCCACTGAAGGGGCAACAACGCCGTTCCGGCTGTTTGGCCAAATCTTCCCACAATTTATAAAGCATGCGGTTGCGATAATTGTTTCTCACGCCAAGTTTTTCCAGTTCGGCGCTGATGCGTTTGTTGTCTTTTGTGTTTTTTGACTGTTCCTCAAGAATCTTGCCGGCAGGTTCTTTTAAATCCCGCGCCAGTTCGATGACGAACTCATCCGGCTTGCCGTATGCGGCGATGATGGAGTTAACAAGCTTGCGCAACTGGTTGAGCGCAATATGCACCGAAGGGTTGTTAATTCTGCCGTAATAGAGTTCGGGACTCGCCTTATCATCTTCGCTGTAACTTCCGCCGATCACCTGGCTTTGCAAGACCTGCCCGTAATAGGGTAGCTCGTCGAAAACCTCTCCTGTTCGAAAGTCAGAATGATGATAACCGGCCCTTTTTGCGGCTTCCGCATAACGGCAACCCGCCTCCAGATGAGGAAGCATTTTCTGAATGGCTTTTTTGCTCACACGGCCATAGCCGTCGGGAAGATCAAGGCCGGAAACATAAAGGGCCTGTTCGGGCGTGGCCCCAAATTGCCCTGCAAGCGCATGGATTAGTTTCTCCTCATGAGATTCCTCAAAAAGCAATTCAACAATTTTTTCCCGTTCATCGTCCGTCAGTTTTTGCCACCGTGAACCAAAAGCCCTGTCGTCGGATAACAGGCACGAGGTTACATCACCAGCCAGTTCATCTCTTTTGTCACTTTCAAGATTGAACCGGAGATCGCTGCCAAGCTTGAGAAATTTCCGTAAACCCTTAAAGGTTATCCGCCTGTTGACGCGGAGGCGCTCGATGATCTTTTTCCGGTCCTCCTGCGTTAATTGCCTTTCGCCACAACCAAAATCTTCAATCTCCAGGTTGTTTACTTCTTGCAGAATGCGGAATTTTTGCACAATTGGCAGGGCGAGCCGGGCTCTGGGCTCTCTATTTTCAAAGACGCAATTCCCAACTTTCGCTGGTTTCAGGGGGCGCTGGAAAAAAATGATTTCCTTGATTCGCCTGCAAATCTCTTCGGTAAGGATTGGGTGGTGCTTTTCCTGCTCTTTCAGAATCCGGTCAACTTCTTCTTCGTACATTTTTCTTTCAGGATAGAAGTTATACGAAGTCTCTTTCCCGACCACAGCGCGGCGAACGCGAACGGGCTTGTTCTCTTGATGGAGATTGTTCAAATAGGCGCCAAGTGTCCGGTAGCCGGAAGACATTAGCTTGCCATCCAAATCCCTTATGGCGTTCTTCATTGCGCCTGCGTCATTTTCCTTTTTATCTGTTTTTCGATTGCTTTTGAATCCGCGGCGCTGATTTATATGAAACAAGGCCCGGCCAATTTGAAAGGGCGACAGTTTTTCCTTGATTGCCCTGGCCCTAAGTTCGTATGGGTCAAGCTTTTCCAGTTCCTTTTGTTCGCTTTTCGTGGAAGGCATAAGTCCTTTCTCCACGAGATAAGACATCAGCAATTGCCGCCGCCATTTTCGCCGGTCATGATTGCGGCGCATGCCGCGCGCCAAGCGCCTGGCAACAGCCAGGGGCTTCTTGGACTGATTGTCGCGTCCGTCGGGAAATATGCGTACTCCCATGGCTTTTATGCCTGTGGGCGCCTCATTGTTCATTTCCAGAAGGCACCATCCGAGTGATGTTGAGCCTAGATCAAGCGCAAGACGGGTTTTCATTGCTTGTCCCCCTATTAAATTGCCTTGACGACGATAAGCCCGGCCGGCTAAAATTCGCAACAGCTGATTAGAAAACGGCGTCTTACCGTTAACAAGACGTTGTTCACAAAATGAGACGGCAGGCTCCGGCCTGCCGTTTTTGTTTGTGTGGAGCGGCTATGACGGGTTGATGGATGTGGACTTTGACAAGCATTCGCGCATCAACAAAAGAAAGGCCTTCGCCCTGCACGGCGCGCGCATCAACGGCATTGAAAGTTTCTGGTCCTTCGTCAAACGCCGTCTCTCCAAGTTCAGCGGCGTGAAGAAGAACTTCGGCCGGTGCCTCAAGGAATGCGAATGGCGCTAGGCCAAAAAACCGATGACCTTGTCCGACAACTCGTTATAATCAAAAAACACTACGTTCGGCCAGTCTAGAGCCTTCTGAATACTCTTCATGCCGATGACAAAGCCTTTCTTCGCTGACAAAATATCACTGCCTGCTTGGACAGCGTGGCTGCTCGTCCTTCTGCCCGCGCTTTACTATGTGGCCTTTTCCCAGTCGGGCGCGCTGGTCCATCCCTTCTGGGATCATGCGGGGGACACTTCCTCGCTGGTCGCTTCCGCCCATGACGGCGCGCTGACGCTTTCCCGCATCTTCCAGCCGCATAACGAGCATCGCATCGCCGCGCCACGGCTTTTGCTGCTGGGTCCCGCCCTGCTGTCGGGATGGAACCTGCGCTGGGAATTCGTTCTGCTCAACCTGTTCCAGACCGGGCAGGTGGCGGCCGTTCTTTTTTTCCTCCATCGCGTCCTCCCGGCCAATGTTGGAGGCTGGGAACGGACGGCGATACTGGGCGCGGCGGCCATTCTTGGCTTTTCGCCCGCGCAGCATGTGAACATGTGGTGGAGCTTCATGATCGAACTCGTGATGTGCTGCGCCTATGTGCTCTGCGCCTATGTATTGCTGGCGCAAGCCGCCCGGCGCTGGCCGTCGCGGATTTTGGCGGCCATTCTTCTATGGTTCGCCACTTACAGCTTTGCCAGCGGCATCCTGGCCTTCTTGCCGGTGTTGCTGCTGGTGCTGTTTCTGCGAAAAACGACATGGATGGAAAGAGCCTTCTGGATCGCCAATGCCACGGCGGCGGCGGCGCTGTATTTTCCGGGACTGCCGTTTACGGCGCAGGAACATCCGGGAGTCATTGATCTTGCGCTTTACGTGCTCGTATTTCTGGGCAAGCCGCTTGGCAACCTTGTCTGGATGTATCACATCGGCATGTTCGGCCATGCCAGCGAATACGCGATCAACGCCGTTTGCGGCGGCGTCGTCTGCGCCCTTGCCGCAGCGTATTTCATTCATGTTCTGCGAAAACGCGAAAGACTGGCGGAAACACGCAATGGTTTTTTTGTGCTGGCCGTGTCCTATGCGGTTCTGGTCGCCGGCGCCGTCGGCTATGGACGCGGCGCGCTCCCCGGATATGGCGTTGCCCATGCCGGCGTGTCGCCCACCACCATTGTTGCGAATATCATGTATTTCGGACTGCTTGCGGCTTGTTGTGATCTTCAAAGGGCCTTGCCGTTTTTGACCCGGCTGAAAGGCGGATTCGCCGCGCGAGCGGGATGGGCCGCGGCCGTGCTTCTTCTGGCGCTTAGCTGCACAACTTATGCGCGGGCCTGGGCGATTGTGGACGAGGCGCAAGGCCTGAACCGGAGTTTAAGCAAAGCCTATGCCGTGCATGACAAAAGCGTGCCGGAGGATTCATCGCTTTACCCTTCGGCATCCGAGGCGCTGGCCATCAAGCAAAGACTGCATGAGCGGCGCCTGGGTCCCTATCGCGGCGGAGGCAATGACTTCCATTAATGAACATTCCGGGTAAGGTTGTGAAGCAGCCGCGCCTGCGGAATCCCGTTTGTTTTTGAAGATAAATGGGATTCCCGCTTTCGCGGGAATGTTCATGTTGGTAATTGTCTATTGGCCCTAGAGTAAAGTGTTCCTGTCGTTTGTCAGATGATGAGGCGTCCGCATGAATCCTCTCGCACGGGTTTTCAAAATTCTTCCGCCCAGAACCTTTCTGCCTTTCGCGGCGGCGTCGGGGCTGGGATGGCTGCTGGACATGGCCGTGTTCACGGCTCTGGTGTCGTGGACGGGATTTTCTCCCTTCGTCGCCAATCTGGTCAGCGGCTGCGTGGGCATGACCTTTGCCTTCATCGTGGCGCATGAGCGCATCTTCCGCAAAAACGAAACGGCGCTGACCAGGAAAATAGCCTTTTACATTGTTTATTCCCTGGCGGCGATTATCGCCGCTTCGGCCGCCATCGGCGCGTTGCAACCCCTGATGCTGCCCTTTCTGAATCCCGCCGCCGCCGCCGTTGCCGCCAAGATCATCGTTACGCCCTTCACGTTGGCCCTGAACTTTCTGGTGGCGCGGCTGACAAGCGAAAGGCTGGTGCTGCGCGGCGCGTTCCTGCGCAATTGGTATCGCGCCCTCAAGCGGCTGGACGATAGCCGGCCCCGGCTGTTCATGGCGGCGCTGTTCATTCTTGGCGTGGCGTTGCTGGTGCTGCGCAATGCCGATCCTTTCGTTTTTCCCATCCTTTACGGCGAGGACGGCCCCTGGACCGGCAAGCTTCTGGAAAAAGGCGTATGGGAAACGGGCCTTCACGCGCGGCAGGGCTTTCCCGTTTTGGGCTCCTCCATCCTTCATTTCATCGGCCTTGGCCTGAACGGGCTGTTTTTCGGCAAGTCGCTGGTTTATCTGCCGCAGATTTACGCCTGCGTCTCCTGGGCCTTCATGGCGGGCGTGGCGCTGCTGCCTTTTGCGCTTTTCCGCAAGCGCTTTCATCTTCTGACCCGGCTTTCCCTGTGGGGCTTCCTGCTGCTGATGCCCATGGGCGGCGAGAATAACGAGGTGCTGGGGCGGATCCTGAACCTGGCCTATCTGTTTCCGGTCATCGCGCTGGTCGTCATGATCCGCGCCCTGATGAAGCCGGAGGATCTGCGCCTTCAGGCCGCTTGCCTTGCCGTGTTCTTCATTTGCATGCTGACCTTTCCGGTCACCTTCGGCCTTGTGCCGGTTTACGCGGCGTTTTACGCCCTGTGGCTTTGGCGGCGGCAGCGCGGAACGCGCAAGGCTTTTTTATGGGGCGTTCCCGTGGCGGCGTTGCTGCTGATGGGCGGAACCTTCTTGCTGATGCCGTCCGACATGTTCACTTTTGCCGGAGGAGCGGGCGGCCTTGAGGTCAAGCGCGAGGCGATGATCGAGTTCGTGCTGGCGCGCATGCTGTTGTTTCCGATCATCGCGCCGGTTTACCGTCTGCTGAACGACACGCTGGTGGTGGAGCTGGCGCTATTATTTGCCGCCGCCGCCGCATGGCTTTACTGGCGTTTGCGCGCATGCAAGCTTGACGACCTGCTTCCGGTCTGGTGCGCCTGGAGCGGCTTTGCGGTTTACATTCTGGGCGTGGCCGTCCAGCGGCGCGGCCTGTCGGCTTTTCTTGGTCATTACGGCACCAGTTTCCCCGACCGTTATTACTACGGGCTGAACATCATGGGCATGGTCGCGGTGCTGCTGCTGCTGGACCTTGCCGCGCGGCGCCTGGGCGGGCGCATGAAAAAGCTGGTGCTCTTTGGCCCGGCGCTGCTGGCTTTTCTGGTCCTCACGCATGGTGCGGTGATTTTCACCTTCATCTGGCCCTCGGCCCGCTATCATGAAGAGGTGAATTTCCCGCAGGCGGTGGCGCGCGAGGCCTGCCCGGACCGGGCCGTGCTGCTGGAGAAACGCACGCGCCCCGGCTTTGTGCCGGTGCCGACCCAGCCCATCGCGCAGATGGCCGATGATCGTTATGTTTGGCACATCAACTTGCCGCAGGACTATTTCGACGCAACCGTGAAGGCGCTGAAAGTCGATTGCGGTGGGACGGGGAAACCGGCCCGGAAGGGATGAAATCCATATATTTGTGTCCGTATGTGTGGAATGGTAAAAACAGGCTGACGTTTTTCGGAGTATGGCGTGAGCGTTCCCCCAGGGAAAATCCTTCTTTTTATTCCCATGTACCGCTGCGCGCCGCAGATCGGGCGCGTGCTGGAAAAGGTTTACAAATACGCCGCGGGCGTGGTGGCGGAGGTTCTGGTTGTTGACAACCGCTCGCCCGACGGCAGCCTGGAGGCGGCCGAAGCCGCCATGGGCGCGGCCCCGCCCATCCCCACGCGGCTTGTCATCAACGATGCGAATTACAGTCTTGGCGGCTCGCACAAGGTGGCGTTCCGCCATGCGCTGGATCACGGCTTCACGCATGTCATCGCCCTGCATGGCGACGATCAGGCCGATATCCGCGATTTCGTTCCGCATCTTCAGGCGGGGGAGCATGTGCAGGCCGATGTGATGCTCGGCTCGCGCTTCATGAAGGGCTCGCGGCTTTATGGGTACGGCACTTTCCGGCAGTTCGGCAATTTTGTGTTCAACACCCTGTTCACGCTGTGCAGCGGGCGGCTGATCCGCGACATGGGCTCCGGCCTCAATCTTTACGGCCCCACGGTGCTGAAAGAGGGTGACTACGCCAAAGCCGCGGACGACCTGACCTTTCACTGCTATTTTCTTCTCACCATGTGCGCCAAGGGGCGGAAGCTGAAATATGTGCCGGTCAACTGGCATGAGGAGGATCAGGTTTCCAACGCCAGATTGTTCAGGCAGGCCGCGAAAATTCTTGGCGTACTGGTTTCCTACAGTTTTGCGCGAAAAAAGTTTCTGGAGGAAAATCACGGCGCGCCCGGTTTTCGCTATACCTGCCAGACGGTTGCCGAAAAGGGATTCCGGTCATGATGCCGCCAGAACTCATTCCCCGCGCGCGCTGTATGTTGTGCCACGGGACAAAGCTTGTCCCGGCCTTCGCCACGCCGCCCATGCCCCTGTTCCAGGGATGCGTGGATACGCCCGCATCGGAAGACCTGGCCTTTCCCATGCGTTGGGAGGCGTGCGAAACAT
Organism: Alphaproteobacteria bacterium; assembly: GCA_028278105.1. Taxonomy (GTDB): domain Bacteria; phylum Pseudomonadota; class Alphaproteobacteria; order UBA9219; family RGZA01; genus JACQAB01. The sequence continues at coordinate 53,424 of JANQEX010000077.1, read as the reverse complement.
GCGGCGCCGCCCAGTTGGCGGAGCTTGTGCCGCTGGAAATCGTGTATCAGGGCGGGCACGCCACCGGCCTCGGCAAGGCGTGGGATGCGCACAATGCCGCCTTTGCCGGATTCGTCGCGGCGAACCGGGTGGCGGATGTTCTGGAAGTCGGTGGCGGCGGCGGACGTCTTGCGCGCGCGTTCCGCGCCAGCAATGCCGAGCCCGTTTGGCATATTCTGGAGCCGAATCCGCTGATCAGCGGCGATCCGATCCCCAACTTAAAGCTGGCGCGCGGCTTTTTTGATGAAAGTTTCAGCCTGCCCGAAGGCGTGCGCACCCTGGTTTTCTGCCATTCGCTGGAACACATGTATAAGCCGCGCGAAATCGTAAACCTGCTGGGCCAGCGTCTGCCGCGGGGCGGACGGGTGCTTGTGGCCTGGCCCGATCTGGCGAAATGGCTGGCGCGCGGCGAACCGGGCGCGGTCAACTGGGAACACAGTTTTTATTGCCCGGTCGATAATCTGGTTGTTTTGTTCCGGCAGCACGGTTTCCGGCTTGCCGCGCGTGAAGCCCATGGCGCCGGCCATTCGGTTTTCCTGGCGTTCGAGCGGGACGGGGCATTCGAAAGCGCCACGCCCTTTGCGGGCGGCGGGGACGCCACTCTTCATCTCGTGCGGGAATATTTCGCCACCTTCCAGCGCAAGGTTGAAGCGCTGAACCGGCGGGTTACGCAAAGCGAAGCGCCGGTCTATGTCGCTCCGGCCAGCATCTATTCGCAATATCTGTTCACCTTCGGCCTGGATCAATCAAAGATCAAGGGACTGCTGGACAACAGCCTCGTCAAGCAGGGCCGGCGGCTTTACGGCACACGGATGCAGGTTTTTGCGCCGGCTGTGATGGAAGGCAAACCGGCCCTGATCCTTTTGAATGGCGGCGCGCATCATGCCGAGATGACGGCGGGTTTCCGCGCCCAAAACCCGGCGGCGGAAGTTCTGGCCGTTTCCGGGCTTTGAGCATTTTGGAATATGCGCATTCCTGTTCCCGCCGGAGCCTGTGTCGGTTCGTAAGCTTGTTGGTATAATGAGTCCAGCCCCTAGGTTCAATGGACAATTAAACTCAAGTCATTGAAAAGACGAGATGAACATTCCGGGCAAGGTTGCGCAGCAACCGCGACCCGGAATCCAATTTGTTCTTGAAAACAAATGGGATTCCCGCTGGAGCCTGCCCCCGCGCCCGGCTTCGCCTGCGGCTACGCCGAGGTTTTGGCGTACCCGTCGCGCCGAAGCTTGCGGAGGCGGACAGGCGGGGGCGGGAATGTTCGTCTTGGTAATTGTCCATCGAACCTAGGCATTCCCGCTCCCGCCAGCCTGCTTCGTCTTCGGCTTCGCAGGGCACACTTGCAAATGCGCCCGCCGCAGCTTTAGCGCAGGCGGCCAGAGAGAGGGGAATGAAAATCCCATCCCCCCTCCCTCCGGGAGGGGGCAAGGGGGAGGGATAACTGAGGGGCATAAGGGGGCGAAAGGGTCAAAAGGGTCTTTGACCCTCCTGACCCTTGTGACCCTGTTTACACACCCTCCCCTAACCCCTCTCCGCCTCCGCCCTGCGGGCTTCGGCGGACGGGCTTTCTTCAAGGACCTCGCCGGAGCTTTAGCGAAGGCGGGCCAAAGGGAGGGGGATAAAAAAAGCCGCGTCCCTTGAAGGATTGTCACTCAAAAAAATCGCAAGTTGTGGCGCCGGTGTAAATATAGCCGTTGTAGACAGCCGCCGCCAGCTTGCTGCCGTCGCTGCTGCTGGCGATGCGGTACCAGGTCCGGCTGCCCGCGCCGGACTGCTCCGTCCAGGTCGCGCCGCTGTCGCTGCTGGTGTAGATATAACCGCCGACGCCGGTCGCCGCCAGCTTGCTGCCGTCGCTGCTGCTGGCGATGCGGTACCAGACCCGGCTGCCCGCGCCGGCCTGCTCCGTCCAGGTCGCGCCGCTGTCGCTGCTGGTGTAGATATAGCCGTTGTAGACCCCCGCCGCCAGCTTGACGCCGTCGCTGCTGCTGGCGATGGCCTTCCACCTCCGGCTGCCTGCGCCGGTGCGCGCCGTCCAGGTCGCACCGCTGTCGCTACTGGTGTAGATATAGCCGAAGCTTCTGGCTGTCGCCGCCGCCAGCTTGCTGCCGTCGCTGCTGCTGGCGATGTAGAGCCACTCCCGGCTGCCCGCGGCAGTCTGTTCCGTCCAGGTCATTCCGAAGTCATCGCTGGTGTAGATATAGCCGCCGTAGACTCCCGCCGCCAGCTTGACGCCGTCGCTGCTGCTGGCGATGCCGCTCCACCTCCGGCTGCCCGCACTGGTGCGCGCCGTCCAGGTCGCGCCGGAGTCGCTGCTGGTGTAAATATAGTCGTCGGAGTCGTTCACCGCCGCCAGCTTGACGCCGTCGCTGCTGCTGGCGATGGCGATCCACTCCCAGCTGCCCGCACTGGTGCGCGCCGTCCAGGTCGCGCCGCCGTCGCTGCTGGTGTAGATATAGCCGCCGCGGACCACCGCCGCCAGTTTGGCGCCGTCGCTGCTGCTGGCGATGTCGAACCAGATCCGGCTGCCCGCGCCGGTGCGCTGCGTCCATGTGACGGAGCAGACCCATGTGAACTGATTCTTGCACACCCATCCGCCGTCCAGGCGCACGACGATTTGCCCGTCCGCGCAATCGGGCAGGGTCGTGCCCGCGCTCACGCTTGTCCAGGCGCCGTCCCCGCGCAGATAAGTGGAACTGTTGGCCGTTCCCGAACCCAGCCGCGCCGTGGCCACCGTGCCGCTGGAGATGTTGCCGGCGTTCAAGGCGGTGAGGTTCGCGCCCGAAGATGCGGGAAGCGTGGCCGGAAACCGCGCGTCGGGGATTGTGCCGTTGGCGAGGCTATCGGCGTTCAGGCTGGTGAGCGATGCGCCGGAGCCGCCGATTACGCCCGCAAAAGAGACCGTGACCAGCGGCGTGTCATCGGAGTCCCGTATTTCCAGAAGATTCCCCGTCTGGTCCGCCGCGCCCTTTATCACCAGGGGAATGTCGGTGGCCGCCTGCGATATAAGCATCAGCAGATCACCGGAGGTGGCATAGGTGACGGCCACGGCACCACCAAGCCCGGTGCCGGTGTTATACTGCACCTGCCCGCTGGAGCCGCCCGCGCCGCTGACGGGCGCATCCTCGGTGCAGGTGATGATGACACCATTGGATGAACACCATTTGCCGTTTTCCAGCGTGCCCACCTTGGGGTCCACCTCGGTGGCCGAACCGGAAGCCGCCATGCTGATCCAGCTTGCGCCGTCACAGAACTGCATGACGTTGTGATCCGCGTTATAAATCGCCTCCCCGTTCACGCCCGGCGGGTTCACGCAGCCGGCATAAAGCGGGGAGCCTGCCAGCAGCGCGGCGTAAAAGACGGCAAGGAAGGCAAACCGGCCCGTCATGGCTTACCCGGCGTAGGGAAAAGGGCGGGGATGACGGGATAGGGCTTGGGCCTTGCCGCACCGGTCACGACGCGATGCCGGCAGCGCGACATGTCCACCGGCTCCGTGCCGATCACCTTGGGACAGGGCGGCGGCGGCTTCGCGCGTTCGTTCTGCGTAATTGCTTTTTCAGGGACAAGAGTCTCGTCCTTCAGCCCGCCCGTTACCGGCGGTGCGCTTGCGGCAGCGGCAACAGTTAGAGTCGCGATTCCTGCGATGACGCCCATAACGGCGATGGCCCGGCAAGCGCCCACGCTCAAACTCCCCCTGGTGACTGGGAGTTAGTAAATCGCACAAAGACGATTGCAGAGGCCTTTGGCCGTGAGGCTTGGACATACGCCACTGCCTCCCAGCCCGACGGACCGGAGGCAACGTTCGTATCGGCAACGCTAAACACCGCTTTGTGTGAGGTTACTACACCCCGGAAACGGCAGAGGCCGTTTCCGCGAAAATACTGGGGGATTCATGAACAGGGGTCAACCCGTATTTCGCGGGGGTTGTGGAACCGTTTGAACAAATCACTCCCGCCCCTGCTGGAGCTTTGACAAAGCTAGGCCGGAGGGAGGGGAATGAAAATCACCTCCTCCTCCCTCTGCCCGCCTTGACTCCCCTCCCCTTGAGGGAGGGGAAATATATTCATGTCATGCTGGCCCCGGCTTTTCCGCCTCCGCAAGCTTCGGCGTGACGAATAGCCAAAACCTCGGCGGTGCCGCAGGCGAAGCCGGGCGCGGGCGCGCCCGGTGATTTCATGCTTTTGTGATGAGCAATAAATCAACACGCCTTGCGGCTTGGCTTTTGGCCGATTCCCGGCATAATTTGAGCCTCTTATGTCCTTGCCTGCCGCCTCTTTCGCCGATTTTCGCCCGCCAGCCGCAAGCCCCGCCGCGGCGCTGGGACGGCCGGAGCGTATCTGGGCCATCGGATCGCTGCACGGACGCCATGGCGGGCTGTGCCAGTTGCACGAAATGCTGATCCGCCGGCTGAGGCCGTTCGAGCGCGTGGTGTATCTTGGCAACTACCTGGGTCCCCACAGCCACTGGACCGGCGAGGGGCTGGCGTTGATCGGCGAGCTGGTGGCGTTCCGCAACGCCATCATCGCCATACCGGGTTTTTTCGCGCGCGACGTGGTTTTCCTGCGCGGAAAAATGGAAGCGATGGTGCAGGATCTGCCGCGCCTTGCCTTTTTGCCGGACGCGCGGGAATGGGCGGAAAAAGCGCTGGCGGACGGGCTGGAATGCGCGCTCGGCCCCTACGGGTTCGGACCCGGCGACCTGCAAACCGCGACCGGCGACCGGATCTCCGCCAACCGTTTCGCCAGCGAATGGCGCAGGCGGCTTGCCGCGCAACCGGGCCATCTGCCTTTTTTTGAAAACCAGTTCGCCGCCGCGCGCAGCGAAGGGCCCCATCCTCTTGCCTTCGTGCCGGAGGGATTCGACCCGCGCCGGCCTCTCAACCTGCAACGCGAGGCGCTGACCCGGCCCCTGCCCGGCGGGCCGCCGCCGAAAGCCTGGCCGCCCTATGCGCGGGTCATCCGGGGCGCGGGCGGAGAAAATACCGGAAAAAAAGGCTTTCTGTTAACCCTTGATGACGGCAAACCCCTTGATGGTATGATTCACGCCACCTGCCTTGACGCGCAGGGCGGCGTGGTGGAGATGGTGAGCTTCTAGGGTCGAGAGGGTCGTGAAAGGGTCGTAAGGGTCAATAGGGTCAGAAGGGGTCAACATAAAAGACCCTCATGACCCTTATGACCCTTGAGACCCTGCTTAAACCCCACCCCCAACCCCTCCCTCAAGGGGAGGGGAGTCCGGCCTTCCTGCGTTGTATAAGCTTTTCTGCAATCGACTATTGACCTCTAACTTCTGACCTCTGACCTCTGATCTCTGATCTCTGAATCATGCCCCGTCTTCTCTCCCACCGTTTCAAGTCCCCGCGCGTCCGCGAGCGGCAATGGCTGCCCGAAAGCCTGTATGAAGGGCTGATGAAACGGCTGATGCAACTGGGCGGGTTCGCCTTGCTGGGCCTGGCGCTTTGCTGCCTCGTGGCGTTGCTGACCTATGACAGCGCCGATCCCTCGCTGAACACCGCCTCGAACGTGGAAAACCTCGCCCCGCGGAACTGGCTGGGTCCAGGGGGCAGCTATGCCGCCGATATCCTGCATCAGGGATTCGGCTGGGGCTCTTACCTGCTGGTCATCATCTTCGCGGCCTGGGCCTGGCGGGTGGCGACGGGACGGGGCCTGAGCCCCTTTCTCCTGCGCTGCGTGACCGCGCTCGTCACCCTTGCCCTCTCCGCGGCCGCCTTGCAGGGCCTGGCCTACGGCTTCGGCGAGCCGCCGGCCGCAGGCGCGTCAAGCGGCGGGCTTCCGGGACAGATCGCCCACACGCTGCTGCGTCATTCGGCCTTTGGCCAGGGAGTCGTGGCGGGGCTGGGCGTTTTCTGCGCCGTTCTGGCAACCGGCTTTCTCTATCTTTGCTGCGGCCTGTCGCTGGAGGAATGGCAGCGTGTGCTGAAATTCGTTCACAAGGTGTCGGCGCACGCGCTTTCCTTTCTGTGGTGGGCGGCGAAATCCTTCGCGGCCTGGATCAGGAAAGAGGATGTGGAGGACGCGCCGCGCCTCGTGCTCGACGAGCCCGCCGCCGAGGAGGAGCAGGAAGAAAGCGTCGCCCCCACCCTGGTGCGCAAGAAAAAACGCCGCGCCGTGCTGCGCAAGACCAGAACGCCCGTGCAAACCCGGCTGGACTTCGCCGAAAGCACCGGCGGCGGCATCCTGCCGCCGCTCAATCTCCTGCAACTGCCCGATGCCGTCTCGCGCGGCGGGGACGGTCCCGACGAAGCCATGCTGGAAAAAAACGCCCGCATGCTGGAAGGCGTCCTGGGCGATTTCGGCGTGCAGGGCCGCATCGTCGAGGTCAGCCCCGGCCCGGTCATCACGCTCTACGAGCTGGAGCCGGCGCCCGGCATACGGTCCTCGCGCGTCGTGAGCCTGGCCGACGACGTGGCCCGCTCGATGAGCGCCATTTCGGTGCGCATCGCCGTGGTGCCGGGCAGCACCCGCATCGGCATCGAACTGCCCAACCGCCGGCGCGAGATGGTTTATCTGCGCGAAATCCTGATGACCGAGGCGCACCGGGACCCGGCGCTGCGCCTGCCGCTCGCTCTTGGCAAGGATATCGGCGGCGCACCGGTTTTGACGGACCTGTCGCGCATGCCGCATCTTCTGGTGGCGGGCACGACCGGATCGGGCAAGTCGGTGGCCGTCAACACCATGATCCTGTCGCTGCTCTACCGCCACGGGCCGCGCGAATGCCGCTTCATCATGATCGACCCCAAGATGCTGGAGCTGTCGGCCTATGAGGGCATCCCGCATCTGCTGGCTCCGGTGGTGACCGAGCCGCGCAAGGCCGTCTTCGCCCTGAAATGGACGGTGCGCGAGATGGAGGAGCGCTATCGCGCCATGTCGAAGCTGGGCGTGCGCAACATCGAGGGCTACAACATGCGCGTGCGCGAGGCGCGCGAGGCCGGCAAGACCCTGTTGCGCAAGGTGCAGACCGGCTTCGACCCCGACACCGGCAAGCCGGTGTTCGAGGACCAGCCGCTGGATTTGACCGACCTGCCCTATATCGTGGTGATCGTCGATGAAATGGCCGACCTGATGCTGGTGGCGGGCAAGGACATCGAGGCCGCCATCCAGCGCCTGGCGCAGATGGCGCGCGCGGCCGGCATTCACCTCATCATGGCCACGCAGCGGCCCTCGGTGGACGTGATTACCGGCACGATCAAGGCCAACTTTCCCTCGCGCGTCAGCTTTCAGGTGACCTCCAAAATCGACAGCCGGACCATTCTGGGCGAGCAGGGCGCCGAGCAGCTTCTGGGACAGGGCGACATGCTTCACATGGCGGGCGGCGGCCGCCTGACCCGCGTGCACGGCCCCTTCGTGAGCGAGGTCGAGGTGGAAGAGGTGGTGGCCTTCCTCAAGGAACAGGGCGAGCCGGAATATGTCGAGGACATCACCGAGGACGAGGCCGAAGGCGGCGGCGAGGGAGCCGGCCCCGGCGAAGGCCAGGACGGTGATGAACTCTACGACAAGGCGGTGGATCTCGTTCTGCGCGAGCGCAAGGCCTCCACCAGCTTCATCCAGCGCCATTTGCAGATCGGCTACAACCGCGCCGCGCGCATCATGGATTTGATGGAGAAGGACGGCATCGTCGGCGCGCCCAACCATGTGGGCAAGCGGGAAATTCTGGGCCGGAGCCTGGATGATTAAGCCTGTGCGCGCTACTGCATTCCGGCGTTTAACAGCGGGTCATGGGGATGAAGCCGGGCGATCCTTCTAAATTCCTCTGTTGGCATACGCAGGGTCAAATCTTCGAACGGTTTCCCCATTCCGTCCACAGGAGCAACTTCGACAAGAGAATCATGCCCCTCATCCGCCGGAACCATGTTCAGGACAAAAACCACGTCTTTTTCCTGAACTGTTACAGGAGCGAGCATGCTTGGACCACGCCGGAGCGGCGCTACAATTTCCATTCTCACCTCATAGTAATGTCCGATCATAGGCGTGACGGCCTCCATCATGTCATGTTTCCTTTTCCTTGTTTCCGGACAAATCCTGTTCATTCTTATACAAACACAAGCCCACGATAAAATACTAACATGCGTTAACCAAAAACCGGCTTTTTTGCCGTTTCCGGGAAAACATCGCGGGAATTTCCCCTCCATTTAAAGCCTTTTCAAGCATTTCCGTTCCATAATGCCCCCCTGTTTCAAGAGCGTCTTTTTCAAAGGCACGGGAGCGGGCATGGCCGCGCTGATTCACAGTTACTTTCCTGTTTACAATGACGTCGCCAATTACACCGGCACGGGCACCGCCATTCGCTCCGCGGGAATTGTCGGCAACGCCGAGCAGGCCGCGACGATTGCCGCGTTGCAGCACGGAGGCGGGCTGCCGCTCAGCCAGTTTTCGCTTACCAAGCTGCCGCGCAATGTCCTGTTTCTGGAAACCGAAAAAAGCGCCAAGGTCAAGACCAGCCGCGAGGGCGGGGAGGTTACGTCAACCAGCCAAAGCGATCTCGACGAAGACCGCGCCCTGAACAAGGTGCAGGGCAATGTCTACGCTTTTCCGCGCGGCCTGGAGGCCATCGACGCGGACGATAAAAGAGAGAAGGAAGATGAAGAAAGCAAGGATAAAACGGATTTTGCCGTGGGCCTCAAAGCCACCCCGGAATTGACCGGAAAAGATAATGCATTATCACCCGCGAAAGCCCTTTCCCTGCCCAGCGTTCTGGGCCGCGGCAGCGGGGTTTACCAGGGCGTGGCGACGGCCAGCGGCGCGGCGCTGGCCGGACGGAACCTGAGCGTTCTGGCCTGATCGGGCCAAAAAAAGACGCTTCATTCTTGCCATAAATCATAGTCTAACATGGGGGCATGAAACTTTCCGCCCCTCTTCTTGGCAATGCCTCACCTTGGAAATCACCCCCGCGCCCGGCTTCGCCGAGGTCTTGGCGTGCCCGTCGCACCGAAGCTTGCGGAGGCGGACAGGCCGGACCCGGCAGTCACCACACACTCAGGCGCCCCCGCGCCCGGCTTCGCCTGCGGCTACGCCGAGGTCTTGGCGTGTCCGTCGCGCCGAAGCCTGCGGAGGCGGACAAGCGGGGGCCTGGTTTTATTATAAACAAACTGGGTCCCCGCTTCCCTGCTACGCCTTCGGCTTCGCAGGGCGAGCTTGCAAAATGGCCCGGCGTAGCTTTAGCGAAGACGGGTCGCGGGGACGCCTGGATTTTGAGACCCCCGCCGGAACCTGCCCCCGCGCCCGGCTTCACCTGCGGCACCGCCGATGTCCTGGCGCATGTGTCGCGCCGAAGCTTTTGCGGAGGCGGGCAGGCGGGGGCGGGCATGATGCTTTTCAAACCGAGACACTACCCCCTCTTCGCTTTTCTTGCCTTTCTGGTTCTTGCCCCGCCGCTGGGCGCCGAAGAGCCCGCGCCTTCCGGCCCGCGGCCGGCGGTGACGCCGCTGATCGCGCCCAAAACCGGGGGCAAGGATGAATCGAAAGCGGCCCATGCCGCCAGGGACCGCGCCACCATCGCACGGGTGGAAACCTATTTGAACGAACTGCGCAGCCTGAGAGCCGACTTCACGCAAACCCTGCCGGACGGCAGGATCACCAGGGGCAAGCTGGTGTTGAAACGTCCGGGCAGGATGCGCCTGGAATACGCGCCGCCCCATCGTGATCTTCTGGTGGCGGACGGGCTTTTCATCCACGCCTGGGACAGCCGGGCGAAGACGTCTTCCAGCGTGCCCTTGGGACAGTCGCTGGCCGACATCATCCTGCGCGACCCCTTCACGTTTTCGGGCGATATCACCGTGACCGCCGTGCATTATTATCCTTCCATGCTGGAGATCGACGTAACGCAAGCCGGCAATCCCGACGCCGGCATGATGACGCTGGAGTTCGAGGACAACCCGCTGGTCCTGCGCAACTGGCGCGTGACCGACGCGCAGGGGCTGACCACGCGCGTCGCCCTTTCCAACGCGCAGGCGAACGTGGAGGTGCCGTCCTCCACCTTCCTGTTCGATCCCCCCAGAAAGGGCCGTTTCTGATCCATGCGTCTGGCCACCTGGAACATCAATTCGGTGCGGCTGCGCCTGCCTCTTGTCCTGCGGCTGATCGACGCGGCCCGGCCCGACGTGATCTGCCTCCAGGAAACCAAGGTCCCGGACGAGCTTTTTCCGCACGGGCCTTTCGCCGAACAGGGCTACCGCCACCGGCACGTCAGCGGCATGAAGGGCTACAACGGCGTGGCGATCCTTTCGCGCCGTCCCTTCGCCGCGCCGGCCGTGCGGCACTGGTGCGGCATGGAGGATTGCCGCCATATCCATGTGAAGCTGGAAAAGGGGCCGGAGCTTCACTGCGTTTACGTGCCGGCGGGCGGCGACGCGCCGGACGCGAAGGCCAATCCCAAATTCGCGCACAAGCTCCGGTTTCTGGACGAGTTGACGGCCTGGTGGCGCGGGCAGGCCACGCAAAAGCCGCGCCTTCTGGTGGGCGACCTGAACATCGCGCCGCTGGAGCATGATGTGTGGTCGCACCGGCAGATGCTGGACGTGGTGTCGCATACGCCGGTGGAGGTGGACAAGCTGGGCAAGCTGCAAAAAGCCTTTGGCGGCGTCGACGTGGCGCGGGCCTTCGTGCCCCACAGCCAGAAGCTTTATTCCTGGTGGAGCTACCGCGCGCGGGACTGGCGCGCCTCCGACCGCGGGCGGCGGCTGGACCATATCTGGGCCGATCCCGCGCTGGCCGGGAACGTCAAGCGCATCGCCATCCTGAAAGACGCCCGCGGCTGGGACCAGCCCAGCGACCACGTGCCGGTGATGGCGGAATTGGGCTAGGTGATGTTTACAAAGACGAACTCTGCCGTTGGCTTTTCGGCGTTTTCTGCGCTTCCGGTGCTCATGTACATGGACGTACACTGCGCGCCGGTTCTCGAAAACGCCGAAAATCCTTAGGCATAGCGTCTTTGTAAACATCACCTAACGCAGGGGCATAGGGGTCAGAAGGGTCATGGGGGTCTTTTTTCGACCCTGTTGACCCTTCCGCCCCTCGTGACCCTGACTGGAAAGCGCCTTAATCAATTTCTGTAAATATTTCGCCGGGCGTGACGCCTTCCGGCTCGCCCACCATGAACAGCGCGGGCGGGCGGGAGAGCAGCCGCTTGGCAAGGTCGCGCACCTGCTCCGCCGTGACCGCGCGGATGGCCTGGGCGCGGCGCTCTTCCTCGTCCGGGGAAAGATCATCCAGCCGCAGCCGCAAATCGTGCCCCGCGATGGCGGAGGTGGAGGTCAACGCAAGCGGGTAAGAGCCGATCAGGTCATCCTTGGCGGCCTGCAATTCATCGCCGTCCGGCGGCGTCGCGGCCAGCTTCCTGATTTCATCGCGCGCAAGACGCAGAACCCGGCCCGCGTCCTTGCCGCGCGCGGAAACCTGCAACAGGAACAGCGCCGCGTGGTCCAGCGGCGAAAAGCCCGTGCTGACGCCATAGGTCAGGCCCCGTTTCACGCGGATTTCCTTCATCAGCCGCGAGGAAAAGCCGCCGCCGCCCAGAATGTAGTTCATCACCTCGCCGGCATGCCAGTCGGGCGACGCGCGCGGCAGACCTGGCCAGATGAGCAGCATTTCGGCCTGCGGGCCCGGTTTTTTCAAAAGAAAATTTTTTCCGCCGATTTCAAACGCGGCATCGGGAACGGACGCAGGAGGCGGATTTTCGGGAAGCGCGCCGAACACCTGATCCAGAAGCCTTGAGAGGCCGGCGGCGCTGATGGCGCCCGACGCCGTCACCAGAAGATTGCCGCGCGCCAGATGGCGGGCATGCCAATGGCGCAAGTCTTCCGCCGTGACCGCCGCGATGCTCCGCGCCGTTCCCTGCGCGCGCAAGCCATAGGGATGGCCCGCGAACACCTCGCGCATGGCCAGGCGCGCCAGAAGCCATTCCGGGTCGGACAGGCGGAATTTCAACGCGCTTTGCTGCCGCGCCTTCTGGCGGGCCAGGGCTTCCGGGCCAAAGCGCGGCTCGTTCACCGCGGCGGCCAGAAGCCTTGTGGCCAGGGGCAGGGTTTCCTTCAGGCTTTTCAGCCGGCCGCTCACCTGGTCGCGCGCGGAACCGAAGGAAATGCCGATGACGTTTTCCTGCAATTCCTTTTGATAGGCATTGTCGTCCCACGGCCCGGCCCCGCGCGTGAGCATGGCCGTGGCCAGCGCGCCGAGGCCCTGGCGGTTTTCGGGATCCCGCTCGAACCCGCCGCGCCAGGCAAAGGCGATGGAGACGATGGGCAGGCTTTGATCCTCGCGCAGCCAGGCGGTGATGCCGCGGGACGAGGTGACTTTCCGCACCTCCGTCCCGGCCTGCGCGGCAAGCGGCAAGGCCAGCAGGATCAGGCAGAGCAAAAAGGCGCGCGTCATCGTATCTCCTTCACCGGCGCAGGGAGCGGCGCGGTCACGCCACCGGCCGCCGTCCCCGGCACGACGCTGCCCCAAACGGCGGGCGCGGCGTTGATGCTCTTCAGGGCGGCGATGACGTCATCGCGCGTGACGGCGGCGATGTGTTCGGGCCAGTTCTCCACCGCATCCAGCTTTTGCCCGCCGGCCAGCGCCCGGCCGATGGTATAGGCCGGGCCCATGACGCTGTCGCGGGCGAAGATCGCCGCGCGTTGCAGGCTGCTTTTGGCTTTCTCCACCTCGGCGACGGTGATGCCGGTTTCGGCGGCCTGAAGCGTCCCGCGAAGGCCTTCTTTCACCGCGTCATCCGTTTTTCCTTCCCCTGGAACAAGGGTGATGGAAAAAGCGGTCGCGTCGTAATCATCAGGGTCGTAGCCGCAATTCACCCTGCTGGCCAACCGCTTTTCCTCCACCATGGCGCGGGGCAGGCGCGCGGCGTCGGAGCCGTCCAGCACCTCCTGCAGCACCTGAAGGGCCAGCGCGCGTTTCCCGTCCAGCCGGGATGACGGCGCGCGCACCTTAAACCGCAGCAGGCGCTCGCGCGCGCCTTCAACTTTCATGGTTATATGGATGTCGCCCGGCAGATCAGGGTCGGCCAGGCGGGCGCGGGTGATTTTTCCGCCGCCCTCCAGCGGGCCATAGTATTTTCCGGCCAGCGCGAAAACCTCTTCCGCCTTCACGTCGCCGCTGACCACCAGAACCGCGTTGGCGGGCCGGTACCAGCGCCGGTAAAAGGCGCGCGCGTCTTCGGCGGTAAAGCTTTCCACCTCCTTTTGCCAGCCGATCACCGGCGTGCCATAGGGATGACGCGGGAACAGCGTCGCCGCCATGCGCAGGGCAAAGGGCGCATAGGGATTGGTGTCCATGCGCTGGCGGCGCTCGTCCAGAACAACCTTCCGTTCCCGCTCCGCCGCTTCGGGCATGATGGCCAGATGGGCCAGGCGGTCGGACTCCAGCTCCATCACGCGCGGCAGATGCTGCCTTGCCACCATCGCGTGATAGGCGGTCATGTCGTAGGAGGTGAAGGCGTTTTCCGTGCCGCCGATGCGGGCGATGCGGCGGCTGTATTCGCCTTCGGGATATTTCTTCGTGCCCTTGAACATGAGATGCTCAAGATAATGGGCCAGGCCCGATTTGCCCGGCGGATCGTCGGCCGCGCCCGCCTTGATCCACAGCATATGCGCCACCACCGGCGCGCGGTGGTTTTCCACCACCACGACCTGAAGTCCGTTGGCAAGGGTCTGTGTCCTGGCGTTGAAAACCGCGGCATCCGCCACCGGCGCGGCCAGCGAAAAAAACAAGAACAGGGCAATGACAAGTTTATGACGGGCGCGGGGGTGACCCGTCTGTTTGTCCCGAACATGCCCGAAGAGCCAAGCCGTCTTATGCATCACGCCTACGGAATCGTGCTTCCGCCCGCGGGGGTCAGGATGGGCGTGCCGCCCGCCGTGACGGGCTGTTTGGCCTTTTGCGCCGCTTTCAGGCGCTGATGCTCGGCCACGGCGTCGACCACCGGAGCGGCGGCCCTTGCCGGCTCGCGCCAGAACAGGATGGCGTCGATCAGGCGGCGGCGGACCACCACCTGCTGCGAGGCTTCGCGGTCCAGCGTGCTGCGGATATGCGGATCGGCCGCCTGCACGCCCGCGCCGGCCACCAGCGCCCGCTCCGCCGTGCTGAGATTGTCCCGCGCCACGCTGGGCGCGCCCCTGGCCTGCACCATTTCCATCCTGCCCTTGCCGTAGAGCGCCTCGGCCGCCATGCCGGACGGCCACACCTTTTGCGGCGAGGCGGCGCCGGGCTTGGGCGGGCGAAGCTCGTAATCGGGCGGCATGGAAAGCGGCGGATGATCGACGACCATGAATTCGTCGGGCGGCGTGTTGGTCAGGCCCAGAAACGCGCGCGTATCCGAACAGCCGCCAAGGGCCAGCGCCGCGAGAAAGACGGAACAGAAAGGTAAAATCCGCATGAGAGTCACGCTTTCAAGCCAAAGGGAGGACTATGAGGAATGCCGCGTTTTTTTGTCAAAAACAAGGGTTTGCAGCAAAAGCAGCGTCACCCCCGTGACAACCGCGCTGTCAGCAACATTGAAAGACGGCCAATGCTGGCCAAAAGCGTGAAAATCAAGGAAATCCACCACCGCGCCCAGACGCAGCCGGTCGATGGTGTTGCCGACGGCCCCGCCCATGAGCAGGCCCAGCGCACAGGCCGTGAACGCGCTTTTGGCGCGGGCAAGCCAGAGCATCAGCGCCACAAAAATGGCCAGCGCCAGCAGCGCGAAAAGATCCGGCGCCGGGGCCTGGCCGAACAGGCCAAAGCTGATGCCCCTGTTCATGACCAGAACGATGTTGAAAAAGGACGTGACCTCCACCGCCCCATGCGCTTGCGAAAAATGGTTCAGGACGGCCAGCTTCGTGGCCTGATCCAGCACGGCCACCGCCAGGGCCAGCAGCAGCGGAAGGACGAGAAGGCGAAAGGTGGCGGTGTTCTGTTTCATGGGGCTATAGAACAATCATAACATTTCCCCTCCCCTTGAGGGAGGGGATTAAGGGGTGGGGTTATGCGGTTGGGAAAGAGAACCCCTCACCAGCAACAACTAATACCAGCGGTCTTATGAAATGACTCACACCAAAAGCACAACCGTCACCCCCGCAACGGCGGGGGTCCACGCTTTAAAACTTTTGTTTTGATGGTTTTTCAGCGTGGATGCCCGCCTCCGCGGGCATGACGCATTACCTTATTGGCGTGTGTCCGTTCATAAGTTCGTTGGTATAACCGTTTAGCTTCGCTAAACGGAAGTTGTTGCAACCTCTCCCCTTGGGGGAGAGGAAATATGGTGTGCCTTGGCTCTGACTCATCCCACCACGTCCTCGCAGCGGCGGCACAGGGCGGGATGGGCGGCGCTTTGGCCAACTTCGGGCAGGACGCGCCAGCAGCGCGCGCATTTATGCCCCGGCGCTTCGTCCACCACAACCCCGGCGCCCGGAACATCGGCAAGCGTGAAGGCGCCGGCGGGCGGCGGCGTTTCTTCAACCCGCAGTGACGAGGTGATGCAGATTTCGGCAAAATCCGCGCCCTCAAGAAGTTTGGCCTGGCCGGCGTCGACGTAAAGGACGGGCGCGGCCTGAAGGCCGGAGCCGATTTTCCCGTCATGGCGCGCGATTTCCAGCGCGCCGGTCACGACCGCGCGCAGCCGGCGCAAGCCGGCCCATTTTCCGGCCAGCGCCGCATCCCGCCAGTCTTCGGGAATGCCGTGGAACAACTCCAGATGCACGGATTCCGCGCCGTTGCCGCCTTCCGCGCGGCGGACCTGCCACGCCTCTTCCGCCGTAAAGCACAGAAGCGGCGCAAGCCAGAGAACGAGCTTTTCAAAAACCGCGTTCATCGCCGTGCGGGCCGCGCGGCGGCGGGGGCTGCGGCGCGCGTCGCAATAGAGGCTGTCCTTGCGGATGTCGAAATAGAAGGCCGAAAGATCCACCGCGCAGAAATGGTGAAGCTCGCCCGTCAACCGCGTGAAGTTGAAATCGCGGATGCAGGCGCGCGCCACGCCGTCCAGCTCGAACAAACGGTGCAGCACCCAGCGCTCAAGCTCCGGCATGTCGCGGGGGGGGATTTTCTCTTCCTCGCCAAACCCGGCCAGCGCGCCCAGCAGATAGCGCAAGGTGTTGCGCAGGCGGCGGTAGGTCTCGGATGTCTGCTTGAGTATTTCGGGGCCGACGCGAAGGTCTTCGGTGTAATCGGCGCCGAGGACCCAAAGACGCAGGATGTCCGCGCCCATTTGCTCGATCACCTTCTGCGGCGCGACGGTGTTGCCGGCCGATTTCGACATTTTATTGCCTTTTTCATCCAGCACGAAACCATGCGTCAGCACCGCCTCGAAGGGCGCTTCGCCGCGCGTGCCGCAGGATTCCAGCAAGGAGGAATGAAACCAGCCGCGATGCTGGTCGGAGCCTTCCAGGTACAAATCCGCCGGGCGGCGCAACTCGCCGCGCCGCTCCAGCACGAATCCGTGGGTGGAGCCGGATTCAAACCACACATCCACGATATCGAACACCTGTTCGTAATCCGCCGCCTTGTAACCGTTCCCCAGGAATTCCTGCGCGGGCCGGGCGAACCAGGCGTCGGCTCCTTCCTTTTCAAAGGCAAGGGCGATGCGCGTGAACACCTCGGAATCGCGCAGGATTTCGCCGGTTTTTTTCTCCACGAAAATGGCAATCGGCACGCCCCAGGCGCGCTGGCGGCTGACGCACCAGTCGGGCCGCTGTTCGATCATCGCGCGGATGCGGTGTTCGCCCTGCGGCGGCACCCAGCGCGTCTTGCCGATGGCTTCGAGGGCCGCGGCGCGCAGGCCGTTCGCCTCCATCGACACGAACCATTGCGGCGTGGCGCGGAAAATAACCGGCGCTTTCGAGCGCCAGGAATGCGGATAGGAATGGGTGATCTTCTGCTCGCCCAAAAGCGCGCCGGCTTCCTTCAGGGCGCCGGTCACGGCGCGGTTGGCGTCGCCTTCCTTGCCATTGGGCCTGTAGATCAGCCTGCCCGCGAACAAGGGCACGTGGGGACGGAAACGGCCTTCATCATCCACGTTGTCGGGCATCTCGATCTTGTGTTTCAGGCCAAGCTGGTAATCGTCCTCGCCATGCGAGGGGGCGATATGCACGAAGCCCGTGCCGGCCTCGGTCGTCACGAAATCGCCCGCCAGAAGCGGCACGTCATAGTCATAACCCCTGCCGCGCAAGGGATGGGCGCAGACCGTCCCCGGCAGCGCGGCGCCGGGAATGCGGGCGGTTTCCTTCAACTCAATTCCCGTGGCTTTTGCAAAGGCAGCCACAAGACCGGAAGCCAGGACCAGTTTTCCGGCGGCGCTTTCCACCACGCTATAGCTGAACGTGCCACAGGCCAGCGCCCGGTTGCTCGGCAGGGTCCATGGCGTGGTGGTCCAGGCAACAACGGAAGCGCCCTGCAATTCCGGCATGCCGGTCTTGACGATGGGAAACTTCACGTAAACCGTGGTGGAGGTGATGTCGTGATACTCCACCTCGGCCTCGGCCAGCGCCGTCTTTTCAACCGGCGACCACATGACCGACTTCACGCCGCGATAAAGCCCGCCGTTCGATGCGAATGCGTGGATCTCGCGGACGATACCGGCTTCCGACAGGAAATCCATGGTGCTGTAGGGATTGTCCCAGTCGCCCACCACGCCCAGACGCTGGAACTCGGCGCCTTGCACCTCCTGCCAGTGCCTGGCGAACGCGCGGCACTCGGCGCGGAAATCAAGGATGGGCACGGCATCCTTGTCCTTGCCGGCCGCGCGGTATTTTTCCTCGATCTTCCATTCGATGGGCAGGCCATGGCAATCCCAGCCGGGCACATAGGGCGCGTCATAGCCCAGCATCTGCGCGCACCGGTTGACGGCGTCCTTCAGGATCTTGTTGACCGCGTGGCCGATATGGATGTTGCCGTTGGCATAAGGCGGGCCATCGTGCAGAACAAATTTGCCGGACGCCGCCGCCTGCGCGCGCAGGCGCTGGTAAAGGCCGAGCCGCGCCCATAGCGCCAGAATCTCCGGCTCTTTCTTCGGCAGGCCGCCCCGCATCGGAAAAGCCGTTTGGGGGAGGAAGACGGTGTCCTTGTAATCAGTCATGCGCCTGCTTTTAGAGTATTTCCTTTCCAAATGGAATCACCCATGTGAAAAGGGTCGAAAGGGTCACAAGGGTCGTGAGGGTCCGTGCCGGCCCTGTTGACCCTTATGACCCTCGCGCCCCGATCCTCATGGCGATCATGGGCCAAGAAGCGCGCGGGCGGCGTCGCAATCCTCGGCGATGCGGGCGGAAAGCGCCGCGAGGGAGGGAAAGGCCTGCTCCGGCCGGATGAAGTGCAGCAACGCCACGCGCAGGGTTTTGCCGTAAATCTCACCCGAAAAATCGAACAGATGCACCTCGAAGCGCTCGTCCCTGCCGCCCAGGGTGGGGCGCACGCCAAGATTGGCCACGCCCGGAATTTTCACGCCATCCAGCTTCGCGCGGACCGCGTAAACGCCCAGGCGCGGGCGCAGGGTTTCGCCCAGATCAAGATTGGCCGTGGGAAAGCCGAGCCGCCGCCCCGCGCCGTCGCCCTTTTGCACGACGCTTTCAATCTCCCAGGGACGGCCCAGCGCCTCGGCCGCGCCTTTCACATCGCCCGCCTGCAACTGCGCGCGGATGCGGGTGGAGGACCAGATATTCCGCCCGGCGTCGCGCTGGGGGGCGATTTCGGTCACGCTGCGCTCGCGCCCGCCGAAGAAATCGCGCAGCATCGGCATGCCGCCCGCGCGCTTGTGGCCGAACACGAAATCATGCCCCGCCACGGCATGGGCCAGGTCCAGCTCCTCCAGCAAAATGCGCTGCATGAATTCCCGCGCCGGGACCTTTGCGAATTCGGGCGTGAAGGGAATTTCGTAGAGAATTTCCACGCCCATTTCGGCCAGCAATTCGCGCTTCAACACCGGCGGCGTGAGGCGGAAAGGCGCATCACCGGGAAAGAAAACGCGATGCGGATGCGGCTCGAAGGTCACGGCGGCGAACGGCCGGTTCCCGGCGGCGGCCAAGGCGCGGGCGGCATGCAGCACCGCCCGGTGGCCGCGATGCAGCCCGTCAAAATTGCCAAGCGCCGCCACGGCTCCCCTGGCTTCCCGCGGCAGCGCGGCGGTGTTGGAATAAATTTGCATGATTCAGAAATTCTTTTGAAATTTCGCATGCTTCCGGCGAATGCCGGCGACGGGGCATTTTGCAGGGCATTAACCTCTTTGAACATGCGTTAAAGAGGGACGTGATTCAAGTTTCAAAAAGGCGAAGCGCAAACACAGAGCTTGATTTGGACGACAAAAATGGCGACGGCCGAAAACGCAAGCCGGAAACCGGATCAATTCCTGAGATTAGTTTCAATGCCATTATGATATAATGATGAGATTAAGACGTGAGCCCCTGATGCATGACATCCCAACTGCAAAAAATGCGGCAACCGGCGGCAATGAAAAAAACTCCGGGCATTGCGCCAGAGCTTGATACGCTCGAACCGTTGCCGCGAGAAAAAAGACGAACTTTGGCCTGCTTTGCACTCGCGGGGCTGGAGTGTTGCGCTTCTTTTTACCTTTCTCCACTTCGTTCGGTGACGGGGTTAACGATGACTATGGCTATTTTTGGGGGGCGCATGCTATTAAATCAATTCATTTACAGAACCAGGGAAACCAGTGATCCCGACATTCAAGAAAAACTAACATATCTGCGAAAAGAAAATGAAAAATTGTGCGCAAGGATGGGATTACGACGCCCTCCTGATATACGCATCCATCCTAAACGGACCGCTACGCTACGCATGTTTCATAAAGACATAATCGCATTTTCTTCAGATTACCTACAATATAAAACCAAGAAAGAGCTTCGGGCTATTCTTGGTCATGAGTTGGCTCACGTAAAGCTCAGGCATTCTCCCCAGAATATAGCCCTTCTTTTTCTGTTCAGCCCCACTTTCTATACGAGTTTCCTTTTAGGGTTCCTGCCCGCGTTTGGGACTCTTATGTACCATTCCCGCCAGAACGAGTTTCAAGCCGACCGGGTTGGCGCCGTTCTTACCAGAGATCCTGAAACGGCTGCCGCAGACTTTTCCGGGGCGAAGTCAAGGACAAAGCGTTACGGAAAAACATGGAAACGTTATTCCATTTCCAAAAAAACATGGGCGTACCTGCGCTTGCCTGTAAGGTTCTTAAGGTACACACTGTTCCAAAGGCATCCGGACCATGAACAACGCTATGAGCGCTTGCGAAAAATAAAAGCCCCTCCGCAGCGTTACGCGAGTGATTCAACAAAATCAAGGTTTCTGCGGCTTCTTGTATAATACTACCAGGCCCCGAACAACTCCTGCCTCTTTGCCATCCGCGAACATGCATGTTTTTGGCTTACGCCCAATGATTTCCGCTCATAACAGAATAGGCTTTCTCATAGGCTTTTTCATTTGTCTCCAGATGACAAAAATCCGGCGGGCCCCTAACCTTTTCCCCCGATGAGCTACGAAATCTCCACCTTTCCCTGTCCGGGCGGGGGCTTCATGCGCTGGGCGCGGCTTGCCGGGCCGAAGCCCGCGCGCGGCTGCGTGCTGGTCTTCATGGGCTGGGGCGAATGGCTGGAGAAATACGAGAGCATCGCGCAGCTTTGGCACGAGCGCGGGTTCGAGACCGTGGTGGCGGAACGGCGGGGGCAGGGGCTTTCCTCCCGCTTTCTGGAGAACGACCGGAGCCGCGCCTGGCTTCCGGGATTCGACGTTCTTCTGCGGGATTTCAGCGCTTTCTACAAAGAGTATTTCATGGGCGACGCCACGCCGCTGTTGCTCATGGGCCATTCGATGGGCGCGCATCTGCTGCTGCGCTGGTATGCCGAGGCGCGGCCCGCCGAAAACATCAAGGGCGCGATTTTGCTGAGCCCCATGCAGCGGGTGAAGACCGGACGCATCGCCTGTCCCGTGGCGGAGTGGATTGCCGGATCGGCCGCCCTGCTTGGTCTTGGAAAGCTTTTCGCGCCGGGACAGAAAAACGCCGACCCCGCGACCCGGCCCTTCGCGGGCAACTCCCTTACCCGCGACGCCGGGCGCTATCGCGTCCTGCAAATGACCTTGCGCGACAATCCCATGCTGAAAGCGGGCGGCGTGACGCTGGGCTGGCTTTCAGCCGCCTTCGCCTCGGCCCGCAGGCTGGAACGCGCCTTGAAGCGCGGCGCGCCGAATGGCCCTTACCTGCTGCTGGGCCCCGAAGACGATCCGCTGGTGGACTCGCGGGCGATGAAGGACATCGCGGCCCTTCTTCCCAACTGCGCCGCGCATTTCATCAAGGACGCCGCGCATGAGCTTTTGCAGGAGACGGACGAGGTCCGGGCGCGGACCTGGGAGGACCTTAGATGCGTTCACAAGGACGTGTTTCGCGGAATAATGTATCACACTGGATTGCTTCGGGAGCAAAGCTCCCTCGCAATGACGGTTATCAAAGCGTCATTGCGCGGAGGTCAAAGGTCGATAGTCCGCAATCCAGAATATGGCTACCCCCCCGTCCCCGTCGCGCCGCCATGGGCCACCGACCACGAGACCGGGTCTTTCAAAAACGCCTCGACCTCGTCAAGGGTTTTTTGATCGAAACGCTTGCCGGCGCGCGCTTCTTCCAGCGCGTCCCACCAGGTGCAAAGGTGATGCATGGCGACGCCAAGCTTTTTCATGTTCTCTCCGGCGTTCGGGAAGATGCCGTAATCGAAAATGACGAAAGCATGCTCGACCGTCGCGCCCGCCTTGCGCAACGCTTCGCAGAACCGGATCTTGCTTTTGCCGTCGGTGGACAGGTCTTCCACCAGCAGAACGCGCGCGCCGTCTTTCAGATCGCCCTCGATCTGCGCCATGCGCCCGAAGCCCTTGGGCTGCTTGCGCACGTAAACCATGGGCCGGCCAAGCTCTTCCGACAGAAAGGCGGCGAAGGGAATGCCCGCCGTCTCGCCCCCCGCCACGATATCCACGCCGCCCACGACGTCTTTCAGCTTTTCCGCGCCGAGACGCATCAGGGTGCGCCGCGCCTCCAGCCAGGAAATGATCCAGCGGCAATCCACATAGACCGGGCTCGCCCAGCCGGAGGTGAAGATAAACGGCTTTTCGGCGTTGAAATGAACCGCGCCGATATCGAAAAGGATTTTGGCCGTTTGCCGCGCAACGGGGGATGATGGCATCATGCTTCTCCGCAACATTCGCCCATAGCCAAGCACAGGAAAACCCAAAGCGGAAGCGGAAAAACCCATGGCGGTTTCTCGGTAGCGGGTCAACTTGCTCCGAAAATCATGCCCGCCCCCGCCTTCGCGGGGACAGGCTCTGGCGGGCATCCCATTTTATTTTGGAAATCAAATGGGACCCCCGCCGTCGCGGGGGTGATTTTTTTAAACTGACCCACTACCCATTTCTCAAACCGGTTGAAACGGCTTTCGATTGCTGCTTGGCTTGAAAAACCGATTCGAGCCGCGAGGAGACGGACCCGTGGACACCGACCCCGTATTTCTGGCGCGGATTCAGTTCGCCGCGAACATCACCTTTCACATCCTTTTTCCGACGATCACCATCGCGCTCGGCTGGTTTTTGCTTTTCTTCAAATGGCGCCACAACGTCACGCGCGACCTGAAATGGATGGAAGCCTATTTTTTCTGGACCAAGGTTTTCGCGCTGTGCTTCGCCCTCGGCGTCGTCAGCGGCGTGACGATGTCTTTCCAGTTCGGCACCAACTGGCCGGGCTTCATGATCAAGGTCGGCAACGTCGCCGGGCCGCTTCTGGCCTATGAGGTGCTGACCGCCTTTTTCCTGGAGGCCACTTTTCTCGGCATCATGCTGTTCGGCTTCCGGCGCGTGCCGGGATGGCTGCACGATCTCGCCACTTTTCTGGTGGCCGCCGGCACGACGCTCTCGGCCTTCTGGATTCTGGCCCTGAACAGCTGGATGCAAACGCCCGCGGGATTCGAAATGGTGGACGGCAAGGCCATGGCCACCGACTGGACGCGGATCGTCTTCAACCCCTCTTTCCCCTACCGTCTCACTCATGTGCTTCTGGGTTCGGGCCTGACGGCGGCCTTTTTGATGGCGGGGCTTTCGGCCTACCGCATGCTGCGCGGCGATATCGCTTCTTCCGTGAAGGCGGCGCTTTCCACCGGCGTGATGGCGGCGGCGCTCCTGATTCCCCTTCAAATCATCGTGGGCGACCAGCACGGGCTCAACACGCTTGAGCATCAGCCCGCGAAAGTCGCGGCGATGGAGGGGCTGTGGGAGACGCAAGCCCGCGCGCCGCTTGTCCTTTTCGCCCATATCGACGAGGAGGCGCGCGCCAACAAGAACAGCCTTGCGCTTCCGGGAATCAGCAGCCTGATCCTCACGCATGACATCGACGGCGTGGTGCGCGGGCTGAACGATTTCCGGGGCAATCACCCGCCGGTCGCGCCCGTCTTCTGGTCGTTCCGGGTGATGGTGGGCACGGGCCTGCTGATGCTGCTCGTGTCCTGGACGGCGGCCCTGCAACTGCTCCGGCGCAAGCCGATCGGCCGGTGGCTGGCCGTTGCCCTGGTCGGCATGAGCTTTTCGGGCTGGATCGCCAGCGTCGCGGGCTGGTATGTGACCGAAATCGGCCGCCAGCCCTGGCTGGTGCAGGGCGTGCTGCGCACTTATGAGGCCGCGTCGCAGGTTCCCGCTTCCCTGATCGGCGTGAGCCTGACCCTTTACCTTGTCATTTACGCGGTGCTGCTGGTGGCCTTTATCGGCACGCTTTTCCACATGGCGCGCAAGGCGGGAGAGATCAAGGGTCCGCTGCCGGCGCCGGGCGCGTTGAAAGGCTGAAGGAGATTTTATGGAAATCTTCGCGGACGGACAATGGCTGCCCCTGGTCTTCGCCGGCCTGATGGGCCTTGCGATGCTGGTCTATGCCGCGCTGGACGGCTATGACCTGGGCGTGGGCCTTTTGCTGAACGGCGCCACCGGCGAGGAAAAGGACCGGATGATCGCCTCCATCGGCCCTTTCTGGGACGCCAACGAAACCTGGCTGGTGCTGGGCGTGGGGTTGCTGCTGGTGGCCTTTCCCGCCGCGCACGGCATCATATTGACCAATCTCTACCTGCCGGTGGCGGTGATGCTGGCGGGACTGATCATGCGCGGCGTGTCGTTTGACTTCCGCACCAAGGCGCATATCGCGCACAAGGAGACGTGGAATTTCACCTTCTTCGCGGGCTCCCTGCTGATGGCGCTGGCGCAGGGATACATGCTTGGTTCCTACATTCTCGGCTTTGAGCAGAGCTGGAGCGCCTGCTGCTTTTCGGGGCTCGTGGGCCTGTGCCTCGCGGCGGGCTATACGCTGATCGGCGCCTGCTGGCTGCTGATGAAAACCGAAGGCGCGCTGCAACGCAAGGCGGCGCGCTGGGCGCGGCTCGCGCTTTACGGCACGGCCGGCGGCATCCTGCTGGTGTCGGCGGCCACGCCGCTTGTCAGCGCGCGCATCTTCGACAAATGGTTCGCCTTGCCCAACTTCTTGTTTCTCGCGCCCATCCCGCTGCTGACCATGGGCCTTGTCTACCTGCTACACCGCTCGCTCAAAACCCAGCCGCGCGCGGATGACCGGGGATGCTGGGTTCCCTTCATGCTGACCATCGGGATTTATGTCCTGTGCTTCCTTGGACTCGCCTACAGCTTCTATCCCTATATCGTGCCCGGCCGCATGACGATTGTGGAGGCGGCCAGCGCTCCGGACTCCCTGATGATTATCCTGGTGGGCACACTGATCGTCCTGCCGGTGCTGATCGGCTATACCTTCCTTGCCTACAGAATCTTTCACGGCAAGGCGGGCGACCTGGATTATGATTGAGCTTGAATGAACATTCCGGGCAAGCGAGCGAAGCTCGCGCGACCCGGAATCCCGTTTGTTTAGGTCCAAACTTGATTGGGAACGGATCAAACCAGACAGACAACTTCTCATTCCGGCGAAAGCCGGAATCCAGCAACCGCCGGAGGCGGTTGCATGAAGCCTCCGGCTTCATGCCGGACCCCGGCTGGAGTTTACCCCGGCGCCCGCTTTTCCGCCTCCGCAAGCTGTGGATGCCCGCCTCCCTGCTTCGCCTTCGGCTTCGCAGGGCGCGCTTGCAAAACGGCCCGGCATAGCTTTAGCGAAGACGGGTCGCGGGCAGGACGTTTTTTGTTTGAACGGGATATGCCATCGCCTTTTCAAACCATTGATTGACTCTCGCTTCGCCGGGGTTTTTCTGCAAATATCGACGCCGTGACCTTAAGCTTTACCCTGCCCATCGGCATGCTGGCGCAACCCGCCAGCACAACAACCATTCCCTGGAGCCTTGCCGGATGATGGGGCTTTTGCATCTGCTGGAACCCGAAACCGCGCATGGCGTGACGCTGGCGGCGCTGAAGCTCGGCCTTGGCCCCGTGATCAACGAAAAGCGGGATATAGGCCTCGAACTGTTCGGCCGGAAAATCCGCAACCCCATCGGCCTCCCGGCCGGCGCCGACAAAAAGGCTGAAGCTCTCGCGGGCTGGTCGCGCATGGGCTTCGGCCTTGTGGAAGCGGGAACGGTTTGCAGCGCCGCGCCGCGCGCGGGCAATCCGCGCCCGCGCCTGTGGCGCTTCAAGCCGCAACGCAGCCTGATCAACTGGATGGGCCTGCCGGGACCGGGTATTGATGTCTTTGCCGCCAACTTGCAGGCTTTCCAGAGCCGCCCGGAGCGCCAACACCTGACGATTGGCGTCAGCCTCGCCTCGTCTGGCGGCAGGCTGGAGGAATTCACGCAACTCGCCAAAACTTGCGCGCCTTATGCGGATTACCTGACGCTGAATGTCTCCTGCGTCAACGTGGCGGATGCCACGGGCCATGATGCGCCGGAACAAGCGGCGGCGCGCCAGATCAAGGCCTGCAAGGAAGGAGCCGGAAGCAGGCCCGTTCTTCTCAAGCCTGGCCCCGCCATGGACGGCGATGTTCTGCGCCGCATGGCGGATGCGGCGCTGGAAGCGGGCGTGGATGGTTTCGTGGCCACCAACACCCTGCCCCATGCCGGCCGCGCGCTTGCCGAGACCCGGTCCATCGACTGGCCGATGCGTGACGGCGCGCCGGTGGGCGGCTATAGCGGGCCGGGGCTTCTGCCCATATCCTGCTGGATGGTGAAGGAACTGCGCGCGCGGGCCGGAGCCGGCATGCCCATCATCGGCGTGGGCGGCGTGCAAGGCGGCGCGGACGCCCTGCGTCTGCTGAAAGCCGGAGCGGACGCCATCCAGCTTTATACCGGGCTCGTGTACAAGGGGCCGGGGCTGATCCGCGAAATCATGGACGCAATCGCGGCGGAGCGAGGGTAACGCCATCTTGCCAAAAGGGCGTCATCCCGGAAACTGCGCGCCGCGCGTTTATCCGGGATCTTGTGCCCATGGGGGAAAGAGATCCTGGATAACCGCCCGTGGCGGTTTCCAGGATGACATTCAGTAATCAGAGGTCAGAAATCAGTACCCCATGAGGCGTCATCCCGGAAACTGCGCGCCGCGCGTTTATCCGGGATCTTGTGCCCATGGAAGAAAGAGATCATGGATAACCGCCTGCGGCGGTTTCCAGGATGACATTCAGTAATCAGAAGTCAGAAATCAGTGCCCCATGAGGCGTCATCCTGAAAAAGCGAGCGGCGCGAGCTTTATTCAGGATCTTTCTCCTGCTCAGGAGATCCCGGATAAACGCGCGGCGCGCGCTTTCCAGGATGACGCCAGAAAGTCACTTCTTCCGCGGCGCGGTGGTGGGCGGCGGCGGAAGCGTGGGATTCTGCAAAAGCTGCATGCGGGCGATCTGCCGGTCGATATAGGTATTGATCATGCCCACCCGGTCCTCGCGGATCAGGGCGCGCACCGGGTCGCCGTTGTTGTTCTCTTCGGTAAAGATGTAGCGGATGAACGGCCCGGTGGGATTGAGGGTCTGGTGAATGCCCGCCGTCAGCGCCTGCGCCAGCATGATCCGCGCGCTCTCGCCGACGGCGCGATAGGCCAGATGCAAAAGGCCGAGCAGGCTTTCCTCAATCGAGCCGGCATGAATGGTGGTCAGCACCAGATGGCCGGTGGTGGCCGCGCGCAGGATCTGCTCGGCCGCCTCAGGCGAGCGGATTTCACCCACCAGCAGGTAACGCGGCGTCCAGCGCAGGCAGCGCTTCAGGGGCGGGGCCCAGTCCTCTTCGTCCGACACCTGAATCTGGTAACAATAGCCATGCGCGCCGCGTTCGCCCTCCAATTCGTATTCCACGGGATCTTCCACGGTCATGCCGACGCCGCCATAGCGCTCCAGATATTCCTGCAGCAGCGAAAAGCATGTCGTCGTCTTGCCGTGGCCGGTGGCGCCGGAGAGCAGCACCAGCCCGTCGCGCCGCCCAAGGTTCAGCAGGTAGTTGGCGATATGCGGCACATAGCCCAGATCGACCAGGCGGGGCACGACCGGGTTCACCTTGCGCAGGCACACCCATTCCTCGCCGCTGGCCATTTTCTGCTGCGAGATGCGGAAATGCATGCCGTCATAGTCGAACGCGGCGTCGGGCCGGTGCGCGTCCTGACGCAGATGCATGATAAGATGGTCGGCGTCGGCATGATAAAGTTCGGGCAGAAGCTGCGTCCAGACATTGTGCTTGTCCAGGCGCGGCGCGCGATAGCGCGGCGTGGACGCGCCGTCGAGCCGCACGTAAAGGTCCATGAAGTCGAATTTGCTGAGCTTGTGCATGGAACCCTACCTTTCCCGTCCCGCCGCGGAGAGCCGGGCCGTCATTTTATCAATATAGGTGCCGAGCATCCCGACCTTGTTCTCGCGCACCAGCGCCCGGACCGGATCGCCCATATTGCCGGATTCGGTCGTCACCAGGCGCACATGCGGGCCGGACTCGGTCATGGTTTGATGCAGAACCGCCGTCAAGCCGGCGGCAAGGATCATTTGCGATGCGCCGCCCATGGTCTGCTCGGCCAGATGCATCAGGCCCATCAGCGCCTCTTCCGGCGAGCCGGCATGAACGGTGGTCAGCACCAGATGGCCGGTGGTGGCCGCGCGCAATACCTGCTCCGCCGCCTTCGGCGTGCGGATTTCCCCGACGAAAATGTAATGCGGCGCCCAGCGCAGGCTGCGCTTGATCGCCCCGGCCCATTCCTCGTCGTCGTTCACTTCCGACTGGAAGCAGAAGCCCCGCTCGCCATGGTGACCCTTCAGCACGTATTCAACCGGATCTTCAATGGTGACGGCGATGCCGCCGTGACGCCGGAGGCAATCGGAAAGGAGCGACACGGCCGTGGTGGTCTTGCCGTGGCCGGTGGCGCCGGTGAGCATGATGAGTCCGTCGCGCTGGCCAAGCTCGCGCAGCGCCTCCACATAGGCGGGCGGAATGCCCAGATCCTCCAGTTCGGGAATGATGGTCTTGATGACGCGCAGGCAGATCCAGTCCTCGCCATCGGCCATTTTCTGGCGCGCCAGACGCATGCGCACGCCGTTCACATGCAAAACGCTGTCTTCCTTCAGGCCCTGGTTGCGGATGAATTCGCCGATCTGGCGGACCTCTTTCTCATAGCGGTCGGGCACGAGCGCGTTCGAGCGGAAACGCCCGCGTTTCTGGCGCTGGTAAATCGCCGGATCGCTGGCGTCGAGACGGATGTATAAATCCGTCACGTTCAGATCCCGGAAAAGAGAAGGCATGAATTCCCTGACAGCCGCTTCACCCGAAGAGACCTTCACTTTGCCACCGGCGGTTTAAGATAGGGTTAGGGAATGGTAAACCAAGCTTTACGTTCGGACGTTTTGGCGCGGGACAGGTCAACATTCCGCCCGCGCGGCGTAACACTTTTTTCACATATGGACTTGCGGGCAAAACGCCGGTAAAAGCCTTCACTTCATGACCACGAAAATCATCACGCCCAAGACGCCCGCGGGCACGCTGGAGCTTCTGCCGCGCGCGCAGGCCGCATTCCAGGCAATGCTGGACGCGATCCGCGCCAGCTACGAGCGGCACGGCTTCACCGCCATCGAAACGCCCGTGTTCGAGGAGGCGGACATCCTCCTCACCAAAAGCGGCGGCGAGACGGAGAAGCAGGTTTATTTCGCGCAGTCCACCGGCGGCCGCGCCCAGGGGCATGAGCCCGGCCTCGCGCTGCGCTTCGACCTGACCGTGCCGCTGGCCCGCTACGTGGCGCAACACGAGCACGAACTGGCCTTTCCCTTCCGCCGCTACCAGATCCAGCGCGTCTATCGCGGCGAGCGGGCGCAGAAAGGCCGTTTCCGCGAATTCTACCAGTGCGATATCGACATTATCGGCAAGGACGCGCTTTCTCCCGCCTATGACGCCGAAGCGCCCGTGGTGATCGCCGATATTTTCCGCGAGCTGTCCCTGGGCGCTTTCACCATCCATGTCTCGAACCGGAAAATCCTGAAAGGCTATCTTGAAAAGCTGGGCGCGGACGAAAACACCAAAACCCTGGCCCTGCGCGAAATCGACAAGGCCGCCAAAACCGGCTGGGATTCGGCGGAAAAGAACATTCTTGCCCTCGGCCTTCCGGCCGGTCCCGCACGGGCGCTGCTTGGCGTTCTAAAAATCCGCGATGCGGATAACGACGTACTGGCGCGGGAACTGCAAAAGCTTTGCGCGGGCAACGCCCTGGCGGAAGAAGGCCTGAGGGAAATCAGCCTGCTGCTGCGCATGACGGCGGACATGGGTGCGGACGGCGTCATCCGCTTCAACCCCGCCATCACCCGCGGGCTGGATTACTATACCGGCACGGTGTACGAGACCTTCCTCGCGGGCCATGAAGGCTTCGGCAGCGTCTGCTCCGGCGGGCGGTATGACAATCTGGCCAGCCACTACACGAAATCAAGACTGCCGGGCGTCGGCATCTCCATCGGCGCGACGCGGCTGTTCGACCAGATGCGCCAGGCCGGGCTCGTGCAGGAGGCGGCCAGCCCGACAAAAATCCTGGTCTGCCGCATGGAGCCGGACCTGGAGGCGGAAACGCGCAAGCTCGCCACGTCCTTGCGCGCGGCGGGCCTCAATACCGCGCTCTATCTGGAAGACGACAAGCTGGGCAGGCAGATCAAATACGCCGACCGCAGCGGCATCCCCCATATTCTGGTGCTGGGCCGCCGCGAGAAAGAGGCGGGCATTGCCGCGCTGAAAAACCTGAAAACCGGCGCGCAGAAAGAATTGCCGCTGGAAGGGCTTGGCAAGGCCCTGCATGCCGCGCTTCGTGAGAATTCCGGCTCATAGGAAAAATCGAAAAGACCCGATGAACATTCCGGGCAAGGTTGCGCGGCAACCGCGACCCGGAATCCCATTTGCTCCTGAAAATAAATGGGATTCCCGCTGGAGCCTGCCCCCGCGCAAGCGGGGGCGGGAATGTTCGTGTTGGTCATTGTCCATTGAACCTAGGGCTTATTCGGCCGGATCGGGGACCCCGGCCTTTGGCGCCGCCTCCTTGGGAAGCTCGACCGTGATCTCGGCCTTTTCAACGCCCAGCGTGTTGCTGCGATAGAGCAGGAATCCGGCCGCCAGCGCCAGGATGACGCCAAGAATGATCCGCACCCTGCCCGTGGCCGCGCCGCCTTCCTCAGACATAACGCCCTCCTCGCTTTAATTGTTGCTTGTTGCTTCCGGTTCGATTCACCCAGTTCACGGCATCCTCCACTGATTAAAGCCTCTTTTTTGCAAATGCTCTTCCAGAAGGTGACTTGAGATATTTTTCAAACGTGATCGCCTGTTTCTCGCTGGAAAAAGCGATATATGTTTTTATTGTCCATGGTTTGAATTTCGTAGTGTGTGGAACTTTCCCGGCATTATGCTGCGCAATCCTCTTGCGCAAATCATCAGTCATTCCCACATAGAAGTGTCCCCCTTCTTTACTCTGCAATATGTAGACATACTTCATGGGAATGGCCTAAGCCTAACAACTGAACTGGCCTGCCGAGCCGTAGCAAGCGAAAGGGGCAAATGCCCGCCTTCGCCTTTCAGGCTACGGCGCGGCAGCCTTCGCAGCGCTTCGCTTGCGAAGGCTGGTGGACCTGATCGGGATCGAACCGACGACCTCATCATTGCGAACGATGCGCTCTCCCAGCTGAGCTACAGGCCCTTTCGTGCCCTGTTTCTATGGCTTCCCCGCCTCTTCTGTCAAGCAAGCGCCGCCTTGCCTTGAAAACCCGTCTTTGCGAGACTGGGCCGGCACGAACGGAGGGGCACTCTTGTACTCGCTTTTCTATGTCACCGACATCCTTCTGGGTTTTCTGGAAACGATGATGGTGATCTACGCCATCTTCAGCCTGCTGGTGTTTTTCGGCGTCCTGAAACCCTATGGCCGCATCACCAGCCTGGTGTGGGGCACGTTGCAAACCATGTTCGAGCCTTTGCTGCGCCCCATCCGCCGCTACCTGCCGCCCATGGGCGGGTTCGACTGGTCGTTCCTTGTGTTTTACCTGCTGATCGTTTTGGTGCGCAGCCTGCTGCGCGAATACGGGCCCCTTGGCCAGGCGGTTGTCCTGCCGGGAGTGGCGGGATGACGGCGGCGTTGATCGACGGCAAGGCCCTTGGCGCCGCCCTTCGCGCGCGAGTGGCGGAAGACGTCAGGCAACTCAAGGAAAGCAGGGGCATCACCCCCGGCCTTGCGGTGGTGTTGGTGGGGGACGATCCGGCCTCCGAAATCTACGTGCGCAACAAGGAAAAGGCGGTGGCCGAGGCCGGCATGGCCTCTTTTCCCCACCACCTGCCCGCCAATACATCTCAAGACGAACTGCTGGCACTGATCGGCAGGCTGAATGCCGATGCGGCCGTGCACGGCATTCTGGTGCAACTGCCTCTGCCCGAAACCATGGACGCCGGCACGGTCCTGATGGCGGTGGACCCGCGCAAGGATGTGGACGGGTTCCATCCCGTGAACGCGGGATTGCTGGCCTCCGGCCGCCCCGGCCTCGCGCCCTGCACGCCCTTGGGCTGCATGCGCCTGATTCAGGAGGTGGAAAGCCAGCCTGAGGGGCTGAACGCCGTGGTCGTCGGCCGTTCGAACATCGTGGGCAAGCCGGTGGCGCAACTGCTGCTGGCGGCCAACTGCACCGTGACCATCGCCCATTCACGCACGCGCGATCTGCCCGATGTCTGCGCCCGCGCCGATATTCTGGTAGCCGCCGTGGGCCGGCCGCAGATGATTAAAGGATCGTGGATCAAGGACGGCGCGATTGTGATCGACGTGGGCATCAACCGCATCGCCCGGCCCGGCGGCCAGTCCGGGCTGACCGGCGACGTGGAATTCGACGCCGCGAAAGAAAGGGCCCGCGCCATCACCCCCGTGCCCGGCGGCGTGGGACCCATGACCATCGCCTGCCTGATGGCCAACACGCTGAAGGCGGCAAAGGAACGATAACGAGAACGTCATCCTGAAAGCCGCGAAGCGGCTGTTCAGGATATCTTTACCGGTGAAGCAATACATGCAACGAGATCCTGGATAAACCTCGCCGCCATGCGGCTCGGTTTTCCAGGATGACGCTGTTTGTCAGAATTCCGCACCGCCTTCGGCTCCACAGGACGAGCTTGAAAAACGGCCCGGCGTCACTTTAGCGAAGCCGGGTCGCGGGGGAAGGTTCCGGTGGGCAAGAAATAAAAAACGTCATCCTGGAAAACCGAGCCGCATGGCGGCGAGGTTTATCCAGGATCTTGTGATACATAGCGTGTGCGATCAATTAATCAAATGATTTACCAGATCATTCCATTGCGGGTTCATGCTTTCAATTAGCTCAATTTTCCATGCACGTTTCCATAACTTGAGTTTCTTTTCCCTCGTTATTGCAGGAACCGCTTCATCATAGATCTCGTAATATACAAGTTTGTCCAGATTGTATTTTTTGCAAAAGCCGCCAAGCGTGCCGTTCTTGTGTTCAAAAGAGCGCCGCGACAAGTTTGACGTAACGCCAATATAAAGCGTTCCATATTTTTTGTTCGTCATGATGTAAACGACAAATTTCTTCATTGGCAAGGAGATCCTGAATAGCCGCTTCGCGGCTTTCAGGATGACGCTGTTTTTTTATTTCCTCCCCGCCATGGCGAGGAGGCGCAGGCGGAGGGCGTTGAGCTTGATGAAGCCCTGTGCGTCGGCCTGGTTGTAGACGCTGTCTTCCTCGAAGGTCACGTAATCGAGCCGGTAGAGCGAGTTGGGGGACTTGCGGCCCGTCACGATGGTGTTGCCCTTGTAGAGCTTCAGGCGCACCGTGCCGTTCACGTTTTTCTGCGTGTGGTCGATGAGGGCCTGAAGCGCCTCGCGCTCCGGCGAGAACCAGTAACCGAAATAAACCAGCTCGGCATAGCGCGGCATGATGTCGTCCTTCAGATGCGCCGCGCCCCGGTCCAGCGTGATGCTTTCGATGGCGCGGTGGGCGACGTGCAAAATCGTGCCGCCCGGCGTTTCATACACGCCGCGCGACTTCATGCCCACATAGCGGTTTTCCACCAGGTCCAGCCGGCCGATGCCGTGCTTTCGGCCAAGCGCGTTCAACTCGGTGAGAAGCGCGGCGGGCGAAAGCCGCCTGCCGTTGACGGCCACGGCGTCGCCGCGCTCGAATTCGATTTCGACATGTTCGGCCTTGTCCGGCGCGGCTTCGGGCGCGATGGTGCGCTGGTACACCATCTCGTCGGGCTCCACCCAGGGGTCTTCCAGAACGCGGCCCTCGCTGGAGGAATGAAGCAGGTTGGCGTCGATGGAAAAGGGCGCCTCGCCCAGCTTGTTCCTGGCGATGGGAATCTGGTGCTGCGCGGCGAATTCCAGCAGCTTGGTGCGCGATTTCAACTCCCATTCGCGCCAGGGAGCGATGACTTTCACATCGGGCTTGAGCGCATAATATGTCAACTCGAACCGCACCTGGTCGTTGCCCTTGCCGGTGGCGCCGTGCGCCACGGCGTCGGCCCCCGTCTGGTTGGCGATGTCGATCTGCCTCTTGGCGATCAGCGGCCGGGCGATGGAGGTGCCCAGGAGATACATGCCCTCATACAGCGCGTTGGCGCGGAACATGGGAAAGACGTAGTCGCGGGTGAATTCCTCGCGCAAATCCTCGATGAAGATTTCCTTCACGCCCAGCATTTCGGCTTTCTTGCGGGCGGGCTCCAGTTCCTCCCCCTGGCCCAGATCGGCGGTGAAGGTCACCACCTCGCAGCCATAATGCTCTTGCAGCCAGCGCAGGATGACGGAGGTATCCAGCCCGCCCGAATAGGCAAGCACGGCTTTTTTGACTTCTTTCTTCGCTTCGGTGGACATGGTTTTCCTTGTTGCTGGATGCGCGCTTGCGCGGACATGTTGTCGATTTCTGACTTCCGATTTCTGATGACTGATTTCCGACTCATGCCACCGCTTTTTCGGCGAGTCGAGTCAAACGTTGCGAGAAGGCCCGCGGGTCGGAAAGCGGCTCGCCCTCCAGAAGACGGGCCTGATCCAGCAGCAGCCAGCCAAGATCGGCCAGCGGCTCTTTTTCGCCCTTTTCGGCCATCTCCGCCATGCGGCGGATGAGGCTGTGCGCGGGATTGATTTCCAGCACGCGCCGGGGCGCGTAGCCCAGCGCCTTGTTCTGGCGCAACAGACGCTCCAGGTGAATATCCACGTCGCCATCGCCCGCCACGAGGCAGACCGCGCTTTCGGTCAGGCGCGGCGAGGGACGTATATCGGTCACCGCCTCGCCAAAAATTTCCTTCAGCGATTTAATGAGAGCCTCGGTGGACGGCGCGGGCGGCCTTTCGGCGGGCGGCTCTTCGGGTTTTTTGATATCATCCAGCTTTGCCTCGCCCCGCGTGGCGGATTTGAACGGCTTTTCCTTATAGGACCCCACCGCCGATACCCAGAAGTCGTCGATGGCGTCGCTGAGCAAAAGCACCTCGATGCCGCGGGCGCGGAAGCCCTCAAGCTGCGGGCTGGATTTGAGCATGGCCGCGTTATCGCCGGTGATGAAATAGATGCAGTCCTGCGATTCCGGCATGCGCGACAGGTACTCCTCAAGCGACACGCCCTCGCCTTTCGTGGAACTGGCGCGGAAGAGTTTGAAAATGTCGTCGCGGAAGTCGTAATCATCGTAGAGGCCTTCCTTGATGATGGCCCCGTATTTGTCCCAGAAGGCGGCGTATTTCTCTTTCTCCTCCGCCATTTTCTGCAATTCGGAAAGTACGCGCCGCGTCACGCCGGAGCGGATCCTGGCCAGAACCGGGTTCAGTTGCAGCATCTCGCGGCTGATGTTCAGCGGCAGATCCTCGCTGTCGATCACGCCGCGCAGAAAGCGCAGCCAGGGCGGCAACAGCCCTTCGGCATTGTCGGTGATGAACACGCGCTTGACGTAGAGCTTCACCCGGCCCGTGCGGCGCGGATCGAAAAGGTCATAGGGCCGCTGGAACGGCACGAACAGCAGTCCGGTGTATTCCAGCGCCCCTTCCGCCTTCCAGTGTATGGTGAGCGAGGGCTCGTCGAACGCATGCGCGACGTGGTGATAAAATTCCTTGTATTCCTCGGCCGTGATCCCGGCTTTCGGCCGCATCCAGAGCGCCGCGGCGCGGTTGAGGCGGGTGGATTCATCCTCGCCAAAAAAGATGGGCACGGGGATGTGGTCGGAATAGGCCTGCACCACCTGTTTCAGGCGCGGCTCGTCCAGAAATTCGCGCGCCTCGCTTTTGAGACGCAGCACCACATCGGTGCCGGGCAGGTTTTTCGCGGTTTCGGCAAGGGTGAACGCGCCCTTGCCGTCGGACTCCCAGCAATGGGTCGCCGCGTCCCCCGCCTTTTTGCTGATGACCTTCACATGGTCCGCCACCATGAAGGCCGAATAAAAGCCCACGCCGAACTGGCCGATCAGGTTGATGTCTTTTTTGGCGTCGCCCGAAAGCCGCTCCAGAAACGCCTTGGTCCCCGAACGCGCGATGGTGCCAAGATTCTGCTGCAACTCCTCGCGGTTCATGCCGACGCCGTTGTCGGAGACGGTGAGCGTGCCCTCCTCCTCATTCACGACAAGATGAATGGCGTATTTTTGCGGCCCGAGTCCGGGCTCGGACAACGCCAGATAACGCAGATGATCGCAGGCATCGGCGGCGTTCGAGATCAGCTCGCGCAGGAAGATTTCCTTCTGGCTGTAGAGCGCATGCACCACGATGTCGAGCAGCCGCCCGACTTCGGCCTGAAAGGGCTGGGGTTGGGATGAATTTTCCGTCATGGGCTTTCCTATAGAACATTCTCCATTTTTACCGCGTCAGCGGCTTGTATTTGATGCGGTGGGGCCGGCTTCAGGCTGAATCATGCTTGCGCGCGTAGGCATCTATCAGCCCGCTGAGCATCCGGCGGAAAGGCACACCGCCGCGCCGCGCGCGCTTCCTGAAAAAATCAAGGCTGCTGCGGCTGAGTTCAAGAGTAACCTGTTCCGTCTGCCCGCGCCTTACCAATTCGGAGGGCGGGGGAAGAAAGTCCTTCACCCTTTTTCCGAATTTTAAAGGCTCATCGGCGTATCCCGTTTTCTTCCTCATAGCGTTTCCTGCCCTGTCTCCAGTAACCCGCGCCGAATATGCGTATTTGCTTGCGACGCATTGTAAATCTTACGGTCATGACCCGGTCCTTGACCAGTCCCAAACAAAAGAAACGTTTTTCGCTTTTTTCGTGCTCCAGATCACGAAAGATAATCCTATCCGGGTCGAAAAATGCTTCCTGGGCATCCTTGAAGGCTACACCATGCTTTTCAAGATTGACGCGGTTCTTGGCATCATCCCATTCAAAACTAGCGCGTTTCATGTCCGGCACAACCCCCGGCTTCACCGCGTCAGCGGCTTGTACTTGATGCGGTGGGGCTGGTCGGCCTCGGCGCCCAAACGCCGGCGGCGGTCGGCTTCGTAATCCTGATAATTGCCTTCGAACCATTCCACATGGCTGTCGCCCTCGAAGCTGAGGATATGCGTGGCGATGCGGTCAAGAAACCAGCGGTCGTGGCTGATGATGACGGCGCAGCCGGCGAAATCGCTCAAGGCCTCTTCCAGCACGCGAAGCGTGTCGACGTCAAGGTCGTTCGTCGGTTCGTCCAGCAGGATGACATTCGCGCCGGATTTCAGCATCCGGGCCAGATGCACGCGGTTGCGCTCGCCGCCCGACAGCACGCCGACTTTCTTCTGCTGGTCCGGCCCCTTGAAATTGAAGCTGGACACATAGGCGCGGCTTGGCACCTGCCTGCGCGGGCCGAGGTCCAGCACATCGTGCCCGCCGGAGATTTCTTCCCACACCGTTTTTTTGCCGTCCAGGCTGTCGCGGCTCTGGTCCACATAGCCCAGCGCCACCGATTCCCCGACCTTGAAGACGCCGGCATCCGGCTTTTCCTGTCCCGTAATCATGCGGAACAGGGTTGTTTTTCCCGCGCCGTTCGGACCGATCACGCCCACGATGCCGCCCGGCGGCAGG
The DNA here is from genome assembly GCA_028278105.1 of Alphaproteobacteria bacterium. Classification (GTDB taxonomy): domain Bacteria; phylum Pseudomonadota; class Alphaproteobacteria; order UBA9219; family RGZA01; genus JACQAB01. The sequence goes on along the minus strand of JANQEX010000077.1, from coordinate 16,003 downwards.
CGAAAAGACAGATCATCGATCAGCAGACGGTCGCCATAAGCCTTGGAAATTTTCCGCGCCTCGATCACGTTCTCGCCAAGCTTGGGCGGAACGGGAATGGCGATGGCCGCCGTGTCGGGTGCTTTTTCCTGGCTTTGCCGGACCAGATTTTCATAGGCCGTGATGCGCGCCTTGCTTTTGGCCTGCCGGGCGCGGGGGCTTTGGCGGATCCACTCCAGCTCGCGCGCGAGAACCCTTTGCCGCGCGCCTTCCTCGCGTTGCTCCTGCTCCAGCCTTTTCTGTTTTTGCTCCAGCCAGGCCGAATAATTGCCCTGATAGGGGATGCCCGATCCGCGGTCCAGCTCAAGAATCCAGCCGGTGACCTCGTCAAGAAAATAGCGGTCATGGGTGACCATCACCACCGTGCCCGCGTATTCGCGCAAAAAGCGCTGGAGCCACGCCACGCTGTCGGCGTCCAGATGGTTGGTGGGCTCGTCCAGCAGCAGCAGGTCCGGCTTTTGCAGCAACAGGCGGGCCAGCGCCACGCGGCGGCGCTCCCCGCCCGAAAGCTTCGCAACATCGGCGTCGCCCGGCGGGCAGCGCAGCGCGTCCATGGCGATTCCGACCGTGCGCGAGAGATCCCACGCGCCGGCGGCGTCGATCTTTTCCTGCAAGTCCGCCTGCTCTTCGATGAGCGCGGTCATTTCATTTTCATCGGTGACTTCGCCGAGCTTCGCCGAGACTTCCTCGAACCGCCTGACCAGATCCAGGCTCGCGCCAAGCGCCTGCATGATGTTCTGCTCAACATTCCGGGCGGGATCAAGCCGCGGTTCCTGTGGCAGATAGCCGACCGTGGCTCCTTCGGCCGCCCAGGCCTCTCCGGTAAAGTCGGTGTCGATCCCCGCCATGATGCGCATCAGCGTGGACTTGCCCGCGCCGTTTACGCCCAGAACGCCGATCTTCGCCCCCGGCAGGAAGGACAGCCAGATGTCGCTCAGCACCGTCTTGCCGCCGGGCCAGGCCTTGTTCAGGCCCTTCATCACGTAAATATACTGGTAGGAAGCCATGTCCGGGAACCAGGTTACAGGAACCCTGCTGGTTTAGGGTCTGACCGCCAACATTTCAAGAACATCCTTGTTCTTCTGTCTGCTTTTGGCCTCCAATTCGCCAAAAACTGTTCCTAGCTTGCCGGGATGCGACGGCTTTTGGTCCTTTTGTTCTTCTGCGGCGCTTTGTTTGCGTCTGGCGCCCTTGCCTCCCCGGCCCTAGCGGAAGACGGCGTGATCCGCATCGGCGTGCTGACCGACCTTTCGGGCAGCATGGCGGGCGCGGCCGGGCGCGGCTCCATTGAGGCCGCGACCATGGCCGCCGAGGATGTCCGCGCCGCCACCGGCCTGCGCGTGACCATCGTCACCGCCGACTACCAGAGCCGCGGCGGCCTCGCGCGGCATATCAGCCGGGACTGGATCCGGCGGCAGAATATCGACATGGTGGCGGATGTTCCCAACGCCGCCATCGCCGCCCGGCTACGGGGTTTGTTCCACCGGGAAGGAAAGATTCTCCTGACCAGCACACCGCGGCGACCGGAAGCCGCGTCGGTGTCCTGTGAAGGCACCGCCCTTCACTGGCTCTATGGCCGCGACACCATGACGGAAAACCTGATCCGCGCGCTTGTGGCCGAAGGCAAGCGGCGCTGGTTCATTCTGGGGGGCGAGAATCCCCATGCGGCTTGGCTTGCCGCGTCGGCCAAGGGGATGCTGCGGACATTCGGCGCCGAGATTGTTGGCGAAGCTTATTTAAGGCGCCGCATGGGGGGGCTTCGCGCCATTGCCGCGCAGATACGGAAAACGGAAGCCGACATTGTTCTGCTTTCTTTCGAGCGGCCCGAAATCCTGCACCTGCTCCGGCGCTGGCCGCCGCCGCCCGACGGGCGGACGCCCCCGCTGGCTTTCGGCAGTCTTCCATTCAGCGACCTGTATGACTTGAAGCGTGTTCCCATGCCGCCTTTTTACACCCTGGCCTCTTTCTACTGGGACCAGAACGACCATACCCGCGCCTTCGCCAAACGGTTTGCCGGGCGCAACCGCGGCATGATGCCGACCGCCATTCACGCATCGGTCTATTCGGCCGTCCGGCATTATCTCCAGGCGGTGGACGCGGCCCAGGGCCGGACGGCGGCCGGCGCGGTCCTGGCGCAGATGCGCGCGCGCCCCTTGCGCGACAGCCTTTTCGACGGGGGTCATGTGCGGCGCGACGGGGTGGTGATTCACCGCCTGAATCTTTTGTCCAGCAAAAAGCCCGAAGACCGCGGCGGGCCATTCGACCTGTTCCGCGTCGTCCATTCGATGCCGCCGGAAGAGCTTGTCCTGCCGCCCCAGGCCTGCCCCGACGCGCCACCGATGATGGATATACCGGACAAACCGGCCCATATGGGCGAATGACGCCTGTATGCTCTAGGTTCAATGGACAATTAAACTCGAGTCATTGAAAAGACTAAATGAACATTCCGGGCAAGGTTGCGCAGCAACCACGACCCGGAATCCAATTTGTTCCTGAAAATAAATGGGATTCCCGCCGGAGCCTGCCCCCGCGCCCGGCTTCGCCTGCGGCACCGCCGAGGTCTTGGCGCACCCGTCGCGCCGGAGCTTGCGGAGGCGGACAGGCGGGGGCGGGAATGTTCGTGTTGGTAATTGTCCATTGAACCTAATCCATGTCCAGCAGCGTCTCCGGCTGCACGGTGCTTCTCTGTCCAAGGAAGTCATAATTTTCTTCCAGCCACACGCGCCCGCGCCGGTAGCCCGCGTCATGAAGGCGCAAAAGAAAATCCCAGCCGGGCGTAAGCTTGCTTTCCGGCGGGAGCATGGCCATCAGCTCGTCATCGGCGATGGCGTGAAAGAAAAGGTCCGGCCGGCCCGACAGGCCGCGCCATTCGGCCAGAAGCGGCGCGTTGAAGCAAATGGCGCCCAGGCGTCCGGCGATGGCAGGTCCCGTTCGCGGCAGCGTGTCCGTGGCCAGGGCGTTAATCCGCACGATCAGGATGTCGGGCGTATTCCGGTCCTGCGCCAGCGGAAGCAGCGGCGGGTTGGCGGTGAAGCCGCCGTCCCAGTAATGCGCGCCGTCGATCTCCACCGCCGGAAACAACTGCGGCAGGCAGGCGGACGCCAGAAGCGCCTCCACCGAAAGTCCGGCATTGCCGAAGATGCGCGCGCATCCCTTGCGCACATCGGTGGCCGCGACGTGAAGGGCCGGAACCGGGCGGCTTCGCAAACCCCCGAAATCGACAAATCCGGCCAGGATGGGCCGCAGGGGATTGCGGATGGACGCAGGATGCGGACCGGGCGAAAACAACTGCGAAAGCGCCTCCAGCCCCTGCATCACGCCTTTCGCCGTCCGGCCTTCCTGAAAACCAAACGCCTGCGGCGGGCGGGAGGCGGACAAAGCGCCGAAAGGACTGGCGGCGCTGATCCCGCGCCAGAAATCCTCCAGCAGGCGCATGGCCTTCTCCCGGCTTTCGAGGAGGCCCGTGGCCATCACCGCCGCGTTCAGCGCGCCGGCGGAGGCGCCGCTTATGGCGCGAAAGGATACCCGCCGGTCTTCCAGCAAGGCGTGCAACACGCCCCAGGTAAAGGCGCCGTGCGCGCCGCCGCCTTGCAGGGCAAGGTTGATCCGCCGCTCCGCCGTCAAGCCGCCGCCTTCTTGCGGCGCAGGATTTCGACGCCGGGAAGGGCGCGCCCTTCCATCCATTCAAGGAAGGCGCCCCCGGCGGCCGACACATAGCTGAATTTGGCCGTCACGCCCGCGGCGTTCAGCGCCGCGACCGTGTCGCCGCCGCCCGCCACCGACAAAAGCTTGCCCATGCGCGTGCGCGCGGCGATCACCCTGGCAAGGCTCGCCGTGCTTTCGTCGAAAGGCGGAAACTCGAACGCGCCCAGCGGCCCGTTCCAGACAAGCGTTTTGGCGTTTTCCATGGCCGCCGCGATCGCGCGCCGCGTGGCCGGACCCACATCCAGAGCCATCATGGTTTCGGGAATGGCCTGCGCCGAAACCGTTTGCGCGGACGCATGCGCGTCCAGCTTCTCCGCCACCACCACGTCTTCGGGCAGGAGGATGCGGCAGTTATTTTGCTCCGCGGCCTCCATGATGACGCGGGCGGTATCCAGCATGTCGAATTCGCACAGCGATTTGCCCACGCCCGATCCTTTGGCCGCCAGAAAGGTATTGGCCATGCCGCCGCCCAGCACCAGGATATCCACTTTTTTGGTGAGGTTTTTCAGCACATCCAGCTTGGTGGAGATTTTTGACCCGCCCACGATGGCCATCACCGGCTTTTCGGGATTGTCAAGCGCCCTGGAAAGCGTGGAAAGCTCTTCTTCCATGTCGCGCCCGGCGCAGGCCGGCAGAAGGCGCGCCAGGCCCTCGGTCGAGGCGTGGGCGCGATGCGAAGCGGAAAAGGCGTCGTTCACATACACATCGCCGAGGCCGGCGAGTTGCCGGGCGAATTCGGGATCGTTTTTCTCCTCCTCCTTGTGGAAGCGGGTGTTCTCAAGGACCAGAACGCCCCCCGGCGGAAGGGCCTCCACGGCGGCCGCGGCGGCCGGGCCGATGGTCTCAGGACAAAAAGCCACGCTCCGGCCCACGACGCGCTGCAAGGCTTCGGCCACGACCTTGAGGGAGGCCGAAGGGTCGGGCCCGTTTTTCGGGCGGCCGAAATGGGACAGGACAATCACCTTCGCGTTGCGGGCGGTCAGATCATGTATGGTTTTGGCAAGCCTTTGCAGGCGGGTGGTGTCGGTCACCGCGCCGTTTTCAACCGGCGTGTTCAGGTCGCCCCTGAGCAGCACACGCTTTTCCGAAACATCAATATCATCAAGCGTAAGAAACGGACAGGCCATGACGATTTTCCCCTCTGGTTTGCAGGTGACGGCTTATTTCGTGGACACCGCCGCATCGGCCGCGTCGCAGCCACGGCGAATGATGACCGCGATCCAGGCAAGGGCGATGACGAACAGGCCCAGGCCCATGGTGGCGGCGTCTTCCGTGCCGCCCTTCGCGGCGTAGAACAGTCCCCCGATCCCCGCGCCCGCCAGCAGAACGACGGAAATCCAACGCCACGGACCGGCAAGCATGGAGCCTCCCTTAACGAACGGACAGCCGCTTTATCGCCCAAAGTCGGGAATGCGGCAAGAACCAATCGTTTCTTGACTTTTCCGCCTTTGTTCCATTAAAAGCTGGGGCTTCATAAAGAAGAAAATACAGGTTTGTCATGAAACGCACCTATCAGCCGAGCCGCCTGGTTCGCAAACGCCGCCACGGATGGCGCGCCCGCATGAAGACAAAAACCGGCCGGAAGGTGATCGCCCGCCGCCGCGCCAGGGGCCGCAAGCGTCTGTCCGCCTGAATCCGTGCCAAAGCGCAAGAAATCATTCCATCTTCCCCGCCTGCGAAAGCGGGCTGAATTCCTCAAGGCCGCGAAAGGTGCCCGCGCGCCCGGCCCGGCCTTTATTCTTCAATTCACCGGCCGGGCCGCTTCCAAAATGCCGCGCTATGGCCTGACCGCAACAAAAAAACTGGGCGGCGCCGTGATTCGCAATCGCGCCCGGCGGCGCTTGCGGGCCGTGGCCGAAAAAGTCCTGCCAAAAGCAAAGGCGGGCGATTATGTTCTGGTCGCGCGCCCCGGCGCGGTAACAAGGAATTTCCGGGCGATGCATCGTGATCTTGAGAAAGCGCTGAAGAAACTTTCATGTCTTGAGGATCGCATCCTTGCGAGCCCGGTCAAAGGCGGAGCGAAACAATCCAAAGAGAAGCCACCCAGAAAATCATAGCCCCGGATTGCCTCGCCGGGCCTTCGGGCCTCCTTGCAATGACGGCACGAGAAACGAGACAAATGCCCGAATTCCTCCATTCACTGCCAAAAAACGTAACCATCGGCCTGATCCAGCTTTACCGCTGGACGCTTTCGCCCTTGCTGGGCCACGCCTGCCGGTTCGAGCCGAGCTGCGCGGCCTATGCCCAGGAAGCCCTGCGCCGGCATGGTTTCCTGCGCGGAACCGTTCTGGCCGTCAAGCGCCTCGGCCGCTGCCACCCCTGGGGCGGATGGGGTTTTGACCCCGTGCCGCCCTGTGATAGAAGCTCACACCGCCAAAAAATTTCCCCATGAACGACAACGCCAATTTCTTCATCGCCATCGCGCTTTCCATCGGGATTCTCATGGGCTGGCACTGGTTTTACGAAGTGCCGCGCCAGAAAGCCCAGCAGGCCCGCACCGAGGCCGTTCAGGCCCTGGGAACGGACACGGCGCCGGTGGCCGCCTCCGCGCCCGCGCGCCTGCGTCCGCGCGCCGAAGCCCTGAAGGCCGGCCAAAGGCTGCCCTTCGCCAATGACAAGATCCGCGGCTCGATCAACCTGCGCGGCGCGCGGGTGGACGACCTGATCCTCAGCAACTTCCGCGAAACCATCGAGCCCGGCAGCCCGCCCATCACCCTTTTGTCGCCCACGGGATCGGAGCCGCCGCACAGCGCCTATTATGCCGAATTCGGCTGGCTGGGCGCGCAAGGCGGTCCGCGCCTTCCCGACGCCGACAGCGTGTGGCAAACATCGTCCGGCCGGCTGGGGCCGGGAAAGCCCGTCACCCTGCGCTGGGACAATGGCGCGGGGCTCAGCTTCGCACGCAGCATTTCTCTGGACGACAATTACGTCTTCACCGTCACCGAAAAGGTGCGCAACGCCATGGGCGAGCCGGTGACGCTTTCCCCTTTCGCGCTGATCTCGCGGCACGGCACGCCGCGCACGCTCGGCTTTTACACCCTGCATGAAGGGCTGCTGGGCGTTCTGGGCGGCACCTTGCACGAGGAAACCTACAAGAAACTGCATGAGGTCCCCCTTTTCAAGGAAGAGTCCACCGGCGGCTGGCTCGGCATAACCGACATCTACTGGCTGGCCGCCCTGATGGCCGGGCCGGAGGACAAAATCACCGGGCGGTTCCTCTATGCCGAGGGCGGGACCGGGCGCTACCAGACCGACATGCGCAAGGCGTCCGTGACCGTGCCCGCGGGCGGCGCGGCCGAAAGCACGTTTCATTTCTTCGCCGGCGCCAAGGAGGTGGCGGTGCTGGACGCCTACATGGAAACGCTGCGCGCCCCGATGTTCGACCGCGCCATCGATTTCGGCTGGTTCTATTTCATCACCAAGCCCTTTTTCCAGATTCTGGATTTCCTGTACCGCTTCCTTGGCAATTACGGGCTTGCGATCATCGTCTTCACCATCGCGCTGCGCGCGGTGTTCTATCCCATGTCGGAAACCTCGTACCGCACCATGGAGCGCATGAAGGCCCTTCAGCCCGAAATGCAGAAGCTGAAAGAGAGCCACGGCAACGATCCCGCGAAAATGAACGAGGCCGTGACGGCTCTCTATAAAAAGGAAAAGCTGAACCCGCTCGCGGGCTGCCTGCCCATGCTGATCCAGATTCCGGTGTTCTTCGCGCTGTACAAGGTGCTGCTCGTGTCGATTGAAATGCGCCACGCGCCGTTTTACGGCTGGATCCGCGACCTTTCCGCGCCCGATCCCAGCAACCTCTTCAACCTGTTCGGCCTGCTGCCCTTCACGACGCCGGCCTGGCTGCATCTGGGCGCGCTGCCGCTCCTGATGGGCGTCACCATGTACATCCAGCAAAAGCTGAGCCCTCCGCCCGGCGACAAAACCACCCAGCAGATTTTCAATCTCATGCCGGTCATGTTCACCTTCCTGCTGGCGAACATGTCCGCCGGGCTGGTGCTGTACTGGACTTTCAGCAATATCCTGGCCATCGCCCAGCAAACGCTCATCAAGCACCGCATCCGGCCCGCGGCGGCGGGAAAATGACCGGGGACGTCTCCCCAAAAAAGGCGGAAAGCCTCTTTGCGGGGGAAGCGGTTTTCGTCGCGGGCGCCGGCGGCGCTTCTTCCATCCCCCCGGCGCCTTTCCCGGAAATCGCCTTTATCGGCCGCTCGAATGTGGGCAAGTCGAGCCTGATCAACGCCCTGACGCGCAGGAAAATCGCCCGCACCTCCACCACGCCGGGACGCACGCAGGAGCTTTTGTTTTTCCGCCTGGGCGACCGGCTGATGCTGGTGGACATGCCGGGCTATGGCTTCGCCAAGGCCGCCCCGCGCAAGATCGCCGCCTGGCACGCCCTCATTGATCATTATTTGCGCGAGCGGCCCCATCTGCGCCGCCTGTGCCTTCTGATCGACGCGCGGCGGGGGCTGATGGAGGCCGACCGGGAATTCATGAAAAAGCTCGCCGCCCATGCCGTGCCTTTCGCCGCCGTGTTGACCAAATGCGACAAGCTGGCCGCAAAGCAGGTGGACGCGGCCAAAACGGCCCTTCTGCCCGAACTTGAAAAATGCGCCCCCGCCTGGCCGGACGTGTTCGCCACCAGCGCCGAAAAGGGGACCGGCCTTGCCGGACTCAAGCTGTTTCTGGCGCGGAGCTTATAGGCCGACGCTGAGTGAGGAAGCTCGCCCGTCATAACTTGCAGAGCGGAGGCGGAAGGGAGGGGATCAAGGAGTGGGGTCTTGCAAGAGGGTCGGAAGGGTCAACAGGGTCAATGGGGTCAATAAGAAAGACCCTCATGACCCTTGCGCCCCTTGAGACCCTGTTATCGGACCTGAAAGCATTTCCGCGGGCTTCTCCCTTGAATCACCCCCGAAAACCGGCTTGGATACGCCGGAGCGCCGGCCGGCCGGACTGGATTCATGCGACGAACGGACCGCGCTCCGGTTTTTTTGTTTTTAGAGGCGATTCACGTTTCAGGCTGAAGCGGATCGCTTCAGCCTGAAACGATCGCGCTCCAATGAAAATCGACGCCCGCACCAAGAAAAACGGCTGGGAAAAAATCGCCCGCATTCTGGCGGAGGCGCTGCCTTTCCTGCGGCGCTATCGCGGCCAGTATTTCGTCATCAAGTATGGCGGCCACGCCATGGACGACGGCGAGACCGCCCTGCGCTTCGCCCGCGACATGGTGCTGCTGAAGCAGGTGGGCATCAACCCCGTCATCGTCCATGGCGGCGGGCCGCAGATCGACGCCATGCTGGAGCGGCTGGACATCAAAAGCGAATTCAAGGGCGGTCTGCGCGTGACCGGCCCCGCCACCATGGAAGTGGTGGAAATGGTCCTGTCCGGCAAGGTGAACAAGGAGCTGGTGCAGGGCATCCGCAACGCGGGCGGCGTGGCCTTCGGCCTTTCGGGCAAGGACGGCAACCTGATCACCGCGCGCAAGGTCCTGCCGGGCGGGGTGGATCTCGGCATGGTGGGCGAGCCGGTTTGGGTGAACCCCTATATCCTGCGCAAGATCGTGGAGGAGGACGCCATCCCGGTCGTCGCCCCGGTGGCGGTGGACGAAAGCGGCCAGACGCTGAACATCAACGCCGATCACGCGGCCGGCGCCATCGCCGCCGCGCTGAAAGCCGTGCGTTTTTTGCTGCTGACCGACGTGGACGGGCTGATGGACCCGGACAGGAAGCTGATCCCCGAACTGTCCATGGCCGACGCGCAGGCCGCCATCGACAACGGCGTCGCCACGGACGGCATGATCCCCAAGCTGCAAACCTGCATCGACGCCGTGAAAGGCGGCGTGAAAGGCGCGGTCATTCTCAACGGACGCGATCCGCACAGCGTACTTTTGGAACTGCTCACGCCGGAAGGCACCGGCACGCTGATTAGCGACACGCCCTGAGACAAGAACCAGGAAATGATCCCAAGGCCGAAAATCACGATCCTGACCACCGGCGGCACCATCGCCATACAGGCCGGAGCAAAAGACGGCATGCCGGCGCTTGGCGTGGAGAGACTGCTTGAATCCATTCCCTCCCTTGCCGGCGTTGCGGATGTAACGGGGGGAGAGGTCCTCGCCAAGCCAAGCGCCAGCCTGACCCTGGATGATCTGTCGCGGCTCGTGGCGGCCATAAACAAGGCCCTTGCGGAGTCCGGCGGCATCGTCATCACCCACGGCACCGACACGCTGGAGGAAACCGCTTTTGCCCTGGCGCTGCTTCTTGAAACGGAAAAGCCCGTCGTGCTGACCGGCGCGATGCGCCGGGCTGACCTGCCGGGCGCGGACGGCCCCGCCAACATCCTTGCCGCCTGCAAGACCGCCGCCGCGCCAGCCGCGCGCGGCAAGGGCGTGCTTGTGGTGATGAATGATGAAATACATTCCGCGCTTTTCGTGCGGAAGGCGCACAGCTTCCTGCCCAGCGCGTTCGCTTCGCTCGGCCCGCTGGGATGGGTTGCGGAAAATCGCGCGCGCCTGTTTCTTCAACCGGCCCTGACTCCGCCACGGCTGACTCTCGGCAAGCGCCGTCCGGTGGTTCCACTCATCGAGACCGGGCTGAATTTCGAGCCCGGCCTGATCGCGGCCTTCGCGCGCGACGATATGGATGGCATTGTCCTTAACAGCACCGGTGTCGGTCATATTTCCATGGCGGTTCTGTCCCAACTTGAACCCTTGGCCGCCCGCATGCCGGTGCTTTTCAGCAGCCGCGCGGGGCAGGGCGAGACCTTCCAGGCCAGCTACACCTACCCCGGCAGCGAGCCGGACCTGATCGAACGCGGCCTCATTCCCTCAGGATGGCTGAATGCCCGCCAGGCGCGGCTTGCCTTGATGCTGATGCTCTCGAACAGCATGGATAAAGCTGGCATCATTAAATGGTTCGAGCATTTTTCCCGCTAGGTTCAATGGACAATTAAACTCAAGTCATTGAAAAGACTAAATGAACATTCCGGGCAAGGTTGCGCAGCAACCGCGACCCGGAATCCAGTTTGTTCTTGAAAATAAATGGGATTCCCGCTTTCGCGGGAATGTTCGTGTTGGTAATTGTCCATTGAACCTAGCGCACACTGGACGGCTACGCCGGCATTGGCCATGACCCCGCTTCATCGCATCACCACCTGGCTTTTCGATCTGGACAATACGCTTTACTCGCCGCATGCGGCGATTTTCCCGCAAATGCACCGGCGCATGGCGGCGTATATTGCGCAGGCCTTCAGCGTCGCGCGGGAAGAGGCCGAGCGGCTGCGCGAGCACTATTTCCACGCCCACGGCACCACCATGCGCGGGCTGATGCTGGAGCACGGCGTGGACCCGCATGAATTCATGGATTTCGTGCATGATGTCGATCTGGCCGCCATCGGCCCCGCGCCGCGTCTGGAAGCGGCCCTTGCCGCCCTGCCCGGCGAAAAAGTCGTCTTCACCAATGCCGACCGGAAACATGCCAGGCGGATTCTGGAACGCCTTGGCGTCTCCTTCCGCTTTTCGGATATTTTCGGCATTGAGGATGCAAACTATGTCTGCAAGCCCGATGAAGGCCCCTACCGCGCCCTGATCGCCAAATACGCGCTTGACCCGGCCTCCTGTTGCATGGTGGACGACATGGAGCGTAATCTCGAAACGGCGGCGCGTCTGGGCATGAAAACCCTCTGGCTGCGGCACGAAGCGGCCTGGCAGAAAACCACGCCCCTTCCGGCGCATCATTACCCGCATTGCCATTACGCCACCAATGATTTAATCCCTTTCCTGGAAAACCTGACCAAGAGAGCCGCATGAGCTTCGAGACATCCCGACTGGAAAGCCTGATTGATCACGCCTGGGACAACCGCGAAACCCTGCCGCTGCGCGACGAAAGCGATTACCGCCGCGCCGTCCTGCAACTGATGAACGACCTGGACGCCGGCGTCTTGCGCATCGCCGAAAAGACGGCAACCGGCTGGGTCACCCATCAATGGATCAAGAAAGGCATCCTGCTGTCCTTCCGCCTGCATGAGAGCGCGCGCATCTCCGGCGCGCCGAACGGCGGGCACTGGTTCGACAAGATTCCCAGCAAGTTCCAGTACTGGGACGAGGAGCAGTTTCGCGGCGCGGGCTTCCGCGCCGTGCCGGGCTGCGTGGTGCGCCATTCGGCCTATATCGCCGGAAACGCGGTGCTGATGCCCTGTTTCGTCAATGTGGGCGCGCGCGTCGACGAAGGCACGATGATCGACACCTGGGCCACCGTGGGCTCCTGCGCGCAGATCGGCAGGAACGTCCATGTCTCCGGCGGCGCGGGCATCGGCGGCGTGCTGGAGCCCTTGCAGGCAACGCCCGTGATTATCGAGGACGGCTGCTTCATCGGCGCGCGCGCCGAAGTGGCCGAAGGCATGATCGTGGAACAGGGCGCGGTGCTTTCCATGGGCGTGTTCCTGGGCGCATCAAGCAAAATCATCGACCGCGAGACGGGCGAGGTGTTCACCGGCCGCGTACCCGCCGGCGCGGTGGTGGTTCCCGGCGCCCTGCCCGGCAAGCCCATGAAGGACGGCGCGCCCGGCCCCGCCCTTTCCTGCGCCGTGATCGTCAAGCGGGTGGACGCCAAAACGCGCGCCAAGACCTCGATCAACGAATTGCTGCGCGAGGCCGGGGTGGCATGACGGAAATTCTTCGTCTTGCCCAGGCGCTGATCGCCTGCCGCAGCGTGACGCCCATCGACGACGGGGCGATGGGCGTGGTGGAGGATTTCCTCAAGCCTTACGGGTTTCGCATCGAGCGGCTGCGCTTCGGCGTGGTGGAAAATCTTTACGCCCGCATCGGAACAGGGTCTCCGCATCTGTGCTTCGCCGGGCATGTGGACGTGGTGCCGCCCGGCGACGAGGCCGCCTGGACCAGCCCGCCTTTCGAGCCCGCGTTGCGCGGCGGAAAACTTTACGGCCGCGGCGCCTCGGACATGAAAGCGGCGGTGGCCGCCTTTCTCGGCGCGGGCGTGGATTTTTTGAGAGACAACCCCGCCCCGTCCGGCTCGCTTTCCTACCTTGTCACCGGCGACGAGGAAGCCGAATCCATCGACGGCACGGCGAAGGTGGTCGGCGTCCTGAAGGAACGCGGCGAAAAACCGGACTATTGCATCGTCGGCGAGCCCACCGCCCCTTCCTTCGCGGGCGAGACGATCAAGAACGGCCGGCGGGGCAATCTCTCGGCCGTCATCACCCTGCACGGCACGCAAGGCCACAGCGCCTACCCCCAGCTTGCCGACAATCCCGTACCGAAAATGCTGGCCCTGCTGCAAAGGCTGAACGACACGCCGCTGGACGGGGGCACGGAACATTTCGAGCCTTCGCGCCTGGTCCTGACCGGAATCGACACCGGCAACGCGGCCTATAACGTCATCCCCGCCAAGGTCACCGCCAGGGTCAACATCCGCTTTAACGACCGCCATTCGGGCAAAGGCCTTTCGGAATGGCTGGAGAAGATGTGCCGGGAATCCGGCGCGCGCCACGAGTTGAAAATTTATTCGGGGACCGAGCCTTTCGTCACCGAGGACCCGGCCTTCGCCGCGCGCGTCAGCCGGGCCGCCCAGGCGGTGACGGGCCGCGCGCCGGTCCTGAGCACGGCGGGCGGCACGTCCGATGCCCGCTTTATCCGCGCGCTGTGCCCCGTGCTGGAGCTGGGGCCGTCCGGCGCCACCGCGCACAAGGTGGATGAAAATATCGCGCTCGACGACCTGGAGGCGCTGCACGGGATTTATCTGAATATAATTGAGGATTTTCTTTGCAAGCCTTAGGTTCAATGGACAATTACCAACACGAACATTCCCGCGACCCGGCTACGCTAAAGCTGCGCCGGGCCTTTTTGCAAGTGCGCCCTGCGAAGCCGAAGGCGAAGCAGGGAAGCGGGAATCCCATTTATTTTCAGGAACAAACTGGATTCCGGGTCGCGGTTGCTGCGCAACCTTGCCCGGAATGTTCATTTAGCCTTTTCAATGACTTGAGTTTAATTGTCCATTGAACCTAGGGCCTGGGCTCAATTAAACAAGCTTTTCATTCAAAAAAACAACTTCTCACCCCGGCCCCTGCTTGTCCGCCTCCGCAAAGCTTCGGCGCGACGGGTGCGCCAAGACCTCGGCGGTGCCGCAGGCGAAGCTGGGCGCGGGAATGTTCGTGTTGGTCATTGTCCATTAAACCTAATACCCGAACACCCCAACACCCAACACCCTATTTTTTCCCCTTGGCGATATTCAGCAGCCGGTCGATGAAGCGGCCCTGGTACTGGATGACGCCCAGATCGCGCCCGGCTTTCAGGGCGTCTTCGCTTTCGCAGCGGCACAAAACAATGCGCGTGGCGCCGTATTGCGCGACCAGATCGCGGATTTCGGGATAGCTGGAGGGATGCGCGGCGTTCAGCCCCTCCGGCGCCCAGTAAATCTTGAACAGGTCCAGCCCCAGCCGGTTGCGGTCGAAGAAAGGCAAGGTGTGATGCGTGAGGCCGTCCAGGCACAGCAGATAGCCGCGGTCGTGCAGGAAATCGCGCGCGAAAATATAGGCGCCGATATCGCCGAACACGTCGTTCTTGTGAATTTCGATCACCGAGCGGCGGCGCAGCTCCGGCGGCACCATCGCGTCGAAGCGGCGGAATTCCGGCGACAGAAGCGTGGCGACGTTCAGGTTGAGGCTGAAGGGCCGGTCGCCGCGCACGCCGTCGGCCAGCTTTTGCGCCAGCACGCGCTGGTCCAGCGTGAGGGTCAGGTAGTGGAACAGCCAGCGGTCCGACAGAAGATCGATATGCGGCGCGCAAATCTGCTGCAAATCATCGAGCGAGACGAAATGCTCCTCGAACAGCGGTTCGGGCAGCCCGTCGTCGCGCAGCAGGCAGGCCGTCTGGCGGCGCAGGATGGCGGCAAGGTCGGCGCGTTCCAGGATGGCGATCAGCTTGGCGAGATCGGATGGCACGAAAGGCCGTCCGTGCCGCCCTTCGGATTCCTCCCGGCCGGCCGTCGACTTGAGCGCGCGCCGCGCCGCCTTGTGCAGGTTCAGCGCGTTCTGCCTCAGGCGGTCGTAGTCGTTCTCCACGTCGTAATAGGTGGCGAAGGCGCCGCCCGTGCCGTCGGCGCCGTACTGCGCCAGCGGGTCCTCGGCGAACAGCAGGCGCAGCCGGTCCACCGCCTTGATCAGTTCGGCCATGCCCATGTCGCGGCCGATAAACACGATGTCGTGTCCCGCAAGCTCGAAGCGCTGACCCTCGAATTTGCGGATATGGCCGTCGAACATGTCGGCGGCCAGGCGCAGGTAATGCGGCTTGCGGTTGTGATCCGAAAGCCGCGACAGGTGGATATGCGCGGCCACCCGCCCGAAGCGGTAATCGTTGAGGCGGATGACGGCGTCCAGGAAAAGCTGCTCCGGCGTGACCGAGGCCGTGCCCGCGCCGGAAAGACGCCAGTCGGACGTGGTGCGGGGCGTGAGCGTTTCGAGGGCCATGAAGAGGTTCGGGGGTACGGAGGTTCGAAGGTGCGGAGGTGCGGAGGTGCGAATTTGGCGAATCGCCCCCTTAACGCTGCCATGCGATTCGTTAACAAAGGACTGAGCCTGTCATGGCGGGTCAAAAGGGTCTCAAGGGGCGCAAGGGGCATGAGGGTCTTTTTTGTTGGCCCCATTAACCCTCCTGATCCTTTCACAAAACCCCACCCCCTAACCCCCTCTCTTCCGCCTCAACTCTGCGAGCTTCCTTACAGGAACCCGCCGGAGCCTTGGCGGCTGAAATTCCCCGCCCCTTGCCCGGCTTCGCCTTCGGCTACGCCGAGGTCCTTGGAGAAAGCTTGTCCGCCGAAGCTCGTAGAGCGAAGGCGGAAGGGAGGGGATCAAGGGGTGGGGTCCGCCGGGTTCCCGTAGCGTAAATGCCGAGGCTTTGAAAAGACCAACGCTTCACCCCACCCCCAACCCCTCACTTCCGCCGCGGGACCGAATGAGCAAACCTGTCCGCCGAAGCCATGGCGAAGGCGGGCCAGAGGGAGGGGGGGGTCAGAATAGAATCGCGTCTTCAGCGCGAAATGTGAAACAGCGTCACCGTGGCGGGCTTGCCGCGGCCCATGTTGAATCCCTTGATGGTGATGATGTCCCCGGCGCGAAGGCCGAGCCGCTCCAGCGTTTCGTTGAACGATTCCATCTCGGCCTCTTCCACGCCGCCGGTCAGGCAGGGATCGGCCGAGAGCGCCAGCGCCACATCCTCGCCCTTGCCCATAAGCTGCGTTCC
>JANQEX010000060.1 GCA_028278105.1 Alphaproteobacteria bacterium | reverse complement strand
AGCCGAAGGCGAAGCAGGGAAGCGGGAATCCCATTTGTTTTCAAAAACAAACTGGATTCCGGGTCGCGGTTGCTGCGCAACCTTGCCCGGAATGTTCATTTGGTCTTTTCAATGACTTGAGTTTAATTGTCCATTGAACCTAGGAACGCCCGCCGGCGTTACCCCGCCTTCAGCGCGGCCGCCACGGGCTTGGCGGCGTAGGTGAGGATGGCGTCGGCGCCGCCGCGCTTCAGGCAGAGCAGGGTTTCGGCCATCGCGCGGGCGTCCAGCCAGCCCGCTTCCATCGCCGCCGTCAGCATCGCGTATTCCCCCGACACCTGGTAGGCGAAAGTCGGCATGTTGAACGTATCTTTCACCTTCCGCAGAATATCCAGATAGGGCAGGGCGGGCTTCACCATCACCATGTCGGCCCCTTCGGCGATGTCCAGCGCCACCTCGCGCAGCGCCTCGCCGGCATTGGCGGGGTCCATCTGGTAGGTTTTCTTGTCGCCCTTCAGCCGGCCGCGGTTGTGGAGCGCGTCGCGGAACGGCCCGTAATAGCAGGACGCATATTTGGCGGCGTAGGAAAGGATCAGCACGTCCGTGCGCCCCGCCGCGTCCAGCGCGCGGCGCACCGCGCCCACGCGCCCGTCCATCATGTCGGACGGGGCGATGACGTCGCAGCCCGCCCCGGCCTGCACCACCGCCTGCCGGCACAGGATGTCGACGGTTTCATCGTTCAGGATCCGGCCGTCCCGGAACAGCCCGTCATGGGCGTGGCTGGTGAAGGGGTCCAGCGCCACGTCGCAGATCACTCCCGCCAGGGGCGCGGCCTTCTTCACCGCGCGCACCGCGCGGCAGATCAGGTTGTCGGGGTCGGTGGCGAGGCTGCCTTGCGCGTCCTTTTCCTCCGGCCTGTGGGCCGGAAAGACCGCCAGGGCGTTCACGCCGAGCCCCGCCAGCTCCTGCGCCTCCGCCGCCAGCTCGTCCACCGAATAGCGCACCACGCCGGGCATGGAGGGAATGGGCTCGCGCCGGCCCGTGCCCTCCACCACGAATCCGGCCCAGACGAGGTCATCCACGCCGAGGCGGTTTTCGGCCACCAGATTGCGGATCCAGGGCGCCTGCCGCGCGCGGCGCATGCGGGTGGACGGGAAGGCGGGCGCGCCCGGCATGGCCTCCTCAAGAAAGGAGCGGGCTTCGGGCCCGGCGGCTTTTCGGGAAGGAAGGCTCATGGGCGGATTCCGGCAAGGGTGCAAGGATCAAGGGACCGGACAGGAATCGTCATTGCGGGCGGCGGCGCCGCGAAGCAATCCAGCTTCGCCACGCCCGGCGTGGCGCGCGACGGCGGCGTCAAATTATTGGAACGATGCATGAAAAAAACCTGTTCAGCCCCGCGAGGCTCCGGTAATTTCGGGGAAATCCCGTCCAAGATCAAGCGTCCTCCCGCCATGCCGTCCGCCCTGCTTCCCCCCGGATTCTACGATCTTTTGCCGCCCGACGCCGCCCGCCAGGCCCGGCTGGCCGAAAGCCTGATGCGCTGTTTTGGCGACGCGGGATACGCCCGTGTGGACGCGCCGCTGATGGAATACGAGGACACGCTGCTGTCCGGTCCCGGCGCGGCGCTGAACGCCGCCACCTTCCGGGTGATGGATTCCACCGGTCCGCGCATGCTGGGAATCCGCACCGACCATACCTTGCAGATCGGTCGCATTGCCGCGGCGCGTCTTGGCGGGGCGCCCCGCCCTTTGCGCCTTTCCTATGCCGGGCCCGCCATCACCGCCGCGCCCGGCGGCGCGAGCCCCGCGCGGCAGAAGTTACAGGTGGGGGTGGAACTGATCGGCGGCCGGGACGCGAAAGCCGATGCCGAGGTGATCGCCCTGGCCGCCGCCGCCCTCGCGGCGCTGGGCGTCACCGGCGTTTGCGTGGACCTGCTGCTGCCCACGCTGGTGGCGTCGCTGGCGGAAGCGGTTGGAATCGGCGCGGAGGAAGCGGACAGGCTTCATCCCGCGCTTGACCGCAAGGATGAGGGCGCGGTGCGCGCCCTGGCCGCTTCCGGCGGCTCCTTCGGCAAGTTGTGCGAAACCTGCCTTGAACTTCTGGCGGCCGGCGGGGAGGCCGGGAAGGCGCTCGAAGCCCTGGAGCGGCTTGACCTGCCGGAGAAAGCAAGGACGGACCGGGCGCGGCTGAAAGAGGTTCTGGCGCTTTTGCCGCGCGAGGGAATCGCGCGCCTGTCGGTGGACCTGTGCGAGAGGCGCTGCTTTGAATACCAGACCGGGCTTTCCTTCAGCCTGTTCTCGCCGGCGGCGTCAGGCGTCCTGGGCCGCGGCGGGCGCTACCGCACCCAAGGGGGCGAGCCCGCCACCGGCTTCACCTTCTATGCCGAAAACCTCGTCTCCCTCTGCCCGGACGAAAAGGAGCGGCCGCGCGTCCTCGCGCCGTTTGATCTTCCGGCGGCCGAGGCCTCGCGGCTGAAGCAGGAGGGCCATGTGGTGCTGCGCGCCCATACGGATGATCTTTTGAAAGAGGCGAAGGAACAGGGCTGCGGCTTTGTGTGGGATGGAGAGTTAAAGCCTGCCGTTCCTCGCGGTCATTCGGATTAGGGTCCAAACCCCAGTATATTCCCCTCCCTTTGAGGGGCTGGGGGAGGGCTTGCGAAAAGGGTCGAGAGGGTCGGAAGGGTCAGGCGGGTCAAGGACCCTTTTGACCCTTTCGTTCCCTTGTGACCCCCAATGATTCCTCCCCCTTCCCCCTCCCAAAGGGAGGGGGTGATTTTTATTCCCCTCCCTTTGGCTCGCCTTCGCTAAAGCTCCGGCGGGTCCTTGAAGAAAGCTCGTCCGCCGTAGCTCGCAGAGCGGAGGCGGAGAGGGGTTAGGGGGAGGGCTTGCGAAAAGGGTCGGGAGGGTCAGAAGGGTCAGGAGGGTCTTTTTTATTGACCCCGTTGACCCTTACGACCCTTTCGCAAGACCCCACCCCTTGATCCCCTCCCTTCCGCCTCCGCCCTGCGAGCTACGGCGGACGAGCTTTCTGCAAGGACCTCGGCGTAGCCGAAGGCGAAGCCGGACAAGGGGAGGGGAAATTCATCCGCCAAGACTCCGGCGGGTCCTTGAAGAAAGCGCGTCCACCAAAACTTGTCTCCCCGAAGCGGGAACGGGCATGACGGGCTTTTTTTGGAATCTGTCCGTTCATCATGCCGTTGGTATGAATCCCGGCGCTTGCGAAATACGAGTTGACCTCCATCCATGAATCCCGCACTATTTTTGCGGAAACGGCCCTTGCCGTTTCCGGGGTGTCGTAACCTCGCCATACACGGCTCAGCGTTGCCGATACGAACGCTGCCTCCGGCCTGTCGGGCTGGGAGGCAGTGGCGCATGTCCAAGCCTCACGGCCAAAGGCCTCTGCAATCGTTGTATGGCGATTTACGAACTCCCAGTCACCAGGGGGAGTTTGGGCATGGGCGCTTGCCGGTCGCTTATCATGGCGGGAATCGCCGTTGTGGTTGCCGCCGCCGTGGACACGCCGCCCGCGCAAGGCGGCCTGCGGGATGTGGAGTCCAAACATTGCGGCAGCACCGTCCATGAGGCCATCGCCGCCGCCGAGAAAGCCCTGTTTGGTAAGGACGGGACAGCGGAGGACAGAAAAGCACTGGCCTGCCTCGTGCAGGCCGTGAAGCGGCTTGAAGCGGGGCTGGCCGTGAAAGACCGCCAGGGCGATGCGGTTTTGCATGTGCCCGTCCATGGCGGCGCGCGGGGCGGCGAGTGATGGGCCGGCGGATTGGCCTTGCCCTGGCGGTGCTGGCGCTCGCGCTTTGGATAGGAGATGCGCGCGCGGCGGACTGCTCGACCCCGCCGGGCAACGAAGGCGATGTCATCTATAACAGCACCTACAAGGTCGTGCAGTTCTGCAACGGCACACAATGGGTCAATGCCGGCTCCAGCGGGGCCATAAACGTCGGCACACTGACCAACGGCAGTTTCTGCACCACCGACGGCTCGGTCATCAACTGCACCACCGCGGCCATCAATCTGACATCGCAGGCCAGCGGCACGCTACAGGCGGCGCAGTTCCCGGCCCTGACGGGGGATGTGACCACCAGCGCAGGATCGCTGGCCACCACCATTGCAACAGGAGCCGTGACCAACGCCATGCTGGCGGGCGGCATCGCGGCGTCCAGGCTGGTGGGGACGGATATAACCACGGTGGGCACGATCACCAGCGGCGTATGGAATGCCGGGGCGGTTACTTCAAGCGGCACGATCACGGGCAGCCTGTTCGCCGGTTCCGGTGCGAGCCTCACCAATCTGAACGCCGGCAATCTTTCCAGCGGCACGGTGCCGGCGGCCCGCCTCGGCAGCGGCTCGGCCGACAGCTCTACCTATTTGCGCGGGGATGGGGCGTGGTCAACCGTATCATCTTCGCAATGGACCACCTCAGGCAACACCATCTACTACAACAGCGGCAACGTGGGGATTGGAACAACCAGCCCTGGAACCTGGCTGGTAATAAACAATTCGACAGCTTCCGCGACCTATGGCGAGTATCCGGCGCTTCATATAACCAACCCAAACACCACTGGGGGGGCGTTGAGTGCTGTTATCTTCGGCGCAGGCAACATGAGCGGGCTAGGAGTGGCAGGGGTCACTGGCCTTGTTGCGGCATATGCAAACAACAATACGTCGCAACAAATGAAAGTTTATACGGCCGCAGAAACCTATCCGCTGCATTTCAGTTCCGGTCACTCGCCGCCGGACATGACCATTCTCGGAAACAACGTCGGCATCGGGACGGCAGAACCGGCCGACAAGTTAGAAGTAAAAGTTAGTTCCGTTGGTGGGATAAAGGTGAGCGGCAATGACGTTGTTTACATTAGATTGGCGACCGATAGTGAGGCTGCCGGTGGCAATGAATGGTATTTGGAGCAGTTTACGGGTGGCGCCCTGTCTTTCAACCTCAATGGAGTAACATCGACGAAGTCGAAGTTGTTGGTCGATACATCTGGCAACATTGGTATCGGAACGACGAGTCCGGGTGAGAGACTGGAGGTCTACGGATACATGAAAGGCGTGGAAGGAAGCGGCAGCGGAGCAGCGGCTGAAACCTGGGCAAAGAACCTGGTGCTCGACTCCGATGGCTCCGTCGGCATGGCGTTCCTTTCTCCAAACACTCAGTACGCAAGCATTCACTTTGGCGACCCGGAAGATGTGGATATTGGGCGAATAATTTATTCGCATCCGGGTAATTTCTTGGGTGTCGTTGTTAATTCTGCTGAACGGCTCCGCATTACATCAAGCGGCAATGTCGGCATCGGAACGGCGAGTCCGGCCACGAAGCTGGATGTGACTGGAAGCATAAGAGCCAGCGGCGAGATTATTTCCACGAACGCAAATCCGTTTCGCATGGTGTATGGGAATTACGGGGCGTTTTTCAGAAATGATGGAAACAATGTGTACCTTCTGCTTACGGACTCCGGAGATCAATACGGAGGTTGGAACTCGCTAAGGCCCTTTCGGGTCAATCTCGCAAGCGGCGCCGTGACGATGAACAGCACGCTGAACGTAACGGAAGCCGTGACGGCGGTCAGCTTCAGCGGCTCCGGCGCGTCGCTCACCGCCTTGAACGCCGACAACCTCGCCAGCGGCACGGTGGGGACGGCCCGTCTCGGCAGCGGCACGGCTTCAAGCAGCACCTTCCTGCGCGGGGACCAGACCTGGGCGGCCGTGTCGTCCTCGCCATGGACCACCGCAGGCAGCAGTATTTACTACAACAGCGGCAACGTGGGGATTGGGACGACGAGTCCGGGTGAGAGACTGGATGTCTACGGATACATGAAAGGCGTGGAAGGAAGCGGCAGCGGAGCAGCGGCTCAAACCTGGGCAAAAAACCTGGTGCTTGACTCGGCGGACTCCGTCGGCATGGCGTTCCTTTCCCCAAACACTCAGTACGCAAGCATTCACTTTGGCGACCCGGAAGATGCGGACATTGGGCGAATAGCTTATTCACATTCAGATAATCACATGCAATTCGTCGTTAATGGCGCTGAACGGCTCCGCATTACATCAAGCGGCAATGTCGGCATCGGGACGACGGGTCCGAATGTGAAGCTGGATGTGGCGGGGCCGATTGTCTCGCGCGTGTATAACGCCGGGGCGTCTACTGTCATCGACTGGTCAAATTCAAACGTTGCCTACACGTCGGCAAGCTGCGGTTCGTTCACCTTCTCGAATATGCAGGACGGCGGCACCTACACGCTTTTCGTGCAGGGCACGACCTCGGCCACATGCAGCTTTGCCCATAGCGGCCTGACGGTAAAGCTGCCGCCGGGACATGGAGCGACCACCGGTGGGACGATGACTGTTTACGGCTTCACACGCGCAGGGAACCACGTCTTCGCCACGTGGGTGAAGGGCTACTGATGCGGCGCGGGCTCCTCAGCATTGCTGTTTGTTCGACACTGTTCGCCTTGGTTGGCGGGCCCGCAGCGGCGCAACTGATGCCCCTTGTCAACTGGAGCAACTCCTGCGATCTTCCATGGGGCGGGGTTCTGGACGGCGGAAGCAATGTCACCGCCTATTCGCAAACCCTTCCGGCTGGCGTGTGCTCGTCCTTTTCTGAAACACGATCCTGTGCAGGCAGAACGCTTTCGGGCAGCTACACGAATCAAAGCTGCACCAATGGCTGTACCGGCACGCCCTGGGGCAATGTTTCCAGCGGTTATTCGAATACCGCCTATTCAGCCTCGCAGGTCGCGTGCGGCTCGTCCTGCGCGTCGGTGGCGGAAACCCGCACATGCGCCGATGGCGTGATGAGCGGATCTTACACCCATGCGTCGTGCAGCATGGCGACCTGTACATGGACCCTTGCTGGCATTAGTTGTGACAGCGGCATGGGACCGCACTGCACCACGGGCGAAGGAACGCCATGTGACGTTCCCGGACAGTATTGTTTTTTTGTGGAGTCTGCTCCGCAGGGGGCCGGCCCCTGTCCTGATATATTTCATTATCTTGTTATTCTCAGATGCCAGTGATTTGAAGAATTGGTAGTGGGTCAGTTTACCCCCTCAACAATCATGCCTGCCCTCGCTGGAGTTTACCCCCGCGCCCGGCTTCGCCTTTGGCTCCGCAGGGCGAGCTTGTAAAATGGCCTGGCATCGCTTTAGCGAAGACGGGTCGCGGAGGCAGGCTCCGGCGGGCATCCCATTTTTCTTGAAAAAACAAATGGGACCCCTGCCGTCGCGGGGGTGATTTTCTCAAACTGACCCACTACCGTGTCTTCAAAAAGCTTGCCCGTGGCCCCTGCGGCGGGCTACGCTTTTTTCCCAGGTTCAATGGACAATTACCAACATGAACATTCCCGCCCCGGCTTTCGCCGGGGTAAACTCCAGCGGGAATCCCGTTTATTTTCAAAAACAAACTGGATTCCGGGTCGCGGTTGCTGCGCAACCTTGCCCGGAATGTTCATTTGGTCTTTTCAATGACTCGAGTTTAATTGTCCATTGAACCTATCCGGATCAACGATTTCGCCCGCGCCGGCCCTCCGCGGTCTCCATGGATTGGCCCTGAACAAAAAACATGTTTTTTGAATTCCCTTCCCGTTCCCCGCTTTCCCAAGGCGCAATGCGTTGAGCTTCTCCTTGCCGGCCCTTCAATCCAACGAAACCCTTTCCCGCTGGGGGCGGGCGCTGCGCCTGCATCAGTGGCTGAAGAACATCCTGCTGTTCGTGCCGCTGCTGGCCTCGCACAGCTTCACGAGCCTTCCGGGCTGGATGGTGCTGGGGCTGGCCTTCGTGTCGTTTTCGCTCTGCGCCTCGGCCATCTACATCGTCAACGACCTGCTGGATATTGAAAGCGACCGCGCCCATCCCCGCAAATGCAAACGTCCCTTCGCCGCGGGCGAGCTGACCCCCGCCGCCGGCATGACCGTCGCGGCGGCGCTGCTTTCGGCCAGCGCCGTGCTGGCCGCGCTGGTGGGCGGCGGTTTCTGGCCGTGGCTTGCGTTTTATTTCCTGCTGACCTGCGCCTATTCCTTCGGCCTGAAGCGCGTCATTCTTCTGGATACGCTGGTGCTGGCCGTTCTTTACTGCCTGCGCATCGTGGCGGGGTCGGGCGCGCTGGGGCAGGAACTGTCGTTCTGGCTTCTGGCCTTTGGCGTGTTTCTTTTTCTGTCCCTGGCCTATGTGAAGCGCTATGCCGAATTGCAGGTGCAAAACGGCAGTCCCGGCAAGGTAACGGGCCGCGGCTATGTGGCGGGCGATGCGCCCCTGGTGCAGATCATGGGCGTGGCTTCCGGTTACGCCGCCGCGCTGGTGCTGGCCTTCTACATCAACAGCGACGCGGTGGCGCGGCTTTATGATTTTCCCGAATTCGTCTGGTGCGGCGTGCCGGTGCTTTTGTACTGGATTAGCTGGATGTGGCTCCAGGCGCATCGCGGCCGCATGCATGACGATCCGCTGGTCTTCGCCGTCAAGGACAGGGCCAGCCTGATCGCGGGCGCGGCCTTTGCCGCTATTCTGGCGGTGGGCGCCATGGGCCCGCCATGGTGAAGGTGGCGTCCTGGGGGCGTCTTGCCCGTTCGCCGCATGACATCCTGCCCTTGCGCGACCGGCGCGGGGTTCCCCGCCTTTTGAAGGAAAACGGCCCCGGCCTCGCCCATGGCATGGGGCGCAGCTATGGCGATGTCTGCCTGAATCCCGGCGGGCGGCTGTGGCTGACCGCCGGGCTGGACCATCTGATCGCATTTGACGAGAAGAAAGGCCTGCTGACCTGCGCGGCGGGCGCGACGCTGCGCGACATCCAGCGCCTGTTTCTGCCGCGCGGCTGGACCTTGCCGGTCACGCCCGGCACGCAGCAGATCACCGTGGGCGGGGCCATCGCCAACGACGTGCATGGCAAGAACCATCACCGCCGCGGCTCTTTCGGCGATCACGTGGAAAGCCTGACGCTGGCCCGCACCGACGGCTCGGTGATCCTCTGCGGGCCGCGGCAGGAAAGGGGTCTGTTCGCGGCCACCGTCGGCGGCATCGGCCTGACGGGCGTCATCACCGAAGCCTGTTTGCGCCTGCAAGAATGTCCCGGCGGCTGGATCATGGCCGAGGATATTCCCTTCGCGGGGCTGGAGGAGTTCTTCACGCTCAGCGATGAATCCGAAGCGGGTTTCGAGCATGCCGTGGCCTGGGTGGACTGTATCACGAATGGCGGCGGGCGCGGCATTTTCATGCGCGGCAATCCGGCGGCCGCGTCCCGCCCGGCGCCTTTCCGGCGCGAGAAAAGGATTCCGGTCACGCCGCCCTTTCCGGTGGTCAACGCCTTGTCGCTGCGCCTGTTCAACGCGGCCTATTTTGAAATCCGCAAGGCGCGGGCGGGACGCCGGCTTGTTCCGGCGGAGACCTTCCTTTACCCGCTGGACAGCCTTCTGGAATGGAACCGCATCTACGGGCCGAAGGGCTTCTTCCAGTATCAATGCGTGGTCCCGCGCGACGGCGGCGTCGAAGCGCTGCGCGCGATGCTGGACGCCATCGCCCGCACGGGCGACGGCTCGTTCCTCGCGGTGCTGAAGACCTTCGGCCGGCGGGAGTCCCTGGGCATGCTGGGCTTTCCGCGCCCCGGCGTGACGCTGGCCCTTGATTTTCCGAACCGGGGCGCACGCAGCCACAAGCTGTTCGCCCGGCTGGATTCGATTGTGCGCGCGGCGAAGGGGCGGCTGTATCTTGCCAAGGACGCCCGCATGCCGCGCGATTTTTTCGAGGAAAGCACGCCGCGCCTTGCCGAGTTTCTGCCTTACCGCGATCCGGGCATAAGCTCGGCGGCGTCACGGCGGCTGATGGGGAGCTAGGTTCAATGGACAATTACCAACACGAACATTCCCGCGCCCGGCTTCGCCTGTGGCTACGCCGAGGTCTTGGCGCACCCGTCACGCCGAAGCTTGCGGAGGCGGAAAAGCGGGAATCCCATTTGTTTTCAAAAACAAACTGGATTCCGGGTCGCGGTTGCTGCGCAACCTTGCCCGGAATCCCATTTTTTTGTTCGAATAATAAAAAAAGATTCCCGCCGGTG
>JANQEX010000042.1 GCA_028278105.1 Alphaproteobacteria bacterium | reverse complement strand
CGTCGATCAACCAGCCCTGATAACGGGAAATGCCGTAATCCTGACCGAAACGCAACGCCTCCTCGGTGTCGCAACGGTTGAAAATGATGCGTCCACGGTCAAGCGCGGCAAGGGCGCGCAGCGCCGCCGGCTCGCGCAAATCGGCGAAGCGGTCGCGCGCCACGTCGATCTTGAAGTAATCGGCGGGAAACAGGTTGAAATTGATGTAAGGCAGGGTGGCCGGCAAGATGCCGTCGACGCCGACCTGAAACCCCTCCTTTTTCAGCACGGCCATGGCGTTGCAGGTTGTGGTGAAATTAAGAAACAGGTCGGAGCGGTGAATGTCGAAGGCCACGCGCGGGCGGGCCTTGTCGGGCAGCACGTGGCAGAACTGGGCGAACATGGGCGACAGCACCGTTTCCGCCGCCATGTTGAGGCTGATGTTCTTGTCTTTCCAGTTGTCGGCCTGGTAACTGAGTTCCTGAAACAGCCGCCGGTCGAGCGTGCAGCACATGTCCAGAAACAGGCGTTCGGGCGTTTCCAGCACCAGGCGGGGAAACCGCTCGCGCTGCAAATCGCCGATGCTGACATAAAAATCGATAAAGCTGCGCTCCCACACGCCGCGCGCCCTCTCGGCATAAACCGGCTGGGTGCGCACATAGCGCTTGATGTCCAGGCTGTTCAACAGGCGCTCGACCTGGCTGAGGCTCCAGGCGGTCAGCGGGCCGCGCACGTCTTCCTGTTGCAAGGCCTGCTCCGCCTGGCGCAGGGGACCCATCACCTCGGCCGAACGGACCTGCTCGATATAGGCGTTGGCGCTCTCGCGCAATGCCGCGTAATCTTCCGGCAAGCGGTAGATGGTGATGCCCGCCTTTTGCTCGTCGGGCGTTTTATCGGGATGAAGCCGCGCGCCGGCCTGGTCGCGGAACGCCGTGGCCGGCGCCAGGCCAGCGGCCGGGAACAGAACAAAAATGTCTCCGTTGCTCATCATGTGAATCTCTCCGGCGCTCCGGCCGGCGATTTCGCGGATATCGGTTGCTTCGGGATCGGAGACGCCTTCGTCGTAATCCGGCATATGGCGCGCGATATTCACCGCCACGCCCGGCATGTTCAGCCGGTGCATGCGCCGGATGCGCAAGATGAAGTCCTGTTCGGCGATCATGGGCAGTGGATGATGGCAATTTACCCTTAGATCAACATTTCTTAAAATAAGGCAAAGACCGCTTCGATTTCCACGGGCGCGCCGGCCGGCAGGCTGGCCACGCCCACGGCCGCCCGGCTATGGCGGCCCGTTTCCCCGAACACGTCCAGCATCAGGTTCGAAGCGCCGTCGATCACCTGCGGCTGGCGGTCAAATCCGGGGCCGCACGCAACATAGCCCGTCAGTTTCAGGCATTGCCGCACGGCATCCAGCCCACAGGCCTTTTCAACCTGCGCAAGAATGTGCAACCCGCACAGGCGGGCGCAGGCCACCGCCTGCTCTTCGGACACTTCGCGCCCCACAAGGCCCTGGTGAAGCATGCCGCCTTCGTGGCGCGGAAGCTGGCCGGAAACAAAAAGAAGGCTCCCTTCCCTTTGCGTCGCAACATAAGCGGCGACAGAAGACTGGGCCTTGGGAAGCTCTATGCCCTGCCCTGCAAGACGGTCGTGAAGCGTGGACAAGTCATCTCCATATCTTAAGGCGGACGGAAACCAGGGATTCATTTTAGTTTAACTTAACAATCCGCAAAAGGCTTGAGCTTTAAGCGTGGAATTGTCATTCTCTGGCCGATTTCCTCAAGACTCTTCACGTTATCCCCTTGCCGAAAGCACGCAAAAAAAAGAAAAGTAAAATCGCCCCCCGCCGTCCCGGAAAAAGCGCCAAAAGCCCGAAAAGCGCGCCGAAGGCGCCGGGCAAGGTCCGGGATATCCTGGTCCGGCATATCGCTCCCGAAAACAGAAGGATCATTGGCGAAGAAGCGATCACCGCCATGACCGCCAGCATGGCCGCCCTTGCGCAAACCCGCAAGCCTGGCGAAATGCGGGTCCGCGTCTTCAACCCGACTCCCCGTGCCGACGGCTACGCCAGCAGCCATACCGTGATTATGGCCGTCAACGACGACATGCCGTTTTTGGTGGATTCCGTGGCGGCGGAACTGGGCCGTCTTGGGCTTGGCGTTCATCTTCTTTTGCACCCCGTGGTGTTCGCGGCGCGCGATACGAAAGGACAGTTGGTCTCGGCCGCGTCCGTTCGTGGCAAAGAAGATTTGACGCCTGAATCCTGGATGTACATCGAGGTGGACGAAACGCCAGACGCCCCCGCGCTTGAATCCATCGCCGCCAACATAAGGCATGTCTTGCATTACGTAAGCCTGGCGGTGGGCGACTGGCGCGCCATGCAAAAAAAGATCATCGAGGCGATGGCCGGTTTGCCATGCAACGAAACGATTGGCCTTCCGCCCGGCGAGCGCGAAGAATCGGCCAGTTTCCTTTCCTGGCTGGAGTCGGAGCACTTCACCTTTCTCGGCATGCGCGATTACCGCGTGACCGGATCGGGCAAGGCCATGCGCCTTGAGCAGATGCCGGAAACAGCCCTTGGAATCCTGCGCGAAAAAATGTCGGTCATGTTCTTCACGGGCGAGGTGGAAGGCGCGCAGCCTTCGGACATGCACCGGTTCCTGCAACGCAAGCAGCTTGTTCTGGTCACCAAGACCTACCGCGTCTCGCCGGTGCACCGCGCGGCGCCCATGGACGCCATTCTGATCAAGCAATACGACGCCAAAGGCCGCCCGACCGGCGAGCGGCTTTTTATCGGCCTTTTCACCTCGGCCTCTTACCGCAAGCCGCCGCGCCTTGTGCCGCTGATCCGCGGCAAGATTGATTATGTCGTCAACCGCGCCGGGCTGGACCCCCGCGGGCATGACGGGAAAACGCTGGTGCACGTCCTGAACAATTACCCGCGCGACGAGTTGTTCCAGATCTCAAGGGAAGAACTGTTCGACACCGCCATGGGCATTCTTGACTTGCAGCAACGGCAGCGCCTGGCCCTTTTCGCGCGCGCCGACCCGTTCGGCCGTTTCGTGAGCTGCCTGATTTTCACCCCGCGCGATCAATACGACACCCGCGTGCGCCAGCGCTTCCAGGACATTCTCATGAAGACCTTCAACGGCGTGTCGCTGGATTACAAGGTGAGCATCAGCGACGATCCGATGGCGCAGGTTTTCATCGTGGTGCGCATCCGCGCGGGCCAGCTTCCGGCCTTCGACCGCGCCGCGGTCGAGCGCGCGCTGCAGGAAGCCGGACGAAGCTGGAATCATCGCCTGCAGGACAATCTGGTGGCAACGCTGGGCGAAAACCGGGGTCTTGGCCTCGCCCGGCGCTATGCCCAGGCCTTTCCCGACGCCTACAGCGACAGCATCAGCGCGGCGCAGGCGGTCAGCGACATCACCTTTATCGAAGACGTGCTCAAAACGGGCGGCGTGGCCGTCAATCTTTTCCGTCCCGAAAACGGCGGACCGGACCGCCTGAACCTGAAATGGTTTGTCGCGGGTGCGGCGCCTTCGCTGGCGCATGTGATGCCGCTGATGCGCCATATGGGACTGGAGCCCGACGCCGTGCTGGGTCCTTTTGAGGTGCGCCCGGCCGAAGCGCGGGAAAGCGTGTGGGTGCAGGACTACCAGGCGCGCCTGCCCGCCCTGCGCAAAAGCGATTTCGACCTTGCCCGCGTCAAGACAAAATTCGAGGAAGGCCTTTTGCGCGTCTGGAACGGCGAAGCGGAGAACGACCCCTTCAACGCGCTGATCCTTTCGGCCGGCCTTCACTGCCGCGAGGTGGTGGTGCTGCGCGCCATCGGCAAATATTTGCGGCAGGTTGGATTCCATCATAGCGGCTCGTCGATTGTGTCGTGCCTCAGCGCGCATCCCCGCGCGGCGCGGCTTTTGGTGGCGCTGTTCCTGGCCCGCCACGACCCCGGCCTAACCGAGGCCGCCCGCAAGCGCAAATCCGCCGCCGCCGGGAAAGAGCTTTCCGCTTATCTTGAAACCGTCGAGCGCGCCGAGGACGACCTGATCCTGCGGCGCTATCAGGACGTGTTGCGCAACATGCTGCGCACCAATTATTTCCAGACCACCAAGACGGGACCCAAACCCTATCTGTCCTTCAAGCTGGACAGCCAGAAGCTGGCCGAGTTGCCGCTGCCGAGGCCGATGGTGGAAATCTATGTGTACAGTCCGCGCATGGAAGGCATTCATCTGCGCGGCGGCAAGGTGGCGCGCGGCGGCATTCGCTGGTCGGACCGCCCGGAGGATTTCCGCACCGAGATTCTGGGCCTGATGAAGTCGCAAATGGTGAAAAACACGGTGATCGTGCCGGTGGGATCAAAGGGCGGGTTTGTGGTCAAGAATCCCGCCGCCGGACCCGAAGAAGGCGTGTTCTGTTACCGCCGCCTGATCTCCGGCATGCTCGATATCACCGACAACCGCAAGGGCGAGAAAATCATTCCGCCCAAGCGCGTGGTGCGGCATGACGGCAACGACCCCTATCTGGTGGTCGCCGCCGACAAGGGAACAACCACCTTCTCCGACATCGCCAACGCACTGTCGCAGGAATACGGCTTCTGGCTGGGCGATGCCTTTGCTTCCGGCGGCTCGGCGGGCTACGACCATAAGGACATGGGCATCACCGCCAGGGGCGCGTGGGAGGCGGTGAAGCGCCATTTCCGCGAACGGGGCAAGGATATCCAGAAAACGCCTTTCACCGTCGCGGGAGTGGGCGACATGGCGGGCGACGTGTTCGGCAACGCCATGCTGCTTTCCGAAAAGATCCGGCTGCTGGCGGCGTTCAACCACACGCATATCTTCATCGACCCGGATCCCGATCCCGCCGTCTCTTTCGCCGAGCGCAGGCGGCTGTTCCGGCTGCCCGGCAGCAAGTGGAGCGACTACACCCGAAAAGCGCTTTCGAAAGGCGGCGGCGTTTACGCGCGCGACGCCAAAAGCATCCGCCTGTTCCGGGAAGCCCGCGCCCTGTTCGGGCTTTCCGCCGATGACATCGCGCCGAACGCCCTGATCCGCGCCATTTTGAAGATGAAAGTGGAGCTTTTGTGGTTCGGCGGCATCGGCACCTTCGTGAAGGCCGCGGACGAAAGCCATGCCGACGCGGGCGACCGCGCCAACGATCCCGTGCGGGTGGACGCCGGGGAGCTTCAGGCTCCGGTAATCGGCGAAGGCGCCAATCTGGGCGTGACGCAGCGCGCGCGCATTGCCTTCGCCCGGAAGGGCGGCCGCGTCAACACCGACGCCATCGACAATTCGGCCGGGGTGGACACGTCGGATTACGAGGTGAACATCAAAATCCTTCTTGATGCCGTGATGCAGGAAGGAAAGCTTTCCCTCCCCGACCGCAACAAGCTGTTGGCCAACATGACCGGCGATGTGGCGCGGCATGTGCTGCGCGACAATTACATGCAGACCCTGGCGTTGACCGTGGCGCAAAGCCGCGCGGCGGAGCTTTTGCCCTTGCACGCGCGCCTGATTACCCAGCTTGAGCGCGCGGGCCAGCTTAACCGCGCCGTGGAAGGCCTGCCGGACGACGAGGAAATCCAGGAGCGCCTGCGCGTGGGCGGGGGCCTCAGCCGACCGGAAATGGCCGTGCTGATGGGCTATGCCAAAATTTCGCTCTATAACGAGCTGATTGACTCCCCCCTGCCCGACGATGCCGGGCGCGAGGGTGATTTGTTCCGCTACTTCCCTCCCGTTTTGCAAAAATCCTACGCCGGGACCATCCGCAGGCACCGGCTGCGGCGGGAAATCATCGCCACCTTCAACACCAACAGCGTGGTCAACCGCGGCGGGCTGCATTTCATCCTGATGATGCGGGAGAAAACCGGCAAGGGCGTTCTTGAGATCGTGCGCGCCTATGCCATCACCCGCGACGTGCTGAACCTGCGCGTGCTGTGGCGCGCGCTGGAAAAGCTGGACAACGTCACTTCCGCCGGCATCCAGGCCGAGCTTTTCGTGCGCGTCGGCCGCACGCTGGAACGCACCGTGGAATGGTATCTGACCCATGCCACGCTGAACGAGGCGGAACACCTGGCCCACAAGCACCGCGCCGCGGCCGACCGGCTGCGCCCCTGGCTGGAAAAGGACAAGGCGCTGATGGGCGAACAGGCGCTGGCGCGGCGCGTGGCTTTCCTGGAAGCGGGCGCGCCGGAGAAGCTGGTGGACGAGGTGCTGCTGCTGCCGGTTCTGGCCCATGTGCCGGATATCACCGCCATTGCCGGCGCGGGAGCTTGTTCGCTGGAAAGCGCCGCCGACCTGTATTTCACCATTGAGAAACGCTTCTGCCTGCGCTGGCTGCGCGGACGGGCGCAATCCATCGCCGCGGAATCCCATTGGCAGCGCGAGGCTGTCTCGCGCCTGCAAGGGGACCTGTATGGCATTCAGGTCGAACTCACCCGGCGCGTGCTCGGCGCGGCCCCCGCCGGGAAAACCGGCAAAAAAGCTTCCGCATGCAGCATGCCCGGCCTTGTGGAGGAATGGGTGGCGAGGAAAGGGCCGGCCATCGCCGCCTATGACGCGCTTCTGGCCGAAATTGCGGCGGCGCCCCGGCTTGATTTTGCGATGTTCACCCTTGCGCTCGGCCATTTGCATGCGATGATCAAGCCGTAGCCCAAGGGCAAGCCCTTTTATCGCAAGAGGCCCATGAAACGGCGTGAACTTTTCCCGCCCATCGAACCCTACCAGACCGGCTTTCTGAAAGCCGATGACATCCACACGCTTTACTGGGAGGCCAGCGGCAATCCCGGCGGCGTGCCGGTGGTCTTTCTGCATGGCGGTCCGGGAGCCGGCACGCAGGCGACGCACCGGCGTTTTTTCGATCCGAAAAGCTGGAACATCATCCTTTTCGACCAGCGCGGCGCGGGCCGCTCGGAACCGCATGGCGAGGTGCGCCACAACACCACCGCGCATCTGGCCGCCGACATGGAGCTTTTGCGGGAAACCCTTGACATTTCCCGCTGGCACGTTTTCGGCGGATCATGGGGATCGACCCTGGCGCTGGCCTATGCCGAAACCCACCCGGAGCGTTGCCTTGGCCTGATCCTGCGCGGCATCTGCCTGCTGGAGCGGAGCGAGGTGGACTGGTTCCTTTACGGCATGCGCGCCGTTTTTCCCGACGCCTGGGAAAGTTTCGCTTCGGTCGTGCCGGGAGGCGAGCGCAACAACCTGCTGGAAGCCTATATCCGTCTCATGAACGATCCCAACCCCGATATCCGCATGCGCGCCTGCCTGGCCTGGAGCGGCTATGAAAGCGCCTGCTCCACCCTTCTGCCGCATCCTGAAACAAGCGAACCCTGGGGAGAGGACACGCGCCGCGCCATGGGCATCGCGCGGCTGGAGGCGCATTATTTCCGCAACAACCTGTTCCAGCCGGAGACCTTTCTTACCGACAATATCGCCAAGATACGGTCCATTCCCGCCGTCATCGTGCATGGACGCTACGACATGATCTGCCCGGTTGCGAATGCGTGGAAGCTGCACAAGCTCTGGCCGGAGGCGGAACTGGCCATCATCCCGGACGCCGGGCATGCCGCGCTGGAGCCCGGCATCCGCGACCGGCTGATCGAGGCCACCGAGCGGTTCAAGGAAATCAGAGGCTAGGTTCAATGGACAATTAAACTCAAGTCATTGAAAAGACTAAAATGAACATTCCGGGCAAGGGTGCGCGGCAACCGCGACCCGGAATCCAATTTGTTCCTGAAAACAAATGGGATTCCCGCTGGAGCCTGTCCCCGCCCCCGCTTTCGCGGGGACAAGCTCCGGCGGGGGCGGGAATGTTCGTGTTGGTCATTGTCCATTGAACCTAGAATAGATATCCCATGGTGCAGCGGTATCTTTGCCTTGCCGCCATAAAAAAAGCCGCGCCCGAAGGCGCGGCTTTGATTGGAACGGGTCATCCCGCCGTTTATTTCATGATAATTTCGGCGCGGCGGTTTTTGGCCTCGCGCACATTGTTGCCGGTCTTGACCATGAGCTGGGTTTCGCCCAGGCCGCGGGTGCCGATTTCGGCGCGGGGAACGCCAAGGGCCACCAGATAGTTCTTCACCGTGCGGGCGCGGCGCTCGGACAGGCGGCGGTTATAGCGATAGCTGCCGGCGGTGTCGGTATGGCCCGAAACTTCCACGCGCGCCTTGTGGCCCGCCTTGAAGGCCCCGGCCGCGCGGCGCAGCGTTTCCTTCGCCTCGGCGGTCAGGTAATACCGGTCGAAATCGAAGAACACGATATAGGTTTCGGGCACGGGCGGAGGCGGCGGCTGCACCACGGGCTGCGGCATGACTGGCGGCCGCATGGGAGCCGGAGCCGGCATCACAACCACGGGCCGCGCGGGCTCCCGAAGGGCCACCGGCTCCGGCACCGGCCGGGGCATCCCAAAGGTAAAGCGCAGGCCCACCATGGCCGTGTGATTGGCATAAAGCGCATCGTCCACATTTGCGCCGGACCTGGTCTTGAAGTCGGGCTCAAGCGTGCGGAAATAACGGTAGTCAATCGTGGCGTCCAGGTTCTCCGACAACTCGTAGGCCAGACCGCCGATAACCTGATAGGCGAACATGAAAGGCTGGCGGTCAATATTATCGCCCGAAAAGACGCTGCCCGCGTTATCGGCACCCACCAGCGCGCCGCCAAGACCGGCGCCGATATAGGGCGTAAGCATCGTGCGCGTATCGAAGTCATAGAACAGGTTACCCATGAAGCCGATGGCATCCTCGCTGCCCGTGTCGGCGCCCGAAGTGGCGCCCGTGGCCTTCGACACATTGTTGCGGCGGTAATTGATTTCGAATTCGGGGCGGAGGTTGTTGTCGAAGGCATAGCCTACCGAACCGGAGAACACATAGCCGGGGTCGAATTCAAGCTTGTTGGTCACGCCGCCGGATTTAACATCGCTGTTTTCCAGAAAACCGGCACCCGCGCCCATGCCCAGATACCATCCCTGTTTCGGGGCGGCATCGGCCAACTGGGGAGCGATGAGAAGCGCGGCGGAAACCGCAGCGGCGATGATCGGATTTTTCATGGCGGGAGGTCCTCTTATGTCGAAGAATTTTCCTGATATAAAGCTTGGGGTAGCACTTTGGCTCCACAATCCCAACGCTTTTTTGGTAAAGATATTTGGTTAATTATTAACCAAATGCAATCGCGACTCCCGTGAAGGCGCGCATCCGGGTTTTTTGAAACCGTAAAGGCCCATTTGCGCGGGCCGGCGTTTTTCCTGAATACGGGTTTAATGCCCTTGTTCCCCAGAACCATTTTCCTTCTCTATTGGCGGCGTTGTAATTATGCAACTTTATTGGAAATCCGGAAAAAGGTCGGTATATTGGGCGCGCCAGATGGCCGGATGGTTGCTGGCCGATTCCCGCAAGGGAAAAGGCTGGAGGAAAGTCCGGGCTCCATGAGATCAGGGCGCCGGCTAATGACCGGCGGGGGCGACCCCAGGGAAAGTGCAACAGAAAGGATACCGCCCGGTCAGAGGTCAGTTTTCAGAAATCAGTTATCAGAATCCTGTTCTCTCTGATCCCTGATCTCTGACATCTGACCTCTGATAAGGGTAAGGGTGAAAAGGTGCGGTAAGAGCGCACCGCGCCGCCAGCAATGGCGGCGGCGATGGCAAACCCCGCCCGGAGCAAGACCGAATAGGAAGGGCATTGGGCCGGTCTCTCCCGCCGCTCTTCGGGTAGGTCGCAAGAAGCCGTGCGCAAGCCCGGCTCCAGATGAATAACCATCTCCAGCCCCTCAGGTTTTGAGTGGCTGGAACAGAACCCGGCTTACAGGCCGTCTGGCTTTTTTCTCACGTCTGGAATGACGCCCGCCTTCGAGGGCGGTTATTTCCCTTTGGATTTCCAGCCGCGAACCGTTCGGGCAAGCCTCACCAGCAGATCCAGATCGCCGTCTTTCATGGTCGAAGCGATTGTATCGAGTTTTTCCCGCGCCGGTTTGGCCGCTTGCGGCGCTTTCACGCCAAGCAGTTCATCCGGCGTTGTTCCAAGGGATTTTGTTATCGCAACCAGCGTTTGCAGGTCCGGCTCCCGCTTGCCGGTCACGTAATTGCCAAACCGTCTTTCCGCCAGTCCGCAAAGACGGGCCGCCTCCGCATCCGACAGGCCAAGTTTTTCAATGCGTTTTTTAAGGTTTTTCGAAAAGAGCATCATGGAACAAAATGTTCCTTGATGCCCGAACGCAGTCTATGTATATTTTGTTCGTATTGTAAGAACAATTTGTTCTTATTGCAAGCAAAATGTCCGGCTTTTCTCTTGTCGAGCAATGCTTCGAATCCATGCAAACGACAACCGGCCCCGTCCTTTGCACATAATCCTGCGCGTCCGGAAAAGAATACGGGAGCAAGATCCCATTCCGTATTTTGCTTTTGTTGCGGGGGCTTTATCCAGCTTTATGGGTGTTTGTTGGGCGATCAAGGTTCTATGGGTTACCAATCGCATGTCATTTTAGGCTGCGCAAACCATGCCGAGCCGCCTGAGGCGTGCCTCAATTTGAACGCCACGGCAGGGGGCCGAGGCCTCATTTGTTTAACAAATGGGATTCCGGCTTGCCCCGGAATCTTCTTTTAAAACCGTACCGAAACACGACCGCACATCAAGTCACCGTGTTTCCTTCGCCAGCCCAGTCCGGTATTTTTCGCACATACCCCGATTCAGCGTTACAGAACATTCCAAGAACAAATTGCCACGGGATTGAATTCCAAGTTTCCCATTTTTTCACTCATTTTTTTCCTGCAAATAGCTGTCTTTGCTTGAATGCCCATAAGAACCCATGATATACCATAATTAACCATGAGATATCGAAAAGTCAGCCTGTCCAAAGGATTCTTGCAGGCCCTTCAATAGTTTCTGCTGTTGATAACTCTTCTTGCAAAAGACATGACCCTTTTCCTGTCCACCATCGTCAACAAGGTCGACCGCAAGGGGCGCGTTTCGGTGCCGGCGCCGTTTCGCGCGGCGCTGAAGGATGCGGGCGATATCGTGGTGTTCCGTTCACTGCATCATCCGGCGCTGGAAGCTTGCAGCCTGAAGCATCTGGAAATTCTCAGCAACGCGCTGGAGCGCCTGAACCTTGCTCCCGAAACATACGAGCTGGTCGAGACGACGATTTTCGGCGGATCGGTTCAGCTCCCCATCGACGGCGACGGGCGCGTGGTATTGCCGGCGGCCCTGATCGCCGCGGCGGAAATCGGGGAAGAGGCCGCCTTTGTCGGCCGCCGCCGCACCTTTCAGATCTGGAATCCGCAAACCCATGCCGCGGTGGAAAACAGGGCGCGCGAGGCCGCCCGCGCCCAAAATATCTCGCTCAGCAAGATCATTGCCGACGCATCGGCCCTTCTGCCGGAAGGAGAGGCGTAATGGCCGCCGCCCTTTCTCATGCGCCGGTGATGCTGAGCGAGGCCATGGGCTTTCTGGCCGTGAAAGACGGCGGAATATACGTGGACGGCACCTTTGGCCGGGGCGGGTACAGCGCCGCGATCCTGGGCATGGAAAACACGCAAGTCTGGGCCATCGACCGCGATCCCGAAGCGCTGGAAGCCGGCCAGACCCTTTGCCGCGAGCATCCGGCCCGCCTGCATCTGGTGCAAGGGCGTTTCGGCGAGATGGACCGCCTGCTGGAATCGCGGGGGGTGAAAGAGGTGGACGGCGTGGCGCTGGACCTTGGCGTGTCTTCGCCGCAGATCGACGACCCGGCTCGCGGATTCTCGTTCCGCGCCGACGGGCCGCTGGACATGCGCATGGAAAAATCCGGCCCCTCGGCGGAGGACGTGGTAAACACGGAGGACGAAGACTCGCTCGCCCGCATCATCGCCGGCTTCGGCGAAGAGCGCTTCGCCCGCCGGGTGGCCCGCGCCCTCGTGGCGGCCCGGCGTGAAAAGCGCATCACGCGCACGGGCGAGCTGGCGGCCATCGTGCGCCGGACGGTTCCCAAAAGCGCCGATGGAATGGACCCCGCCACCCGCAGCTTTCAGGCGCTGCGTCTTTATGTGAACGACGAGCTGGCCGAGATTGAAAACGGCCTGCCGGCCGCGGAAAAGCTGCTGAAAACAGGCGGGCGGCTGGTGGTGGTTTCCTTCCATTCGCTGGAAGACCGGCGGGTCAAGGATTTCATGCGCCGGAGCGGCGGACACCGGACCGGCCCGTCGCGCCATCTGCCGCAACCTGCCAACGACACGCCGCCGCGCCTGCGCCTTCTGACCGCCAAGCCGCTTCGTCCGTCCGCCGCCGAGATACGCGCGAATCCACGCGCCGCCGCCGCCCGCTTGCGCGCGGCCGAGAGAGTTTCATCCGTGACTTCTCCGGAATCGCTTGTCGATGTGCCGGCTGTTTGAGAAAGAAAGAGAGGATATGATGTCTCTTCTTCGTCATCGCCGCAGTATCCTGAAAAAGATATTGCTCTGGACCTGCCTGCTGATCCCGGCCAGCGCCTTTCTCTATTCCACCAACGGCCATGTGCGCGGCCTGGAAAAAAGGCTGGAAGCCGCCACGGCGCAAATCGTCGCCGAAAAGGAATCCCTGCGCGTGCTCCGCGCCGAATGGGCGTTCCTGAACAGCCCGCGGCGCCTGGCCGCCGCGTCGGAAAAATACCTGGACGAAAGCGGGGCTCCCGCGGCCGCGCAGGTTGTGGCACTGAACCTCCTGCCCTCAAAGCTTGCGCCGCGCGGCGAAGCGCGGACCGCCGCCGGCCGCCTGACCATCGAACCCGGCGCGCAAGCCGGTCCCGTTCTGGCGCGGCCGGTCTCCTTCAGCGCGACGGGACTGTCCGCGCTTCACCGCGACAAGGCGGCGCGGCTTCCCGCCTCGGCCGGCTGGTCAAAAAAACTGGCCGCCACGCCCCCATCTGAAACCGTGCGCCGCTCGCCATGAGCCTTGACGGGCGTCCGGCCTTTCCCCCCCGTTCCGGTTTTTCTTGCGGTCTGAACGCGCCGCAAGCTTTCGCCGCCACGCGTATGCAAGCCGCGAGCCAGCCGGCGCTGGAAAGCGGGCGCAGGCGCCTGCTGGCGCTGGCGGCGGGATTTCTGGCCTGTTTCCTTTTGCTGGCGGGCCGGCTGTTTGACGTGATGATCCTCAATCCCGATACCGGTCCGGCCGCGTCCGCGGGCGTCCGGCCGGCCTTGGCGGCGCGGGCTGATATCGTGGACCGCAACGGTGAATTGCTGGCGACTTCCCTGCAAATGGCTTCGCTGGCCGTGGATCCCGGCCTGGTGCTGGATGAAAAAGAGCTTTTGACAAGACTGAAAACGGTTCTTCCGGGCCTCGACACGCAGGCCCTTTCGCGCGCGTTGCACAGTAAAAAGCGTTTCGTCAATGTGCGGGCCGAGCTGACTCCGAAGCAGGAGCAGGCCATCAACGCTTTTGGCCTGCCGAGCGTCATTTTCCGCATCAAGGAGCGCCGCGTCTATCCGAAGGGCGCCTTGACCGCCCATGTGATCGGCTACAACAATACCGACCAGAAGGGTCTGAGCGGCATCGAATATAATCTGAACGAACGCCTGAGCACAAACAATACGCCCCTGGCCCTTTCACTTGATATCCGCCTGCAAGGCGTCTTGCATAACGTGCTGGAAGACGGGATCCGCCGTTTCAACGGCGTGGGCGCGGCGGGATTGATCATGGACGCGCACACCGGCGAGATTCTGGCGCTGGTGTCCCTGCCCGATTTCGACCCCAACACGTACCCGAAAGCTCCCGACAACGCGCGCTTTAACCGCGCCACGCTGGGCGGCTATGAAATGGGCTCGATCTTCAAGGTTTTCACCCTGGCCCAGGCTTTGGATGAAAATCTTGTCCGCCTGTCCGACAGTTTTGACTGCACGCGCCCCTTGAAGTTCGGGCGCTTCCGGATTCGCGATTATCATCCCGAAAAACGCTGGCTGACCGTGCCGGAAATTTTTGTCCACTCCTCCAATATCGGGGCCGCGCATATTATCGCGCGCGTGACCATTCCCGGTCAAAAGCGCTTTTTGAAATCGCTCGGTCTTCTGGACGCCCCCGCGCTGGAGCTGCCGGAGGTGGCAAAGCCCTTGCTGCCGAAAAAATGGACCGAGCTTGGCAAAACCACCATCTCCTACGGCCATGGGCTCGCGGTGAACGCCGTGCAACTGGCCGGCGCCGTGGCCAGCGTCGTCAATGGCGGGTATCGCGTGACGCCCACCTTGCTGAAGCGTGATTCCGCGCCGGAAAAAGGACCGCCGCTGATTTCACCGGCCACGTCGGCCGCGATGCGCGGCATGATGCGGGCGGTGGTGGTGAGCGGCACCGGCAAATCGGCGGAAGTGCCCGGCTATCTGGTGGGCGGCAAGACCGGCACCGCCGACAAGCCGGCCGGCGGCGGCTATAACCGCAATGCGCGCCTGGCCTCGTTTATCGCGGCTTTTCCCATTAACGAACCACGCTACCTTGTTTTCGCCATGATCGACGAGCCAAAAGGAAACAAGGAAACCCACGGCTTTGCCACCGGCGGCTGGGTGGCGGCGCCGGTGGTGGGCAAGGTGATCGCAAAAACAGCCGCGCTGTTGCGCATCCCGCCCGTAAACGAGAACGACCCAAAGGTTGCCGCTTTTATGTATCAATCGGAGAAGATGTCCGGCAAAAAAGCCGAAACGGCGAAAAACCAATCCAGGGAAAAATACCAGAGGACCCCATGACGTCTCCAAAACCACACCCATCGTCACCCCCAGGGCGGCGGGGTCTACGCTTTAAAATCTAGGATCTGGACTCAATTAAACAGGTTTTTCATCCCGAAAACAACTTCTCACCCCGGCCCCCGCTTTCGCGGGGACAGGCTCCAGCCGGGGTCCAGCATGAAGCCGAAGGCTTCATGCAACCGCCTTCGGCGGTTGCTGGATTCCGGCTTCCGCCGGAATGAGCAGTGATCTGTTTGGTTTGATCCATTCCTAATTGAGTCCAGATCCTAGGTTCAATGGACAATTA
>JANQEX010000059.1 GCA_028278105.1 Alphaproteobacteria bacterium | reverse complement strand
CTCCCTGCTTCGCCTGCGGCTTCGCAGGGCTTTTGAGCAAGCTCGCCCGGCGTAGCTTTAGCGTAGCCGGGTCGCGGGAGTGATTGTCTTTATTGGATTTCCCATCTTGTACTTGCCCATTGGCCCTAGCCCCTAGCTCCTAGATCCTAGCCCCTTCAAAAACTCCTTTTGTCCTTTTTTCTGCATCTGCCGCATCATGTCGCGGGTTTGCAGGAACTGCTTGACCAGCCGGTTCAAGTCCTGCACCTGCTGGCCCGCGCCCGCGGCGATGCGCCGCTTGCGCGAGGCGTTCAGCAGGTTCACGTCGCGCCGCTCTTCCCGCGTCATCGACGCAATCAGCGCCAACTGCCGGGCGATGATTTTCTCGTCCATGGCGGCGTCCGCCATGGCCGCGCGGATCTTGCCCGCCCCCGGCAAAAGCGCGGCGACGCCGGAAAGCCCGCCCATTTTCTGCATCTGCCGCATCTGCGCGGCCAGGTCGTTGAAATCCAGCGCGCCGCCCTTTTGCATCTTGCCGGCCAGCTTTTCCGCTTCCCGTGCGTCCAGTCCGGCCGCCGCCTTTTCCACCAGGCTGACCACGTCGCCCATGTCCAGAAGGCGCGAGACGATGCGTTGCGGGTGATAAACCTCCAGCGCGTCCAGCTTCTCGCCGGAGCCGAAAAACAGGATGGGCTTGCCCGTCACGGCGCGCAGCGACAGGGCCGCGCCGCCGCGCGCATCGCCATCCAGCCGCGTCAGGATCACGCCCGTGACCCCCACATCGTCGCGGAAACGGGTGGCGGTGTTGACGGCGTCCTGCCCCGTCATGGCGTCGGCCACCAGCAGGCTTTCGGCGGGCCGCGCCGCATCGCGCACCGCCCTGGCTTCCTGCATCAGCTCGGCATCCACCGACAAACGCCCGGCGCTGTCCAGGATCAGCACGTCGAACCCGCCGCGCCGGGCGGCGTCCCGCGCGCGGGCGGCAATGGCCAGCGGCGGCTCGCCCGCAAGAATGGGCAGGCTTTCCACGCCGGCCTGCCCGGCGAGAATGGCAAGCTGCTCCCGCGCCGCGGGGCGGCGCGTGTCCAGGCTGGCCAGCAGGACCTTTTTCCGGTCCTGCTCCTTCAGCCGTTTGGCAAGCTTGGCCGTGGTCGTGGTCTTGCCCGAACCCTGAAGCCCCAGCATCAGGATCACGGCGGGCGGCGCGGCGGCAAGGTTCAGCGGCGCGGCCTCGGCTCCCAAGGCCTCCACCAGCGAATCATGGACGATCTTCACCACCTGCTGGCCCGGCGTGACCGAGGCGATGACCTCCCGCGCCAAGGCGCGCGCGCGCACCCGCGCCAGAAGATCCTTGATGACCGGCAGGGCCACGTCGGCCTCCAGCAGCGCCATGCGGATGTCGCGCAGGGCGGCGTCCACCTCCGCCTCGCCCAAAACGCCGCGCCCGCGAAGCTGGTCGAAGACCGCGTTCAGTTTCTTGCCAAGTGTCTCGAACATTCCATTAACCCAACGCCAAACAGGCCTGTGCGCGATCACGCGGACAGGCCCTGGCGCTGCATCCTGTGACGGGGCTTCCAGCCCCCGATGCTCCACGCCTTAAAAAACACTCTTTACCGGAGCGGCGGGAAGGTAGGCTCTTGCGATGAATGCGTCAAGCTTTTAAGGGGCTGGGGGCTAGGATCTAGGGG
This sequence comes from Alphaproteobacteria bacterium, assembly GCA_028278105.1. GTDB lineage: Bacteria > Pseudomonadota > Alphaproteobacteria > UBA9219 > RGZA01 > JACQAB01. The sequence goes on along the minus strand of JANQEX010000059.1, from coordinate 5,411 downwards.
CTAGTGGATTAGGGTCTAGACTCAATTTAAGAATTGCCCCTTGAAAAGATTCACTTTCACATCATTCCAGCCAAGCGCGCCCCGGCGGAAGCCGGGGCAAGCGCGAGCTGGAATCCAGATTAACTGTTTGAATTTTCTGGATGCGATCCCCACCTTCGCGGGGACTAAAGGCTGGAGGTTACCCCGGCGCCCAGCTTCGCCTGCGGCTACGCCGAGGTCTTGGCACACCCGTCGCGCCGAAGCTTGCGGAGGCGGAAAAGCCGGGGCTGGCATGACGTTTGGTTAAATTGAGTTCAGACCCTAGTTAAATGCGTCAATGCCCACCGGGTGGCGGATTTTTTACTTTCTGCATTTTTTGGTATCATCTGAAGTAGCTTGGTAACATTCCAACGGGGGGCATTATGGCGAGAAGGGGACTTATAGCAGGAATCGTCGCAATTGCCACGGCTATCGGCGCTACTGCCGCGTGGTTATCCGACGAGAAACCCAAAGCGCCGAAAGAAGGAAGCCTGCCACCAGCACTTGAACAGATTGCCATCAAATTCAAACAATGCACAGAGACGCTAAAGTCTCTCGGTTTTGAAGGAAGCGCTGGTATTGGCCTCAATCCATGGCATCCGGATTGGAAGCTCCCCGCGTTGAGCGACATGTATGCGAGAGGAAGATTCGTACGTACAAATACAGATGAAATGGGGCATAAAACGTCGACCGCAGTGTCAATGTCCTTTTATCCGGGGTCCTATCCAACGCCCTATCTCCATGACAACTTTGGCCTCCAGCGCGGCCTTCAGAATAGTTCCGTGCATGTTATTGCGTCGACAAAACACCATTTTGGTAAAGATAGCCGTGATGGGAACCTTACCAGAGACGATCTTATTAAAAAGTTCGATGGTGTCGAAGAAGCCTATCTAAGTGCGAAGAAAGTCGTGGACTCTTGTGGTGGTGGTGGTCTTCCCAATAATGATGAGTGTATTCGCACCGGTCTTGCAAAATTAGATGCGCGGCACGGTGGACAGACCATGAAGCTTGGATATCGCGAGTCGATGGACCCTGCTGTTCCTATTAATGTCTTTGGCAAGAATCTAGCTTATACTATTTACCCTGGTTACCTTCAAAAAAATGGGCTGCCACAAGTCTCGGTCCAGGAAGGTTATGCTTCGGTTGATCTTTCCCGCACTACTCCTCTTTACAACGCTAACACCGCACTGCAAGAACCGCGTGCAAAAAATCTGGCTCCCGAGGGCCAAGAAGCTTTTAAGGCTATGGCAGACTGTACAAGGCCTTTTGCCAACTGGATTGCGGACAAGAGAAACGGGATGCAGCCTGCCCCACAATAGAGCGGCAATCACGCCCCCGTCGCGGTCATGATTTTCAGGGCGCGGGCCCGGAGAATCGACGCCGGTCTTGAGATCAAGATCGCCGGCGGAGGTGGCAACCCAACCTGATCGGGAAACGTTCTTTTAGTTTTTTCAACTTTCGCTACAAGACCCTGGCTCCCGGCCCCTGCTCACGGGCGGCAGCCCCAATGCATGGCGGCGAGGCCAAGGCTGACATTGCGCCAGCGCACGGGATCGAAACCGGCCGCGGCCATCAGCCCCGCCAGCTTCTCCTGCGGCGGAAAGGCGCGGATGCTCTCGGCCAGGTACTGGTAGCTCTCGCGGTCCTGCGCCACCTTCTCGCCGAGCCAGGGCAGGAAGGAAAAGGAATAGCGGTCATAGGCGCGCTCGAACAGCGGCAGGGCCGGACGGCTGAACTCAAGACAGTGAAAGCGTCCGCCGGGCTTCAGCACGCGGAAGGCCTCGGCCAGCGCCCGGCCGATATGCGTGACGTTGCGCAGGCCGAAGCAGATGGTCACGAGATCGAAGCTCTTGTCCGCGAAAGGCAGGTCCTCGGCATTGCCCTGCTTCCAGCCGATGGCGCCGAAAAAGCCGCGGTCGGCGGCGCGGGCCTTGCCGACATCCAGCATGGCCGGCGACAGGTCGCACACCGTGACCAGGGGCGTTCCGCCTTCCGCCACGCCCTGGGCGCGCAGATTTTTCACCAGCCCCATGGCGATATCGCCGGTGCCGCCGGCAAGATCGAGAATGGCCTCGCCCGGCCTGGGCGCGGCGTGGCGGATGAAATCGCGCTTCCAGAGGCGATGCACCCCCATCGACATCAGGTCGTTCATCAGATCATATTTGGGAGCGACGGACGCGAAGACCTCCTCCACGAGGCGCGTGCGGCTGTCGGCGTCGATCTTGCGGAACCCGAAGCCGGGCTGGGTAAAGCCATGTTCGGATACGGAGGGTTTCGTCATCGTGGTCAACGCGGGAACTGGGGCGGGGCCGGAACCGGGGCGGGCATTTTTCTCCTCCGCCCCTTGCGGCGCAAGACAAAAACTAGACAGGCGCGGCCTGAAAAGAGGGTGTTGGGGTATTGGGGTTTTAGAGTATTTGTTGCAGCAGATTCTCTTACCCCAACACCCCAACACCCCAACACCCTAAAACCTGTACTTCACCGACACATCGACGATCTGCGTGGCGGCGGTTTTGTGCAAGCTTTCTCCGGCGGCGAGTCCGGCCTTGTAGGCAATATCAAGATTCATCTTCTCGCCCATGCGGAGCGCGAGGCCGCCTCCCATGCGGGCAACCGGCACGGCGCGGACGCCGCGCGCCGCATGGGTGGAGATATTGACCCCCGATGCGTCATAAACGGTAACCCCGGCGCCGCCCGTGACATAGGGGCGAAGCGGCAGCCGGCGGGCCAGCCGGCCGGGCGCGTCCATCGTGGCTCCCACCATGGCGGTGGTCATCGTGGCGCGGCGCTCCAGCCGGTCGACAATATTTTCGACGCCGCGTCCCACGCCATCCAGCGTGCCTTTCACCTTCAACCCGTAACCACGCGCGTTGGTTTTTTTGTAGAAAGACGCATGGCGGCTCTTGGCGAAACCCCGGCTTTCCGAGGCGCGGACCTGAAAGTCGCGGGCGAATTCTTCTTCGGCAAGGCTGGCCTCGGCAGGCCGGGGCTGGGCAACAAGGACGACAAGAAGGGCGGCAAGGGTCAAAACCCAAGGGGCCGTGAAAATCCTCTTCATGGCTATCTCCTTGAAAAATATAATTTTTTCGAAGAAAATTGAATAACGGGATTTAACTAAAATGCGATCTTATTGTTCCACTATCGCAACATACGGTTAGCAAGCGATTAATTGCCGTAAAAAAACCGGCTGAATTCGTTACCTCAATACCATTCCGATGCAGGAATGACACAGGGTTTTGGGTAACGTCCCAGTTTGGTTAGCATCTCATGCCCTCCCCTAACCCCTCCCTAAGGGAAGGGGAATAAACGTCGCCTTTCCCCCTCCCCCTGGGAGGGGGGGAATCACTCATCGACAATTGAATCCTGAACGAGGCCGCGGACTTTCCCGGCCCGTGACGCAACGGACCCCTGTGGCATCACGACGCCCACCCGCCGCGCGGCGCGGAGGGTTTCGATCAAGCGGCCCTGTTTCTCGACGAGCGCGCGCAACGCCGCCAGATTGTCATTCGCGGTCTTCAACGCGGCGGCCTGATCGTCGTTCGCGGCCTTGAGCTGCTGGATGGCCTTGACGAGAGGAACGGTTAGTCCGCTGTAACTCAAGGTTTTGGCTGCCTTGACAGGCTCCCTTTTTCCATTGGCATGGGTGATGCTCGTATCGAGGGTGTTTTTGGGAACGGCCTCCGGAAAAATAACTTCAACTTCCTGAGCGACAAATCCAAACTGCCTGTCTTGATCGGTTGCCTCCTTTTTGTCCTTCCAGTCAAAGCGTACAGGCCTTAATTTCATGATGGCCGCAAGCCCGTCTTTTTCTTCAAGGTTCTTGATATTGGTTTTGAGACGGGCGTCGGACACATTGGCCCAGGCCGACGTGCCGCCACAGCTTCCGGCAAAGCAGTACAGTCCCCACCCGCCATAAGCAAGGGTCGCCCCGGCGCCCGCGCTGTTATAGCCATAAACACCATAGGTGCCGCCATAGCCATAAATGCCGTAGTTGCCACCATTGACGTGAAGTTTCCAACCAGCCGGGTTCGCCGTCCCGATGCCGACGTTGCCGCCATTATCGTAGATAACGGAATTCCCTAGCGTGGTAGAGCCGGTGAATTTGGGTATGTAATTCTGGGTGCCTGAGCCGCCGATGATTCCCGATAGCGCCGCCCACGTCCCGTCGCCGCGCAGATAGGTGGAATTGTCGGCCGTGCCGGAACCAAGCCGTGCCGTGGCCACCGTTCCGCTGGCAAGGTTGTCGGCGTTCAAAGCAATAAGATCCGCGCCCGAATTGCTGAACGCGGTCATTGTAGAGCAGCCGATCCACCATTGCGTACCATAAGACTTGAAACTGTCGAATGTCGCCTGATCACCCATAACAGTGGAATAGTAGGTAAAATCAGTATTGTCGAAAGCTTGATTCCAGTAATAACCTTTAACCACGGCTTGTGCGTGCCAGTACGGATTGATCTGGCTATTACAATTGGTTTCCAGATCGTTGGAACCATCCCATGGCACTATGATTAAAGAAAAATTGGTGGAGGGATTGCGGCCTGCAATAAAGCTGTAAAGACTGGCGCGGGCATTAATTTTCTGTGCGGCGGGACCGGTCAGATTGTTGGCCGCGATGGCGTTTATGTGAAACCTGTCCCAGTTGCTCCAGGCGGTGGAACCAACCCCGACATCCAGAAGATATTTCGGACTCGTCGCCCCGATACCGACGTTGCCGCTGGTGTAGTAGATGGCGCTGCTGGCGCCGTCGGTCCATTGCGAGGAGGAGACGCTGGCCCATGTCTGGTCCCCCCGCAGGTAGGTGGAATTGTCCGCCGTGCCGCCGCCAAGCCGGGCAGCAGGCACCGTGCCGCTGGCGAGGCTATCGGCGTTCAATGTAGTGAGCGACGCGCCGGAGCCGCTGAAAGTTGTAGCCGTAACGGTGCCCGCCACTTCCAGCGCCGAGGACGGGTTCGCCGTCCCGATGCCGACATTGCCGCTTAAGTGGATACGCATCCGCTCGTTTGCGCTGTCGATCTCGTCACCGGTATTGAAAATAATGCTGCCGCCTCGAACGCCAATCCGCATATTGGTATTTTGCGTGTTAAGCCGTGCCTCATGATATGCTGAACCTCCGAGCCAAAGGTTCAGGGAAGAGCCAAAACTCCCAGACGAGTTGGCTAAAACAATAGAGGTGTCTCCGGTCAGGTCACCTTTGACCGTGATGGTTTTTGTGCCCGTTTCCCCAATTCTGATGTTGCCATCGGTGATTTGGAGCTTTTCTGAGGGACTCGCCGTCCCGATGCCGACATTTCCGCTTTCGTCAACCACCACCAGCGCGCTGCCTGAAGAATCCCGCCATTCGGTCAGGTTGCCGCTCTGCGATTCCGCTCCTTTCACGGTCAGGGGAATGTCGG
>JANQEX010000050.1 GCA_028278105.1 Alphaproteobacteria bacterium | reverse complement strand
ATTCCGGGCAAGGTTGCGCAGCAACCGCGACCCGGAATCCAGTTTGTTTTTGAAAAAAAATGGGATTCCCGCTTTCGCGGGAATGTTCGTGTTGGTCATTGTCCATTGAACCTAGGTTGCGGCAATGTTTTCATGCCCTAGCCCGACTTTTTCTTGCTATCATCCACTTCCGTGAATTCGGCGTCGACCACGCCTTCCTGACCCTGGGCTTCGCCCTGCGGCGCGGCGCCGGCCTCGCCGCCGGGAGCCGGTTCCGCCTTGTACAGCGCCTCGCCCATCTTCATGGCGGCCTGATTGAGAGAGTCGACCGCCGCGCGGATGGCCGCCACATCCTCGCCCTTGGCCGCCTCACGCAGGGCGGCCAGCGCCGCTTCCACCGCCTGCCGGTCACCGGCCGGGACCTTGTCCCCGGATTCCTTCAGCGTCCTGTCGGTGGAATGCGCCAGATGATCGGCGGCGTTGCGCGCATCCACCAGCTCGCGCCGCTTCTTGTCGTCGGCGGAGTGCATTTCCGCATCCTTGACCATTTTCTGGATGTCAGCCTCGGAAAGGCCGCCGGACGCCTGAATGCGGATCTGCTGCTCCTTGTTGGTGGCCTTGTCCTTCGCGGTGACCGAGACGATGCCGTTGGCGTCGATGTCGAACGTCACATCAATCTGCGGCAGCCCGGCGGGCGCGGGCGGAATGCCCACAAGGTCGAACTGGCCCAGAAGCTTGTTGCCGGCGGTCATTTCGCGCTCGCCCTGGAAGACGCGGATGGTCACCGCGTTCTGGTTATCCTCGGCGGTCGAGAAAATCTGGCTCTTGCGCGTGGGGATGGTGGTGTTGCGGTCGATCATCCGCGTAAACACCTCGCCCCGCGTCTCAATGCCCAGCGACAGCGGCGTGACATCCAGCAGCAGGACGTCCTTCACCTCGCCCTTCAGTACGCCCGCCTGAATGGCGGCGCCGACGGCCACCACCTCGTCCGGATTCACGCCGCGATGCGGATCCCTGCCGAAAAAGTCCTTCACCGTTTCGATGATCTTGGGCATGCGCGTCATGCCGCCCACCAGGATCACCTCCTGAATGTCGGCGGGATTCACGCCCGCGTCTTTCAGCGCCGCCGTGCAGGGGCCAACGGTTTTCTTCACCAGATCGTCCACCAGGGCTTCCAGCTTGGCGCGGGTCAGCTTGATGTTCAGATGCTTCGGCCCGGCCTGGTCGGCGGTGATGAAGGGCAGGTTGACGTCGGTCTGCATCGAGGAGGAAAGCTCGATCTTCGCCTTTTCGGCCGCTTCCTTCAGGCGCTGAAGCGCCAGGCGGTCCTTGCGCAGGTCGATGCCCTGCTCGCGCTGGAACTCCTCGGCCAGATAATCGATGATGCGGGCGTCGAAATCCTCGCCGCCCAGGAAGGTGTCGCCGTTGGTGGACTTCACCTCGAACACGCCGTCGCCGATTTCCAGCACGGAGATGTCGAAGGTGCCGCCGCCAAGGTCATACACGGCCACGGTGCCGGTGCCCTTCTTCTCCAGGCCATAGGCCAGCGCCGCCGCCGTGGGCTCGTTGATGATGCGCAGAACCTCAAGCCCGGCGATGCGCCCGGCGTCCTTGGTGGCCTGGCGCTGGGCGTCGTTGAAATAGGCGGGAACGGTGATGACGGCCTGCGTGACCTTTTCGCCCAGATGCGCCTCGGCCGTTTCCTTCATCTTTATCAGGATGAAGGCCGAGACTTCGGACGGCGAATACTTCTTGCCCTGGCTCTCCACCCAGGCGTCGCCGTTGTCGGCGCGGACGATTTTGTAGGGAACGAGGCCGACGTCTTTCTTGACCATCGGGTCGTCGAAAGGACGGCCGATCAGGCGCTTGATGGCGTAAAGGGTGTTTTCGGGATTGGTGACCGCCTGGCGCTTGGCGGGCTGGCCCACCAGCCGCTCGCCATTGCCGGAAAAAGCAACGATGGAGGGGGTGGTGCGCGACCCTTCGGAATTCTCGATCACCCGCGCGTTCGCGCCGTCCATGACCGCCACGCAGGAATTGGTGGTGCCAAGATCGATACCGATCACTTTCGACATGCTCTTTCTCCTTTGCCCAGGCAAACCGTTTTCGCGGCCCGGAACTCCAGCGCCGCGGATTGGGTTTCCTGTTTGATATGTAGGGCGAAAGTCCTGTCCGGCCAGTGCCCCATCCCTTAATTCGGGAGGTGACCTTACGCCAAACCCCAAGCCTCCCGCAAGCCGGAATAGCGCGGAAAATAAAGGGTTAAGAAAGGTCCTTCATGCCGAAGACGCATCTACGGGCACGGATTGGGAATATCGTTCTGCACGTCTTCAATCGCCCGCAGGACGTCTTCGGAAAGCGTGATGCCGGCGGCGGCGATATTGCTCTTCAACTGCTCCACGCGGGTGGCGCCGATGATGCTGGATGTCAGGAACTCGCGGCTGTACACAAAAGCAAGCGCCATCTGCGCGGGCTCAAGCCCGGCCTGCCGGGCGATGTCCACATGGCGGCGCGTCGCGGCTTCGGCATTCGGGACCATGTAGCGTTTCCAGCGGTCGAACAGGGTCATGCGCGCCCCTGCGGGCCGCGCGCCGTCCAGATACTTTCCGCTCAACACGCCGCCCGCCAGGGGCGAATAGGCCAGAAGTCCGCATTGCCCGCGAATGGAAACCTCGGCCAACCCCACCTCGTAGCCGCGGTCCAGCAGGTTATAGGGATTCTGCACCGACACGATGCGCGGCAGGTCTTTCATGCCTGAAAGCTCCAGGCAGCGCATCACCCCCCAGGGCGTTTCGTTGGATACACCCACATAACGCACCTTGCCCGCCTTGATTATCTCGCCCAGCGCCGCAAGGGTCTCCTCAAGCGGAACCGGATTTTCATCCGCGTCATGCACATAGCCGCGCTTGCCGAAGTTGTTCACGCGGCGGCCGGGCCAGTGAATCTGGTAGAGGTCGATACGGTCGGTTTGCAGCCGCTTCAGGCTGCCGTCCACCGCGGCCGCGATGTCGCGCCGGTCAAGGCACACCCGCCCCGGCCGGATATAATCCATGCCGCCGGGCCCGCCCATGCCGCCTGTCACCTTGGTGGCCAGAAAAACCTGATCGCGCTTGCCGGATTTTTTAAACCAGTCGCCGATGCAGGTTTCCGTGCGGCCTTGCGTTTCGGCGCGCGGCGGTACGGGATACACCTCCGCCGCGTCAAAAAAGGTTACGCCCTGCCCGAAGGCATAATCCATCTGCTCATGCGCCTCGGCTTCCGTGTTCTGCTCGCCCCAGGTCATGGTGCCAAGGCAGATGAGGCTGACTTTTTCGCCGGTGCGGCCCAACTCGCGCGTTTGCATGATTTCCTCCTTTCACGATGTCATCTCGTAACGTCATCCCGGACTGGCGCAAGACCCCGGATAACCGTCCGCGGCGGTTTCCGGGATGGGCAGTGCCTCAGTTTGAAAAATATCATGCCCGCGACCCGGCTTCGCTAAAGCTACGCCGGGCGGTTTTGCAAGCTCGCCCTGCGTAGCCGGAGGCGAAGCAGGGAGGCGGGCATCCCATTGTTTTTAATCAAATGGGACCCCCGCCGGAGCCTGTCCCCGCCCCCGCCTTCGCGGGGGCAAACTCCAGCGGGGGCGGGGATGATTTTTAAAATGAGTCACTACCCCAAGATGACGGCTTTGTGATTCACGCCTTCCGGTCAACCTTGCCGTCCGGCTGCGAACCGCCTTTGGCGATGCCCACCATGGCCTCGCGCAGCAGGCGGTCATGAATCATGTAACCGGGCTGCATCACCTGAACCACGGTGCCGGCTTCCTTGTCGGGCGCATCCATCTCCATCATCACCCGGTGCAGGTTGGGATCGAATTTCTGGCCCAGCGGATCGACCTTGCGGACGCCGGATTTTTCCAGCACCGCCGCCATGTGCCGGGCCGTGGCCTCCACCCCGGCATGCAGGTTTTTCACGCCGGGATTGTCCAGCATCTCCGGCTTCGCCGCGGCCAGGGCCCGCTCCAGATTGTCGGCCACTTCCAGCATGTCGCGGGCAAAGGCCGAAACGGCGTATCTGGCCATATCCTCCCGGTCGCGCAGGGCGCGCTTGCGGGTGTTTTCGGCGTCGGCCAGATGGCGCAGGGCCTCGTTCTTCAGCCCGGCGATCTGGGCTTCCAGCTCCCTGACGCGCGCCGCCTCCGGCGCGGCGGCGGGTTCTTCTGTTTTCGCCTCCGGCGGATTTTCTTCGTCTTTCCCGGCCATGGCGCTGTATTTGGGGGTGTCGTTCATGAGGCGTAAAATAAAGGCGCGGGATGTTTTTTCAAGGAAGAAAAACTAACCCGAAAGCCTGCTGATCAGGCGCGCCGTGTAATCCACCATGGGGATGATGCGGGCGTAATTCATGCGCAAGGGACCCACCACGCCGATGGCGCCGATCACCTTCTCGCGCGGGCCCATATAGGGCGAAACGATCATGCTGCACCCCGATCCCGCGAAAAGCCGGTTCTCGGCGCCGATGAAAATCTGCACGCCCTCGGCAGCCGAGGCGGAATCCAGCAGGCGCAGCATGGTCTCGCGCGCCTCCAGCACCTCGAACAGGCCGCGCACGCGCTCCAGATCGGCCGCGGCGCTCACATCCTGCAACAGGTGCGACTGGCCCCGGACGATCAGATAGCCGCCGCCTTCTTCACCCGTCCAGATGGCAAGGCCGGTTTCCACCAGCTTCGCGGTCAGCGCGTCCAGCTCGCCCTTCTTGCGGACGATCTCGTCCTGCACCGCCTTCTTCGCCTCCGGCAGGCTTTTGCCCGCCAGATGCGCGTTCAGGAAATTGGCGGCGATTGTCAGCGACGCGGGCGGCACCGAGGGCGGAAGCTGCATCACCCGGTTTTCCACCATGCCGTCCTCGCTGACCAGGACGGCCAGGGCCCGGCCGGGCGCGAGACTGACGAATTCGATCTGTTTCAGGGCGCGTTCTTCGGCCTTGGGCACCACCACGAGCCCCGCGCAGGAGGACAGCCCGGAAAGCGTGGACGTCAAATCCTCCAGCAGTTGCGGCAGGCTTTTGCCGGTGGCGTGGCCGCGCGTTTCAAGCTCCCGCCGCTCGGAATCCGGCAGCGCGCCGATTTCCAGCAATCCATCCACGAACAGGCGCAGGCCCGTCTCCGTCGGCACGCGGCCCGCGGAAACATGGGGAGCGGAAAGCAGGTTCAACTCTTCCAGGTCCGCCATCACGTTGCGGATGGTGGCGGGCGACAGGCTGCCCAGCCGCCGGGAAAGGGTGCGCGAGCCCACTGGCTCGCCCGTTTCCAGAAAGGCGTCCACGATCAGGCGGAATATTTCGCGCGAGCGGTCGTTGAGGTCTTTAATCATTATCCAACTCAATAAATATGAAAGCCCCGGCTCCCTTGCAAGATGGCGCGAAAAACGTCAAACTCTCCGCCCATCATGGGAAATGGCATGAAACAGGTGCAAGCCACCGCCAATTCGCTCCGCCAGGGACCCGACGCGAACGGGCATTTTGGCATGTTCGGCGGCCGCTACGTGGCGGAAACGCTGATGCCGCTGATCCTGGAGGTGGAAAAGTCCTATAACGCGGCCAAAAACGATCCCGAATTCCAGCGCGAGCTTGACCGCTACCGGGAGCATTACGCGGGCCGCCCCTCGCCGCTTTATTTGGCCGAACGCATGACGGCCCATTTCGGCGGCGCGAAAATCTACTTCAAGCGGGAGGAGCTGAACCACACCGGCTCGCACAAGGTCAACAACTGCGTGGGCCAGATTTTGCTGGCCAAACGCATGGGAAAAACCCGCATCATCGCCGAAACCGGCGCGGGCCAGCATGGCGTGGCCGTCGCCACCGTCGCGGCGCTCTTCAACCTGCCCTGCGTCGTCTATATGGGCGAGGTGGACATCGAGCGCCAGAAACCCAACGTGTTCCGCATGCGCCTGCTGGGGGCGGAGGTGAAAGCCGTCACTTCCGGCTCGCGCACCTTGAAAGACGCGATGAACGAGGCGCTGCGCGACTGGGTGACGCATGTGGACGACACCTATTACATCATCGGCACGGTGGCCGGGCCGCACCCCTATCCCCAACTGGTGCGCGATTTCCAGTCCGTGATCGGCGAGGAAACGCGCGCGCAGATGCAAAAGCAGGAAGGCCGCCTGCCCGACAGCCTGGTGGCCTGCATCGGCGGCGGCTCAAACGCCATGGGGCTGTTTCACGACTTTCTGGATGAGCCTTCGGTGAAAATGTATGGCGTGGAGGCCGCCGGGCACGGCATCGAAACCGGCAGGCACGCCGCTTCCCTCAATGGCGGGGCGCCGGGCATTCTGCACGGCAATCTCACCTATCTTCTGCAAAACGGTGACGGGCAGATTCTGGAAGGCGACAGCATCTCGGCCGGGCTGGACTATCCCGGCATCGGGCCGGAGCATTCCTTCCTGCACGACAGCGGGCGCGTGAGCTATGTTTCCGCCACGGATGAAGAGGCGCTGGAAGCCTTTCATTTATGCAGCAGGCTGGAGGGCATCATCCCGGCGCTGGAGCCGGCCCATGCCCTTGCCCATGCCGCCCGGCTTGCGCCCAGCCTGCCGAAAGACCATCTTTGCGTCGTTTGCCTCAGCGGGCGCGGCGACAAGGACATTTTCACCGTCGCATCCCGGATGGGGCTGAGGATATGACAAGAACGAAAGCACATATAAACCAGGCGTCCCCGCGACCCGGCTTCGCTAAAGCTACGCCGGGCCATTTTGCAAGCTCGCCCTGCGTAGCCGAAGGCGTAGCAGGGAAGCGGGGACCCAGTGTGTTTATAAAACTGGATTCCCGCTTGCGCGGGAATGCCTGTAAGGTTGCAGGGCAGGTATTTATATCATGAACCGCATCGACACCGTTTTTGCAGATCTGAAAAAGCGGAACCGTCCCGGCTTCAGCGCCTTTCTCACGGGCGGCGATCCCGATGCCGCCACCTCGCTGGCGCTGTTGAAGGCCATGCCGGAAGCGGGCGTGGACTTCATCGAACTCGGCATGCCCTTTTCCGATCCCATGGCCGACGGTCCCGCCATTCAGGCCGCCGATGTGCGGGCGCTGGCCCATGGCGCGTCGCTGAAAGGCGTGCTTGACCTGCTGCGCGAATTTCGCCGGGAAAATGCCGCAACCCCCGTGGTGCTGATGGGCTATGCCAATCCCGTCTACCGCTTCGGCTACGCCAAATTCGCCGAAGCCGCCGCCAGGGCCGGCGCGGACGGCGTTCTGGTCGTCGATCTTCCGCCCGAAGAAGACGGCGAATTGCGCCGCGCCGCGCAAAAGGCCGGGCTTCACGTGATCCGCCTTGCCACGCCCACCACCAACGACGCGCGTCTGCCCGCCGTGCTGGATGGCGCGGGTGGCTTTCTGTATTACGTCTCCATCACCGGCATTACCGGCGCGGCCGCCGCCGCCGAGGAAAGCGTAAGGCAAGCCCTCTCCCGCCTGCGGCAGGGCACGCCGCTGCCCTTGGTGGTGGGCTTTGGCATCAAGGACGAAGCCTCGGCCGCCGCCATCGCCAAAAGCGCCGACGCGGTGGTGGTGGGCTCGGCGCTCGTGCAAAAAATCGCCGATCTCCTGGACAGGAAAACCCCGCCCGCGCAGATTGTCGAGAAGGTCGCCGCTTTCGCCGCCTCGCTCGCCCGCGCCGTTCACGGCGCGCGGGACAAGGCGGCGGCCTAAGGCAGGATGCGCGCATGAACTGGATCAACAACTTCGTCCGCCCGCGCATCCGGGCCCTGGTCGCCAAGAAAGAGGTGCCCGACAACCTGTGGGAAAAATGCCCCGGCTGCGGCGCCATGCTGTTCAGGCGCGAGCTGGAGGAAAGCTGGAATGTCTGCCGCGCCTGCGGGCATCACTTGCGCCTGGAGCCGTTGCGCCGCCTTGAAATGCTGTTCGATGACGGCGCGTTCCGGCTGCTGGCCCTGCCCAAAATGCCAAGCGACCCCTTGCGCTTCCGCGACCTGAAACGCTACCGCGACCGCCTGCGCGCGGCGCGCAAGAAAACCGGCCAGCGCGACGCGCTGTACGTGGCCGAAGGCAGGATGGGCGGGCGCAACGCCGTCGCCGCCGCTTTCGACTTCTCCTTCATGGGCGGATCAATGGGGCAGGCGGTGGGCGAAGGCCTTGTCGCCGCCGCGCGGCAGGCGGTGGCCCTCAAGGCGCCGCTGATCGCCATTCCCGCCTCGGGCGGCGCGCGCATGCAAGAAGGCATCCTGTCGCTGATGCAGATGCCGCGCACGGTCATCGCCGTGCAGATGGTCCGGCAGGCGGGCCTGCCGTATATCGTGGTGCTCACCGACCCCACCACCGGCGGCGTCACGGCATCCTTCGCCATGCTGGGCGATATTCACATCGCCGAAAAAGGCGCGCAGATCGGCTTTGCCGGCGCAAGGGTCATCGAGAACACCATCCGCGAAACTTTGCCCGAAAATTTCCAGCGCGCCGAATATCTGCGCGAGCACGGCATGGTGGATATCGTGGTGGAGCGCAAGGAGTTGCGCGACACGCTGGTGCGTATCCTGAATCTCCTGATGAACGGCAGCGGCAGGAAAACCCGCAAGGGCCGCTCCGGCCTTCCGGCGCTGATTGGGAAATAGTCAGCCGTGATTTTTTGCCGTCGACTTCATTGAGCAATTTTCCCTTATGAAATTCATAAGCGTATCAATGGGCGGATGCCCCGTGTTCCCTTGGACGGGCTTTTCGCGGCCTCTTGCCCCGCGAAAAAACAGGGACGGGTCACCTTTTGCGTCGTACTCAATCCGGATATTGGATAAGACCCCATCCTTTCGATAACTTCCAATAACGCTTCCTTTCCGGTCCGATGATTTAACGCGACCGGCAGAATAAATATTAAATCCGTTCGAGCCAAACTGCGCTTGAACGCATCTTCTTACCTTCAGTATTTCCGTGCCGGGTTGCTCGCCAAAATTATTCGTATCACAACCAGCTCCCATCAAGCCAGCCGCCAGTCCGAAAAGAACCATCATTCTTTTTCGGGAACTTTTTCCGTTACCTGTCCCTGTGGCATGCATTATTATTCTCCTGCCATAACTTATTTATATTTAGATTCTTCCATACCATGGAATTTTAGCAAATCAACCCTTTGCCCACAAGACTCTTCCCACCCGAAATGGCTGAAACTTCCAGCGAAATCCTGAAACGCCTCCACGCCTACCACGCGCTTCCCATCGACCTCAGCCTGCGCGAAAGCTATTTCCGCCTGCTGGAGCGCCTTGGCGACCCGCACCGGAAATTGCCGCCGGTCATTCATGTGGCGGGCACCAATGGCAAGGGCTCGGTCATCGCCTTCCTGCGGGCGATGCTGGAAGCGGCGGGCCGGCGCGTGCATGTGTACACCTCGCCGCATCTGTTGCGCTTTCACGAGCGCATCCGCCTCGCGGGAGAGCTGATCGGGGAAAAGCAGCTCGTCTCCCTCCTGCGGGAATGCGAGGCCGCGAACGCGGCCGGTCCGGTGACTTCTTTTGAAATCACCACCGCCCTTGCCTTCCTGGCCTTCGCGCGCGCGTCGGCCGACATTCTATTGCTGGAAACGGGCATGGGCGGACGGCTGGACGCCACCAACATCGTTCCCGCGCCGGCGCTTTGCGTCATTACGCATCTTTCCATGGATCATGCCGAATATCTGGGCGGCAGCCTCGCCAAAATCGCCGTGGAAAAGGCGGGCATTTTCCGGCCCGGAATCACGGCGGCCGTTGCGCCACAAACTTCAACGGAGGCCCTGGCAGCGCTAGAAAAAGAAGCCGCGGGAAAATCCTGCCCGCTTTTCCTGCATGGGCGGGACTGGAATTACCGCCTGGAGGAAAACGGATTTATCCATTCCTCGGCCGCCGGTGAAAAACACTATCCCCCGCCTTCCCTTGCCGGCGTTCATCAATACGAAAACGCGGCAACCGCCATCGCCGCGCTTGAGGCATTTTCGCCCTTCGCCGTGCCGGACGAAGCGCGCGCGCAAGGCCTTTGCCGCGTCGAATGGCCCGCGCGGCTGCAACGGCTGAAATCGGGCCCCCTGGTTTCCGCCCTGCCCGAAGGTTGCGAACTCTGGCTGGATGGCGGGCATAACGCCATGGCCGGCGAAGCTCTCGCGGCGCAGGCCAAAGCATGGACCCGGACCGGCGGCAAAAAGCTGATGCTGATCTTCGGCATGCTGGCGACAAAACAGCCGGACGCATTCCTCGCCTCCCTGGCCCGCCACGTGTCGGCCCTTGCCGCCGTCGCCATTCCGCAAGAAGCCCAATCCCTTTCCGCCGGGCAGGCGGCGGACGCCGCGCGGCGAGCGGGTTTGGCGCGGGCCGAATCCTTTTCCAGCCTCCCGGCCGCGCTTGATTTCTGCCTGCGCGACTCACGGGAAAGACCGGCGCGCATCCTCATCACAGGCTCGCTTTCCCTTGCGGGACATGTATTGCGCGATCATGATTGAGATTTCATATGGCATCGCGTAAGGTTCGGGCATGCAAGAGCTTCCCCTCAAAACCCTTTCGCCGGAAGAGACTAGGGCCTTCACCGCGCAGGCGCGCGAGGCGCTGGAATCCCGCAACCTGAATCTTTCCGCTCTCGCCGTGCAGGCGGCCTCCCTGCCCTGGTACGAGCAGTATAAATTTTACATCGCCGCCGACGAGGAACAGACGCGCCATCTGCTGGTGAAGCCCGGCGACGTCGAGATGATGAACTGGACCAACGAAATCATCTACCGCGTGAACGAGAAGGCCCCCATCCGCCTCGACCGCAAGAACGTGATCCTTTATTCGAAATTCTTCTTCCACTATGTGCGCGGGCAGCTTGGCCGCTTCATCATCGTCGAAAAACCCGACGACGTCGCCTGGCTGGACAACGCCACGCCGGATGAAATGCAAAAAGTCGCCGGCCGGCTGATGCCCGTCAGCTACGAGCGCATCGCGCGCGACAACCGTTATCTCCTCGCCTCCACGGTGATCTTCAAGAACGCCCTGTTCAAGACCAACATCCGCGTGGCGCCCGACGGGCTGATGGAGCTGACCGACGAGGAGCTGCTTCTGGAAGACCTCAACGTTCCCATCGACCCCCCGCCGCCGGTTGAGTTTTGATTGCAGGGCGGTGCTTTTTGAATTTGGTTTTTGCTAATGAATCAAATCAAATAGACTGCTCATTCCGGCGCCCGGCTTCGCCTTCGGCTACGCCGAGGTCTTGGCGCACCCGTCGCGCCGAAGCTTTGCGGAGGCGGACAAGCCGGAATCCAGAAACCGCCGAAGGCGGTT